>CAZCJG010000208.1:0-8658 GCA_964498575.1 uncultured Anaerolineales bacterium | reverse complement strand
GTGGCGCTAGGACGCGTGGCGTGGGTGCCGCGATTCTAGCAGCCCCGCCCGCCCCTTCCAATCCCACGAACACGCAAACGCACGCATTTTTCACGTTCGCGGGTTGAGCGCAGGTTGAGCGGCGGTTTGGCGTGGGGCGGGCGTGGTTTGGGGGGCAGCATGAGAAACACTTCAGACAATCCGGTCGTTTGTCTCGTTGGTCGAGGTATGCTAATCTGTAGATTGAGGAGTCTACACAATGAGCAGCACGACGATTCGGATTCGGAAATCCACGCGCGATTCGCTCCGTGACCTGGCCGACGAGGCGGGTGAGTCGATGCAGGCCGTGTTGGAGGAAGCAATCGATGCCTACCGCCGACGTCGGTTTCTGGAGGCTGTCAATGCCTCGTATTCCGCTGCGCTTGAGGACGACGCCGTGGCTCGCGAGATTAGGGAGGAATTCGAGCTTTGGGAGGCAACGCTTGAAGACGGTTTGATGGATCTTGGAGACCGCGACGATCTCGCGGCCTACGACAAGGCCGACGAGGCGAGCTGATGGTGACCACCCTGCGGCCACATCCCCTGCGCGGAGAGGTGTGGCTCGCGGACTTGGATCCCACTCGCGGCCATGAGCAGGCTGGTCGTCGCCCCGTGCTCGTCATCTCCGACGATGTCTTCAACCGCGGGCCGGCGGAACTCGTAATCGTCGTGCCGATCACGTCGCGCAATCGAGGAATTCGATCGCGGGTGGTTGTCAAGCCGCCGGAGGGTGGTCTGTTGCACGAATCCACGATCATCTGTGAGGGCGTTCGGTCAGTCGCGCGAGAGCGGCTGTCGCATCGTTTGGGAGCGGTGGGATCGCCATCTCTGCACGAGGTAGAGCGCATCTTGCGCCATCTCATGAACCTGTAGCACCTTACCCAGTGTCCCCGTAGCCCCCATGCTCCGCCCCGACCTCGCCCCCCAGCTCGCCGGCCTGCCGGCCAAGCCCGGCGTCTACCAGTACTTCGGCGCCGAGGGCGAGGTGATCTACGTCGGCAAGGCGGTGAACCTGCGGAATCGGGTGCGGTCCTACTTCCACAAGGCGGCGGTGCACGATCCCAAGACGCACCGGCTGGTGACGCAGATCGCCTCGGTCGAGTGGATTGTGACGGGCAGCGAGCTCGAGGCGCTGCTGCTCGAGATGAACCTGATCAAGCAGCACCGCCCGCGCTACAACGTGGTGCTCAAGGACGACAAGCGCTACCCGTACATCAAGGTCACCTGGGCGGATGCCTTCCCGACGGTTTACGCCACGCGCCGGGTGGTGCAGGACGGCGCGCGCTACTTCGGGCCCTACACCTCGGCCGGGGCGATGCACGAGACGCTGGAGGCGCTGCGCAAGGTGTTCCCGTACCTGGACTGCAACCGCACGATCACCGGCCAGGACCCGCGCGCCTGCCTGTATCACGACATCGGGCTGTGCCTGGGGCCGTGCATCGGCGCGGTCGATCGGGCCGGCTATCGCGCGATGATCGCCGGACTGTGCCGCTTCCTGGAGGGCGAGACCGAGCCGGTGCTGGATAAGCTGCGCACGGAGATGCAGGCCCATGCCGAGCGCCTGGAGTTCGAGCAGGCGGCGCGGCTGCGCGACCGGATCGCGGCGATCGAGCAGGTGGCCGAGCGGCAGCGGATCATCGCGCCGACCCTGGCGGACCAGGACGTGATCGCCCTGGCGCGCGAGGACGGCTCGGCGGTGGCGCAGGTGTTCTTCGTGCGCGACGGCAAGCTGATCGGCCGCGAGACCTTCCAGCTAGCGGGCACGGACGAGGAGGCCGAGGGGGCGGTGCTGGCGGAGTTCATCAAGCAGCTTTACGACGAGACGGCGCTGGTGCCGGGCGAGATCGTGGTGCCGGAGCAAATCGTCGAGAGCGAGATCATCGAGCGCTGGCTGTCGGGCAAGCGCGGGACCAAGGTGCGGATCACCGTGCCGCAGCGCGGCCGCAAGCGCGAGCTGGTCGACGTGGCGATCGACAACGCCGCCGAGACCCTGCGCGCGCTGGCCGCCGCCCACGCCGCCGAGACCCGCCCCGACACCGCCGCCGAGGCGCTGGGCGAGCTGCAAGCCGCGCTGGGCCTGCCGCGCCCGCCGCGGCGGATCGAGTGCTACGACATCTCGCACTTACAGGGGACGCAGACGGTGGGATCGATGGTGGTCTTCGAGGAGGCCGCGCCGCTGCGGGCGGACTACCGCCACTTCCGCGTGCAAAGCGCCACCGGCGGCGACGACTATGCCGCGATGACCGAGGTGCTGACCCGGCGTTTCCAGCGCCTGGCGCGTTATCGCGCCGAGGGTCTGGCCGAAACGGGCGTCGCGGCGACATCCGCGGAGGGCGACGCGAACCCGGGGGCGGCGGGTCCCGTGGCGGGGAGCGACGCGAACACGGGGACGGCCGGTCCCGTGGCCGGCACCGTCGCTTCCCCGACCGGCGACGGCGGTGGCGCGCAGACCTCGTTCGAGAAGACGCCGGACCTGGTGCTGATCGACGGCGGCAAGGGGCAGCTCCGGGCGGCGGCGGCGGTGCTGGCCTCGCTGGGGTTGGACGACCTGCCGCTGGCCTCGCTGGCCAAGCGCCTGGAGGAGCTGTACCGGCCGGGGCAGCGCGATCCCGTGATGCTGCCGCGCGACAGCCAGGCGCTTTACCTGGTGCAGCGCGCGCGGGACGAGGCGCACCGGTTCGCGGTGACCTACAACCGCAAGCTGCGCCACACGGCGGGTCTGCGCAGCAGCCTGGACGAAGTGCCGGGCATCGGCCCCAAGCGACGCCGGATGCTCCTCGTCCACTTCGGCTCGCTGGCCCGCGTGCGCGCCGCGTCGGTCGACGAGATCGCGGCGGTGCCGGGGATGACGCGGCGGGCGGCGGAGCAGGTCAAGGCGTACCTGTAGCAGTCGCCTGGGAGGGCCGGCGCGGCACCTGCCACGCGGCGCGGCCACCCGCGCCGCCTCGGATTTTGCGCCGCCGCCCCGGCCCGCCTATAGTGTGCCGCGCCGCCCTCGCGGCGGCCGCTTCGCTCCGGCTTCAGCGCTCGCCAAGGTCCGCCACCGCATGATGAACCCGTCGATCCCGGCTTCAGCCACCGCGCCCGCTCTGGACCCGGCGCTCCAGGAGATCGTCGGCTACCTGGCGTCGGCGGAGCTGTTCAGCAAGCTGGCCCACGACGATCCCGAGCGGTTGGTTCTGTTCGCGCCGCTCTTCAGCCAGGCGAGCTATTCGCCGGGCACCGTTATCGCGCGTGAAGGCGACGTCGACACCACCTTGTGGGTGATCGCCAAGGGCGTGGTCTCGATGCAGCGCTACAGGCCCGGCGGCGGGGTGGATCAGCTCGGCCTGCGCGGGATCGGCCAGGTGATCGGCCTGCGCGGGGTCTTCGCGGGCACGCCGCGCACCCACTCGGCGGTGGTCAGCGACGCCGCGACCATGCTCTACGCCGATGCCGCGCGCTTGTGGGAAGTCCTGTCGGCCTACCCGGGGCTGATCGACCAGCTCGTCCTGCCCGAGCCCTTGCGCGCGCAGATCAAGGTGCCGGTGACGGGCAGCGCGATCCCGGGCGAGTACGAGATCGGCTGCTACCGGCGGCATTGGGTGGCGATCGTGCCGCGCCTCATCATCCTGCCACTCCTGGCCTTCCTGCCCTTCGTCGCGATCGCCTTCGTGCTCTCGTGGGTGCTGCCGTCGACCGCCACCATGCTCTCGGCCGCCGGCCTCGGGCTGGGGATGTCGGTGCTCTTCGGCGTGTGGCTGTTCTTCGACTGGCGCTACGATCGCCTGATCCTGACCAACCGCCGCCTCGTCCACAGCGAGCGCACCCCGTTCATCAACGCCAGCGAGGGCGCCGCCCGGCTCGACCGCATCCAGGACGTCCGCGTGGTCCAGCCCAGCCTGTTCGCCCGCGTCCTCGGCTACGGCGACATCACGATCCAGACCGCCGGCACGCGCGGCCTGATGAAGTTCACCACCGTGCCGAAGCCCGGGCGCATCCGCGAGGCGGTCTTCAGGCAAATCGAGCTCGCCAAGGCGATGGTCGGCCACGAGCGCCAGCGCGTGGTCGAGCAGAAGGTCCGCGCCGCCACCGGCCAGGCGCCGGCGGTGATGGTCAGCGGCACGCCGCTGTCGGTGATGAGCCAGCGTCGCGCGCGGGTCCAGCGTACCGGCGGGCTGCTCGGCCTGGGCGGCGTGATCGGCCTATGGACGGCGATGGAGGACGAGAACGGCACGATCACCTGGCGCAAGCACTGGTGGGTGCTGATCCGCCACGCCTTCCTCCCGTTTTGCCTGACCACCGCGCTGACCCTGCTGATGGGCTGGATGATTGCGCAGGACCTGCTGGCGACGGCGACCTCCAGCGGCGCGACCGCGGCCACCGCGGCGGCGGGCGAGGCGGCGGCGACCGGCGCCACGGTCGCCTGGCCGTGGATCACTCCCTTCTGGCTGCTCGCCCTGGCCTGGCTCGGCTGGCGCTTCGCGGACTGGCGCAACGACATCTACCAGCTCACCTACGATCACGTCATCGACATCGAGCAGTTGCCGCTGGGCTTCTTCTCCGAGCGGCGCCAGGCGGCCCTGGCGCAGATCCAGGATGTGCGCTACACCAAGCCGAACATCGTGGCCAACATGCTCAACTACGGCAACGTGATCATCGAGACCGCCGGCGGCGGCGGCATGTTGACCTTCGACTACGTCCACCGCCCGGCCAGCGTGCAGGCCAAGATCTTCGCCCGCATGCACGAGCGCGAGCTGCGCCAGCAGCACGCCGAGCAGGAGCGCCGCGACGAGGACATGATGCGCTGGATCTCGATGTATCACCAGGTGACGCGCACCGACCCACAAAGTCCGGCGGCGGGCGCCGCGCCGCCCGCGTCCCCACCCGTGGTGCCCGTGCTGCCGCCGGATGCGAAGGTATGACTTGCGTGGGGCGGTCCTCGTGACCGCCCTGCGCATATCGGCCTCAGTTGCAGGGAATCTTCTCGCTGATCTGTCGGTAGATCTCGCCCAGCGCCTCGCCGTCGCCGGCCGGGAAATAGCGCCCGGCGTCGCCCGCCGCGCGGACCAGCAGGGCGCGGTCGACCGCGTCGCCCACGCCGATCGCGAAGACCGTCGCGCCCGAGGCGCGCGCGGCCTCGGCGGCGGCCAGGACCGCGGGCGCGGTGTTCTCGCTGGGCCGGCCGTCGGTCAGCAGCACGATCGCCGCGCGGCTGTCGGGCCGGCGGCGCGGGCCGGCGAGCTCCGCCGCGGCGGCGTAGAGCGCGACGTCGATGCGCGTCCCGGCCGAAAGCGCGATCCCGTCGATCGCCGCCAGGAGCGCGCCGGGATCGGCGGTCAGCCCGACCGCCCGGCCCACCCCCGCGCTGAAGGCCAGCACCGCCGTCCGGTCCTCCGGCCGCATCAAGGCGACGAAGCGCCGCGCGCCTTCCTGCGCCGCCGCCAGCTTGGTCCGCCCGGCCGAGGTCGCCTCGCCCATGCTCAGCGACGCGTCCAAAAGCAGCACGACGTCGGCCGGGCGATCGCGGGTGAGGCACTGGTTGCGGAACAGGACCGGCAGGAACAGCGGCCGCGGCACCGGCGTCGCGGTCGCGGTCGGGGACGGCGTGGCGCTGGGTGTCGGGCTGGGCGTCTCCGTCGGCGCCGTGGTCGGCGTCGCGGTCTCCAGGCCGCAGGCGCCTTCGACCGCGAGGGCGGCGGTGGGGACGGGCAGGGCGACCTCGCGCCGGTGGGGATCGCGGAACACCGCCCGCGGCGTGGCCAGCGCGAAGCGGCCGGTCCAGCGCGGGGCGACCGCGTAGGTCAGCGTGACGCCGCCGGACGGCACGAAGCCCAGCCGCCAGGCGAGCCGCTGCCCGCCGGGGCCGATCTCCGGCACCGGGATCGTGCTGCCGGGCACCAGCGCGAGACCCTCGGGCAGGGTCTCCTCGACCACGAGCTCGGGCAGGGCGATCGCGCGGACCCGGCGCGCGATCGCGCCGAACAGCTCGGCCAGGCCGGCGGTGCCGGCGACCTCGAAGGCCAGATCGGGCCGGGTGGCGATCTCGCCCAGCGTCGGGCAGTCGGCCAGGCTGTTCTTCACGCAGACCGGCACCACCAGGATGCCGGCGGCGCGCGCGCGGGCGCCGGCATCCACCACCTGCGGCGCGGCGTAGGACTGCCCGCCATCCGAGAGCACCACCATCACGGAGATGGGCTCGATCTCGGCGCCGCGGCCGGCCTGGACGAGCAGCTCGCGCGCCGCGTCGATCGCGCCGGGCAGGTTGTCCGGCACGTTGGCGTCCGCCACCGCCAGCCCGTCGATGCCGGCCCGGAGCGCGGCCGGGTCGGCGGTCAGCGCGACGTCCACCGTCGGCGGATCGCCGTGCGAGAGCAGCGCGGCCCGCGTGTAGGGGCTCGCCGGCAGGTCCAGCGCCTGCACCAGCGCCTGCGCCGCCGCCCGCGCATCCGCGATCGGCCGGCCGACCATCGAGCCTGAGCGATCCACGTTGACCACCACATGCAGCGGCGGCGGACCGCAGACAGCCCGCAGCCGCGTCGTGATCGTCGCCGTCTCGCACAAGGCGATGGTCGCCGGCGCGACCGTCCGCGACGAGAGCGGCGCGCCGGTCGTAGGATCGGCGCCGCGGCAGGCGAACGGATCGCCCGGCGGGTCGTCGGCGGGAGCGGACGCGGGAGCGGGGCCGTCGGCGCGGGCGTCCGCGGGAGCGGCGGCCAGGCGGAGGCCGGTTGCCAGCGGCGGCGCCATCGCTCCGCCTGCCCAGGCCAGCAGCAGCGTCGCCAGGACCAGGGCCGACGCGGTTGCCCGGTGCGCCACTGCCCGGTGCGCCACTGCCCGGTGCGCCACTGCCCGGTGCGCGGTTGCTCGGTGCGCCACTGCTCGACAAGCCTGCCGGAATGCGTCCGGATTACGATGCGTGCCCGTTGGTGGTCGACGACCCGGCGGGACTGGCCAGCGCCGCGGCGGACTCGGCGCGCGCGAGCGCCTCGGCCTCGATGAGGTCGGCCGTGGCGAGAACTTCCAGCGCCTCGTCGACCGCCGCCTGCTCGATGAAGTCGGCCAGCATCAAGGTGCGCAGGACGTCGGCGGCGATGGCGGTCTTGACCTCGTCGGCGATGGCGATCATCTCCTCGGCCTCCTCGACCGCCACGAGGGCTTCGAGCAGGGCCATGGTCTTGACGTTCTCGGCGGCCTCGATCGTCTCGGCCATCTCGGCCATCGCCCGCAGCTCGGCGCCGACCATCACCAGCGCCTGCGGCGTGACGAAGCCCTGCGCCACGGCCATCCCGCCGGCGCGGGTGATCGCGTCGCGCAAGGGCACCGCCCAGGTATGCTCGAACATCAAGATGCCGATCGCCTTGTCCGGCGGCAGATCGGCCACGAGCTGGTGCAAGTCCTCGGCGCTCAGCCCGACCGACGGGCCGGCGCTTTCGAGCAGCTCCGGGCCGGACCCATCGGAGTCCGGCTCGACCGCCCCGCCGGCGCCCAGCCCGACCAGGCCGCGCACGATGTGGCCGAACTCCTTCTTCTCCTCGGCCGAGAGCTGGCTCATCTCGGCCGTCATCAGCTCGCCCGCGGCGTCCTTCTTGGCGAAGAACAGGTCGACGACGCGGATCATGCCGTGCCGGCGCAACCGGCCCAGCTCGGTCAGGATCTCGCCGCGGAAGAGGTCGGTTCGATCGAAGGCGAAGGCGATGATTTGTACGGGTCCGATGGCCATGTTTTGCTCCTGGGGCACTGTTGCAATGTCTGTGGATGTTCTGAATGATGGGTGGGATCGAGCGGTGTCCCCGTCGCGCGTGCAACCGCGACGCGCCGGCCGCCGGATCGCCGCCCGGCGGAAATTGTAGACGGCGTTGCCGCAGTTCCAACTCTTTACGGTCAAACACGGCCTGGAAGCGGAACGGCGACGGCGCTTGCATCCCACTTGGCGATGGTGTACAGTCGGGCCGTTCGATTTCGGAGTACCGCATGACCATCCGAGTGACCTACGACCAGGCTCGCACCGAGCTCGCCGCGCTTTGGGAAGACGTGATCCAACGCCGCGAGATTGTGATCATCGAGCGCAGGGGCGCACAGGACGTTGCCTTGATCGCGGCAGACGAGCTGTCCGGGCTGATCGAGACCGTACATCTGCTCCGGTCGCCGGCCAACGCCATCCGTCTGTATTCCGCCCTCGATCGAATGCGTCATGGGGAAGGTATCCCTCAGACCATCGACGACCTGGCTTGGGAGTGAACCATCATGCCCGACACCCACCCCACCCCCTACGGCCTCTGGCCCAGCCCGATCACGCCGCGCGAGCTGGCGCTGGACCGCCGGCTGAGCGATGTCGCCTGGGACTCCGACGGGCGGACCCTGGTCTGGCTCGAAGGGCGCTCCGCCGACAACGTGCTGGTCGCCCAGAGCGCCGGCGGCGACGCGCCGCGCGACCTGACCCGCGCCTTCAACGTCCGCGCCGAGGTCGGCTACGGCGGGGGGGACTTCACCGTCCACGCCGGCCAGGCTTACTTCGCCGCCGCGCCCGGCGGCCGGCTGCACCGCCAGGACCTCGCCGGCGGCGAGGCGCGGCCGATCACCCCGGCCGGCGGTAAGGCCGCCTCACCCCAGGTGTCGCCCGACGGCCCGGACGAGCGCGATCGAGGCGTCCGGGTACGG
>CAZCJG010000207.1:0-8670 GCA_964498575.1 uncultured Anaerolineales bacterium | reverse complement strand
ACGTCGAGCCGAGCATCCGGCCCGACGACGCGCGCTATGGCGAGAACCCCAACTGCATGGGCCGCCACCACCAGTTCCAGGTGATCCTCAAGCTGGATCCCGGCGATCCCCAAGGCCTCTACCTCGCCAGCCTCGCCGCGATCGGGATCGACCTGGACCGCCACGACGTGCGCTTCGTCGAGGACAACTGGGAGTCGCCGGCGCTCGGCGCCTGGGGGCTGGGCTGGGAGGTCTGGCTGGACGGGCTGGAGATCACCCAGTTCACCTATTTCCAGCAGGCGGGCTCGCTCAACCTCGACCCGGTGTCGATCGAGATCACCTACGGGCTGGACCGCATCCTGATGGCCCTGCAGGACGCCCGCCACTTCAAGGACCTCCTTTGGAACCAGCGCGTGACCTTCGGCGACGTGCTCCTCGCCGGCGAGGTCCAGACCAGCCGCTACTGGTTCGACCTGGCCGACGTCGACCGGCTGCGGCAGATCTACGATCTCTACGAGGCCGAGGCCGAGCTGGCGCTGGACCACGGCCTGGTCCGCCCTGCCCACGACTACGTCCTCAAATGCTCGCACGTCTTCAACGTCCTGGACGCGCGCGGCACCGTCGGCGTCACCGAGCGCGCGCGCTTCTTCGGCCGCATGCGCAAGCTCGCCCGCCGCGTCGCCGAAACCTACCTCGACGAACGCCGCGCCCTGGAGTTCCCGCTAGGCGAAGACCCCACCGCCCGCACCTGGGTAGCCGGCCAAACCGACAACCCGCCGCCCCAGCCCAGCACGGGCCCAGCCTCCACCGAGTCCCCCGCCCCCACTGCGTCCAGTATGTCCACCGCGTCCACCGAACCATCCCCACCCTCCACCCCCGCCCACTTCATCCTCGAAGTCGGCACCGAAGAGCTTCCCGTCGGCGATCTGAACGCCGCGCTTTCGGCCCTGGCCGAGCGCGTCCCGCCGCTGCTGGACGAGCTGCGGCTGGCCCACGCCGGGGTGGAAGTGGCCGGCACGCCGCGGCGGCTGGTGGTCCAGGTCGCCGGCCTCGCGCCGCGGCAGGCGGACCGCGAGACCCAGGTGGTCGGCCCGCCCGTCCGTGCCGCCTTCGACGCCGAGGGCCGCCCGACGCCGGCCGCGCAGGGCTTCGCGCGCAGCGCCGGCGTGGCGCTGGCCGAGATGTTCACGCTGGAGCAGAAGGGCGAGGCGCGCATCGCCGCGACGCGGAGCGAGGCCGGGCGGCCGGCGGGCGAGGTGCTGGCCGAACGCCTGCCGGGCCTGCTCGCCGGCCTGCCCTTCGCCCGCGCGATGCGCTGGAACGCCAGCGGCCAAGCCTTCTCGCGCCCGGTGCGCTGGCTGGTCGCGCTGCACGGCACGGCGGTGGTGCCGGTTGGCTTCGCGGGCCTGGCCGCCGGTCGGGTGACGCGCGGGCTGCGGCCGGCCTCGCCCGAGCTGCCGATCGCCGCGGCCGAGGACTACCGCAAGGTGATGCGCACCCACGGCATCCAGGTCGACCCCGAGGCGCGCCAGGCCGAGCTGCTGCGCCAGGTCCAGGCCCTGGCGGCGGGCATCGGCGGCCGGGTGGCGGACGATCCCGCCCTGGCCCGCGAGGTCGCCGGCCTGGTCGAGCAGCCGCGCGCGATTCTGGGGGACTTCGAGCCGGAGTACCTGGCCCTGCCGGACGCGGTGCTGGTCACGGTGATGAAAAAGCACCAGCGCTACTTCCCGGTGCTCGGGCCGGACGGCCGGCTCCTGCCGCGCTTCGTCGCCGTCGCCAACCGGGCCGGCGTCGATCCCGACGCGGTGCGCCACGGCAACGCCGCCGTGCTGCGCGCGCGCTTCGCAGACGCGGCCTACTTCTGGAAGCAGGACACGCAAAAGCCGCTGGACGCCTACACGCCGGCGCTGGCCGGGCTGACCTTCCAGGCCGAGCTGGGGTCGATGCACGACAAGGTCGCGCGCCTGGAACGGCTCGCCCTGCGCATGGCGGAGCGCCTTGGCCTGTCCGAGGCCGATCGCGCCGCCACGCGCCGCGCCGCCGCGCTGGCCAAGAGCGACCTGGCGACCGCGATGGTGGTCGATTTCACCAGCCTGCAGGGGGTGATGGGCCGCGCCTACGCCCGGCTCGGCGGCGAGCCGGCCGCCGTCGCCGAGGCGATCTACGAACAGTACCTGCCGCGCGGCGCGGGGGACGAGCTGCCGCGGACCGGCCCCGGCACCGCCCTGGCGCTGGCGGACCGGCTGGACAGCCTGGTCAGCCTGTTCGCGGTCGGCCTGAAGCCCAAGGGCACGAACGATCCCTACGCCCTGCGGCGGGCGGCGCTGGGCATCACCACGATCCTGGCCCAGCGCGGGCTGGCATTGGACCTGCGCACGGCGGTCGACGACGCCGCGGCCGGCTTGCCCGTGCCGGTCGCCGACGCGGTGAAGGCGGAGGTGCTGGACTTCCTGCGCCGGCGCCTGGAGGGGCAGCTTCGCGACGCCGGTCACGCGGCCGACGCGGTGGCGGCGGTGCTGGCCGCCCAGGGTCATGACCCGGCCGCGTCCACCCAGGCGGTGCGCGCACTGGAGGCGCACGTCGCCCGGCCGGACTGGGTGGCGACGCTGACCGCCTACGCCCGCTGCGCGCGCATCGTGCGCGGGCGGGCGGACCTGCCCACGGAGGTCGATCCGGAGGCCTTCGTCGAGCCGGCCGAGACCGTGCTCCACGAGGCCTTCGAGGCGGCGACGGCACACCTGGACCAGGGCGACCTCGGCGCCGTGCTCAACACCCTGGCCGCGCTGGCGCCGGCGATCAACGCCTACTTCGACGCGGTGCTGGTCATGGCCGAGGACCCGGCGCTGCGCGCCAACCGCCTGGCACTGGTCGGCCGCGTCGCAAGCCTGCCCGCGGCGGTGGCAGACCTCGGCGCGATGGAGGGATTCTAGGGCGCCCGCGGAGGCTGTTCTCCACCCGCCGGCACGCGCCACGATCTCATCCGAGACGATCACCCGAGACGTCCGTTTCTCCGTGTCCTCCTGCCCATCCGCGATTCAGCCCTCCCTTCGCTATAATCCTCTCCCATGTCCAACCGCCCGCGCGTCTTCAGCGGCATCCAGCCGACCGGCAACATCCACATCGGCAACTACCTTGGCGCGATCAAGGGCTGGGCCGAGCGGCAGGCCGAGAAGGAGAACTTCTTCTGCGTCGTCGACCTGCACGCGCTGACCGTGGCGCAGGCCCCCGAAGCGCTGTGCCGGCAGACGCGGTCGGTCGCGGCGATCCTGCTGGCGGCGGGGCTGGACCCGGCGCGTTGCACCCTGTTCATCCAGAGCCACGTCCGCGCCCACGCCGAGGCGAGCTGGCTGCTCAACTGCGTCACGCCGCTGGGCTGGCTCCTCAGGATGACACAGTACAAGGACAAGGCCGCCAAGCAGGAGAGCGTGCTGGCGGGATTGCTGGACTACCCGGTGCTGATGGCCGGCGACATCCTGCTCTACGACACGGACGAGGTGCCGGTGGGCGACGACCAGAAGCAGCACGTCGAGCTGGCGCGCGACATCGCGCAGCGCTTCAACCACCACTTCGGCGACTTCTTCGTCGTGCCGCGCCCGATCATCCCGGAGGTCGGCGCGCGTGTTATGGGCCTGGACGATCCGAGCGTCAAGATGTCCAAGAGCCTGGCGCATGTCGAAGGCCACGCGATCCGCCTGCTGGACGATCCCAAGACCATCGACAAGGCGGTCCGCCGCGCCGTCACCGACTCCGGCAACGAGATCCGCTTCAGCGCCGACCCGGGCAAGGCCGGCGTGAACAACCTGCTGTCGATCTACAAGGCCGTCACCGGCAAGCCCGTGGCCGAGGTCGAGGCGGATTTCGCCGACGCGCGCGGCTACGGCGACCTCAAGCGGCGCGTGGCGGAAGTCGTGATCGCCGAGATCGCCCCCTTGCAGGCGCGCTACCAGGGCTTCATGGCCGATCCGGCCGAGCTGGACCGCCTGCTGGCCCTGGGCGCCGAGCAGGCGGCGGCGATCGCCGAGCCCAAGCTGGCCGAGCTCAAGCGGCGGATGGGGCTGGTGGCGGCAGCGTAGGGGCGTGGCGGCGCGCGGCGGTGCGGGACTTGCGTTTTGCGAACATCCGTGCTAGATTCCCTGGCGCCACATCTCTCGCTCGGCCGCCGGGCCGGGCGGCTCGCCGGTGAGCCTGACCGGATTGCAAGCTAAAGCTAGGAGGTACCTGATGAGCGGAGTACGGGTCTTGGTGGGGACGCGCAAGGGCGGCTTCATCCTCACGTCGGACGGCAAGCGCGACACGTGGGAGGTCAGCGGCCCCCACTTCGGCGGCTGGGAGATCTACCACATGAAGGGCTCGCCGGCCGATCCGAACCGGCTGTACGCCTCGCAGTCCAGCGCCTGGTTCGGCCAGGTGGTCCACCGCTCCAGCGACGGCGGCCAGACCTGGGAGCAGGTCGGCAACGAGTTCACCTACGACGGCATCCCCGGCACCCACCAGTGGTACGACGGCACGCCGCATCCCTGGGAGTTCAAGCGGGTCTGGCACCTCGAGCCGTCCCTGGCCGACCCCGACACCGTCTACGCCGGGGTGGAGGACGCCGCGCTGTTCCGCTCGACGGATGCCGGCCAGACCTGGCAGGAGCTGTCCGGGCTGCGCGGCCACGGCACGGGCCCGAGCTGGTCGCCGGGCGCGGGCGGCATGTGCCTGCACACGATCCTCCTGGACCCGACCATGCCCGGGCGGATGTATATCGCGATCTCGGCGGCGGGCGCCTTCCGCTCGGACGACGGCGGGGCGAGCTGGCTGCCGATCAACCGCGGCCTGAAGTCCAACTACATCCCCGACCCCGAGGCCGAGGTCGGCCACTGCGTCCACCGCATCGCGATGCACCCGGCGCGGCCCTCGGTGCTGTTCATGCAGAAGCACTGGGACGTGATGCGCAGCGACGACGCCGGCGCGAATTGGCACGAGGTCAGCGGCAACCTGCCGACCGACTTCGGCTTCGTCGTCGACGTCCACGCCCACGAGCCGGACACGGTCTACGTCGTCCCCATCAAGAGCGACTCCGAGCACTACCCCCCCGAGGGCAAGCTGCGCGTCTACCGCAGCCGCACCGGCGGCGACGACTGGGAGGCGCTGACCCAGGGCCTCCCGCAGAGCAACTGCTACGTCAACGTGCTGCGCGACGCGATGGCGGTCGACCAGCTCGATCCTTGCGGCGTCTACTTCGGCACCACCGGCGGCCAGGTCTACGCCTCGGCGAATGGGGGCGATACCTGGATGCCGATCGTGCGCGACCTGCCGGGCGTGCTGTCGGTCGAAGTGCAGAGCCTGCCATGATCCGCGTCCGGCTCCCCTTGATGCTGGAAACCCTGGCGGACATCGACGCCGAGGTCCAGATCGAGCTCGACGGCGCGGCCACCCAGCGCGCGATCCTGGACGCGCTGGAGGCGCGCTACCCCATGCTGCGCGGGACGATCCGTGACCCGGCCACCCAGGCCCGCCGCCCCTTCCTGCGCTTCTTCGCCTGCAAGGAAGACCTGTCCTTCGCTTCCCCCGACGCCCCGCTCCCCGACGCCGTCGCGTCGGGGGCGGAGCCGTACTACATCATCGGGGCGATTGCGGGGGGGTAGAAGTATGCGCCCCCGACTACGGAGACGTGATGATCGAAGCATCGGCTGATTCTGACCCCGGTTCTCGTCCCGCTAGCCCCAGCAGCCCGGCGAAGCGCCTCAAGCGCCGCGCCTACGCGCTCTGGCGCAAGGCATACCGGCGCCCCAAGCGGCTGGCGGGCACCGCCTACGACGCGCGCTGGGCGATGAGCCTGCGCGACTGGCTGGCCTATCACCAGCGCGAGATCGTGTTCGACCGGTGCCGCTGGATGGGTGTGCCGGCGCTGAAGAACCCGCTGGACGCCTGGATCTATCAGGAGATCCTGTGGGAGGTGAAGCCGGACGTGGTGGTCGAGATCGGCAGCCATTCGGGCGGGAGCACGCTGTTCTTCGCCCAGCTCCTGGACCTGATCGGGCAGGGCGAAGTGGTGTCGATCGACCTGGACCGCTCGCGCTTCCAGGTCGAGCACCCGCGCATCATCGCCCTGACCGGCGACTGCTCGGCGCCGGAGATCGTCGGAAAGGTGGCCGCGCTGTGCCAGGGGCGGACGGCGCTGGTGATCCACGACGGCGACCACAGCCGCGAGGCGGTGCGGCGCGACCTCGACCTGTACGCCGGCTTCGTCAGCCCCGGCAGCTACCTGATCGTCGAAGACGGTATCCTGGACCTCTTCCCGCCCGGCGACGACTTCGGCTGGCTGGTCGAAGGCCCGCTGCCGGCCATCGATGACTTCCTGGCGGCGCACCCGGAGTTCGAGGTCGACGCGGCGCGCGAGCGGTATGTCGCGACCTACAATCCGAAGGGGTTTCTGAAGCGGATAGGGTGAGGGTGGCCGATCTACCGCCCCACCCCCTCCGGCGTCTCCACGCGCAGCACCAGCAGCCGGCGCGTCTCCGGCCGCACCCGCGCGCGCTCGTCCAGGCGCAGGCCAGGGACCCAGACTACCCTGTCGCCCGCCACCACCACGGGCCAGCCGTCGCGCTGGGCCTGGGGGATGTGGTGGTCGACGAACAGGTCTTGCAGCGACTTGTGGCGCCCGCCCAGTCCAAGCGGCTGGAGGCTGTCGCCCGGCAGGCGCGCGCGCACTGCGGGGCGCGGACCGACCGCATCCGCGTCGGTCCAGGCCTGCCAGGGATCGCGCGGCGGCGCCAGGTCGCTCGGCCGCGCCGGGCGCTGCTCGGCGACGATCACCCAGCCGCCGGGCAGGTGCGTCTTGCCGGGGACGACGATCGGCATCGGCTCGGTCGACAGGCGCAAGGGGGGGATCGCCGGGCGGGCCGGGCCGAGGCTGAAACCCGTGGGTTCGACAGAGAGCCGCAAGCCGCCGGGCAAGCTCTGCGCACCGTGACCGGACGCGATCGTCCGCCGCGCATCCTCGACCTGCTGCCAGCCGAGGTCGCGGATGCTGTCCGACAAACGCTCGGCCGCGCGCCGCAGCAGGCGCCGCTGCAGGGCGGGGTGCAAGGTATCCCAGATGGCGCGATCGATGCGGATGTGGCTCGGCCGCGTTTCGGCGGGGCTGGACCAGGCGGCGCCGACCAGGTCGGACCAGGCGGCATCTACCGCGCGCTCGACGAAGTCCAGATCCCCGGCAGTGGCCGCGGCGCTGCGCGTGAGGGCGTCCTTGAAGGCGGGGTTCAGCGCCTCGATCGCCGGGATCAGGCTTGTGCGCAGCCGGTTGCGCAGGAAGGCGGGGTCGGCGTTGGTCGCGTCGACGCGGGCCTGGATGCCACGCTCGGCGAGCCAGGCTTCGATCTCGGCGCGCGGAACGTCGAGGAGCGGGCGGACCAGGCGCGGCGGCCAGGTTTCGGACCTCGGGCCGCGGACGTCCTCCAGCGCCGCGACTTGCGCGGCCGTCAGGGGATAGCGGGCTGCGGGCGTCATCCCGCGCAGACCGGCCAGGCCGGTGCCGCGCACGAAGTTCATCAGCACGGTCTCGGCCTGGTCGTCGGCTTGATGCGCCACCGCGACCGTCGTGGCGTTGGAGCGCAGCGCGGCCGCGGCCAGGAAGGCATAGCGCGCGGTGCGCGCCGCGTCCTCGATCCCGCGACCCGACTCGACCGCGAGCCGGCGCACGTCGCGCGCGTCCAGGATCGCCGGGATCCCCCAGCCGGCCGCGAGCTGGGCTACCCAGGCTGCATCGTCGACCGACTCGGGCCGCAGCATGTGGTCTAGGTGCCCGACGGTCAGTCGCAGATCGCGCTCCGGCGCATAGGCGCGCAGGGCCGCGAGCAAGGCGACCGAGTCCGGTCCACCCGAGACGGCCACCAGGACAGCTTCGTCTTGGCTGAACAGGTCGTGCGTGGCGTCGGCATGGCGGATCGCGGCTACAAGGTCGGGGCTGGGCATGGGCGGATTCCGAGGGATCGGGCGTGTCGGGACCTCCGACCTCGGAACTCATCTTGACCGAGCCGGCCGACGTCCCTATTATTGCACGTTTGATGATCTCCGGCACGAAAGGCCGACAACCACGATGTTCGATGCGCTGACCGACAAGCTGCAAACCGTTTTCGACAACCTGGGCCGCAAGGGGCTGCTGACCGAGGCCGACGTCGACGCCGCGATGCGCGAGCTGCGCCTGGCCCTGCTCGAAGCCGACGTCAGCTTCGGCGTGGTCAAGGACCTGACGGCGCGGGTCAAGGAACGCGCGATCGGCGCCGAGGTGCTGCGCTCGCTGACGCCGGCCCAGCAGGTGGTCAAGATCGTCCACGAGGAGCTGATTACCACCCTGGGGCAGGCCGCGCCGCTCGACATCGGCCGCGGCGCGCCGCCGGTGGTCTTGATGGCCGGCCTGCAAGGCTCCGGCAAGACGACGACCGCGGCCAAGCTGGCGCTGATGCTGCGCAAGCGCGGCAAGCGCCCGCTCCTGGTCGCCTGCGACACCCGCCGGCCGGCGGCGATCGACCAGCTCGAGGCCCTGGGGCGCCAGCTCGGCATCCCGGTCTACAGCGAGGGCACCGCGCCCGAGCCGCCGGAGATCGCCTTGCGGTCGCTGGACTTCGCGCGGCGCAATGCGCATGACGTCGTGATCATCGACACCAGCGGTCGCCTGCAGATCGACGCGGCGCTGATGGACGAGAT
>CAZCJG010000206.1:0-8674 GCA_964498575.1 uncultured Anaerolineales bacterium | reverse complement strand
GCTGGGTCGCCAACAGCGGCGCCGACCAACTGATCGGCGACCTCAAGGAAAACAAGGGCAAGCTGGTGCGCCTGTTCGCGGCCTGGGACGCGCAGCGCAACCGCATCGTCTTCGGCCAGGGCACCTTCAACGACGAGATCGAAGACCAGTCGCAGGAGAAGGTCTACTCGGCCAGGAAGGTCGGCAGCAAGTTCCAGATCACCGAGCTGCGGCCCGGCGGCACCGCCCCGATCCGGCGCTTCGGCACCTGTGCCGCCTACGTCCACGACCAGGACGCCGGCGTCGACGGCATCTTCGTGCTCGGCGGCCAGGAAGGCGCGCCCGAGCGGGTACCGGCCACGACCTACGCCGAGGTCTGGTGGCTGGACTTCAAGAGCAGCCCGACCAACGGCACCTGGGTGAACATCTCCAGCCGCTTCACCAACCTGGTCAAGGACACGAACAACCCCACCGCCCCCTACCTCGGCGGCCGGCGCGAGGGGGCATGCGCCTACGACGCGGGGACCAAGACCTTTTACTCCTGGATGGGCCGCGCCCAGTCCAGCGTCCCCGACGGCGCCAGCCACTCGACCGGCGCCTGGCGGGTCAACCTGGCCCAGCTCGGCGACGCCAACGCGAAGCTGACCTGGGAGCGGCTGGCCAAGGACAACACCAAGGGCGTGATGGGCCGGCGCCTCTTCCCCGGCGCCTGGGACCCCGTTAACAAGCGTATGTTCGCCCTCGGCGGGCGCAACGACATCGACGCCTACCAGGACGTCTGGGCGATCTATCCCGACGTCACCGGCGCCGCCTGCGAGGAGCTCGACGTCTTCGCGCCCTTCCGCCCGGGCGCGCCGACCCCGACCCCGACTCCTCAGACCGGGCCGACCAACACGCCGAACCCCAACGTCACACCGACGGCGACGCGCGTGCAGGCCACGCTCCCGCCGCCGGACCCGCAGGCGAACAAGTGCGCGGGCCTCGAAAACAAGGTGCCGCCGGCGGTGATCGCCGGCGCCCTGGCCAATCCGACCTCGATCGCCGGCTGGGGCCAGGCCTGCAACCCCAACCTGCCGCCCAGCGCGTTCAACACCCTGCGCGTCTGGCTCAGCCTGCTGGACTGGGGCAAGAGCTACCACCCGCTGTACAACCCGGTGCAATACAAGTGCGGCTGCCCGTAGACCAGGCCGGGACGTGACGGCGCCCGCGCCAAGAGCACTCCGCGAGGGCGCCGAAAGGGGCGGGTGGCGATCACCCGCCCCTTGCCTTGGTTGCCCCGAGCACGGGTTGACATCCGCCGTCGCTCGTGGCACCATCCGGCTCCCCGCCGCGAGAGGGGCGCCATCTCCGTTCCGCCCCCCGCAGGTGCGCGGTCGATGCCGCGCCACGCCGGCCGTGCGCAAGGACAAGCCACCGTACGCAAGGACCAGCCGCGGCACGCGCAACAAGCCGAGGAAGAACGGCAAGCCAAGGAGGAGAAGACCTCATGCCGAACCTGGACACCGGCAACACCGGTTTCATGCTGCTTTGCACCAGCCTCGTGATGTTGATGACGCCGGGGCTGGCGTTCTTCTACGGCGGTCTGGTCGACCGCAAGAACGTGCTCGCGATCATGATGCAGAGCTATGTGTCGATGGGCTGGACGACGCTGATCTGGTTCGTGTGCGGCTTCTCGCTGTGCTTCTCCGGCGGCGCCGGCGGCATCATCGGCAACCTGGACAACGCCTTCCTGCGCAACGTGACGCTGACCACGCCGTCGCCCAACGACACGATGGCGCAAGGTCTCGATGTCGGGCTGCACGGGGAGGTGGCGTACCCCGAGCTGGCGTGACACGTTGTCCAGGTCGGCACCCCGCCGGAATGCCTGTGCCTGACTCTTGCCCGTCCACCGCCGCGAGGTCCGGCGCTGGCGACAAGCGAGCCGTTCTCGAAGCGGTAGCGAGCCGTCGCGGAGTCGGGGGGACACTACGGGCCGTCATCGTCGTTGGTCGAGATCGAGCGTGACGTCGAGAGCGTGATCGAGGCGCTGCAACGTTGCCGGCTTCAGCGCACCCAGCCGCCGACTGAGCCGCGCTTTGGCCACTGCGCGGACTTGCAGGGTCAAGATGACCGAGTCCACAGCCAGCCCGCCTTCAGGTGCCTGGACCAGCACGTCGCTGGGGTAGAACCGAGTGACGTTGGAGGCGCTCGTCACGGGGCAAACCACGATGACCGGGCTGGCACGGTTGATCGAATTGCGCGACACGATCACGGCGGGACGCGTTCCCGCCTGTTCGGAGCCTTCGGTCGGGTCCAAGCGGACCCAATATATGTCACCGCGCTGCATCAGGCGGCTCGATCATCCGCCAGGTTTCTTCATCCAGCGCGGCAAACTCGCCGACCAAATCGCACTGGAGTGCCTGGTATGATGGGTCGGACGCCATCGCGGCGAACTGCTCGTCGATCCACTCGCGGTCCAGGGAATCCAGAAACTCTTCGATGGCCTGTGAAACGAGCGCATCCTCGCTTTCAGCCACGCCGCGCGCCATCGCCCGGCGAAGCCGGTCGTGGATGGTGCTGGGCAGATCAAGTGTCATCTGCATGGCGGATGTGCTCCTTTCCGAGCGGTCGGCGACCGAGGACTGATCAATGCCGCGCGTTCTGAGGATACCAGGCTTGTGGATAGGAAGTTCAGACTTCGCCCCCACAGTATACCCCCTCTGCCCCAAACCCGGCAACCGCCCATCCCCTGCCAGCACCGCTCGGCCGCTGTTCTTGCACCCCGGCCTCGCAACGCCCTTCCGGCACGCTGCGCAGGACAACGAGACCACCCGAGTGGCCTCTTCGCCTGCTCATGACACTCATGCGTAAGGCTCATCCGTCCCCGCGAGCTCATCCGCCTCGGCCACCATGCAGCCGCCAGCGCCAACGGTCGCCTCGCGTGCGGTGGGTGGTGCGTGTCGTCTGCTGGCTCACTGCCTGATCTGTGGCCCTTCGGCCACCCTGGCACGGCCTGCTGGCCGGCAACCCGACCTTCTTCCTCAAGGAGCTGGCGGCGGCGCTCTTGTCCAGCGTCTGGGCGTTTGGGTTCACCCTGGCCATGCTGTGGATCATCGATCGGGTCACCTCGGTCCGGGTCGACGAGGCCACCGAGGCGCAGGGGCTCGATGTCGGGCTGCACGGGAGGTGGCGTACCCCGAGCTGGCGTGAGCGGCGGGTCGGCGACCTCGCATCGAGCGAGTTATCCCCCCGACCCAATGAACCTGTGGTGCTGCGCGTAGGTATTTCACAAAGCGATATCGCCCGACGACGGAGCTGGGCCATCGCCTGATGAACCACCGACTGTATGCGAGGAGAAGATCATGCACAAGCTGTTGTACCACCGGTTGAACCCAATGTTGCACCACCCGCCGCACCCGCCATCCGCCATCCGGTCGCTCTGTCTTGCAGCCCGCGGCGTTGCCGGGATCGGGCTGCTGGTCCTGTCGCTGGCCGCGTGCGCGCAAGCCGGCGATGGCGCGGCCGGAGGCCCCGCCGCTTCGGCACCTGTGCCGCCTACGTCCACGACCAGGACGCCGGCGTCGACGGCATCTTCGTGCTCGGCGGCCAGGAAGGCGCGCCCGAGCGGGTACCGGCCACGACCTACGCCGAGGTCTGGTGGCTGGACTTCAAGAGCAGCCCGACCAACGGCACCTGGGTGAACATCTCCAGCCGCTTCACCAACCTGGTCAAGGACACGAACAACCCCACCGCCCCCTACCTCGGCGGCCGGCGCGAGGGGGCATGCGCCTACGACGCGGGGACCAAGACCTTTTACTCCTGGATGGGCCGCGCCCAGTCCAGCGTCCCCGACGGCGCCAGCCACTCGACCGGCGCCTGGCGGGTCAACCTGGCCCAGCTCGGCGACGCCAACGCGAAGCTGACCTGGGAGCGGCTGGCCAAGGACAACACCAAGGGCGTGATGGGCCGGCGCCTCTTCCCCGGCGCCTGGGACCCCGTTAACAAGCGTATGTTCGCCCTCGGCGGGCGCAACGACATCGACGCCTACCAGGACGTCTGGGCGATCTATCCCGACGTCACCGGCGCCGCCTGCGAGGAGCTCGACGTCTTCGCGCCCTTCCGCCCGGGCGCGCCGACCCCGACCCCGACTCCTCAGACCGGGCCGACCAACACGCCGAACCCCAACGTCACACCGACGGCGACGCGCGTGCAGGCCACGCTCCCGCCGCCGGACCCGCAGGCGAACAAGTGCGCGGGCCTCGAAAACAAGGTGCCGCCGGCGGTGATCGCCGGCGCCCTGGCCAATCCGACCTCGATCGCCGGCTGGGGCCAGGCCTGCAACCCCAACCTGCCGCCCAGCGCGTTCAACACCCTGCGCGTCTGGCTCAGCCTGCTGGACTGGGGCAAGAGCTACCACCCGCTGTACAACCCGGTGCAATACAAGTGCGGCTGCCCGTAGCCGAGGCTGCGGTCACAGGCGCCTGTCCTGAACACTCGGCAGGCGCGCGAGGGGCGGGTGGGGTGATCCCAACCGCCCCTTTCGCTTGGAGGGGCCATTCCACGGCTCATGGTTGCCTTGTCCATGTCGATGTCCTCTGCCTCGGGCATTAAATATTCTTCACACAACCTTGCCTCCCCCTTAAACCAACCTTGACCCCACGTAAAGCGAGCGCGGCTATGCTGAACCCTGTGATCGCGCGACCCGCGGCAAACGCCTCGGGCCGGAGATCGACATCCGATTCTCGCGTGGAGGAGAACCACACATGCGCAAAGTGACCTTGTTGGGCGGCGTGCTCGTCGCCTTCCTGATCGCCGGCTGCGGCGGCGAGCCGACCGCCGCGCCGCCGGAGCCGACGGCCGAGCCGGCCGCGATACCCACCGCGGAGATGCCGACCGAGGCACCGACCGAGGCGGCGGTGGAGATGGACGCCGGCAGCGTCAGCCTGCCCGCGGTCGATGCCGCGGCGGTGACCGGCGACATCGTGAGCGCGGGCAGCTCGACGGTCTTCCCGCTGTCCGAAGCCATCGCCGCGAAGTTCAAGGATGAGGGCTACGCCGGGCAGGTGACGATCGACTCGATCGGCACCGGCGCCGGCTTCGAGCGCTTCTGCAAGAGCGGCGAGACCGACATCGCCAACGCCAGCCGGGCGATCAAGGCGGAGGAGACCGCGCTGTGCCAGGCGATCGACCGCGAGCCGATCGAGTTCCGCATCGGCACCGACGCGCTGGCGGTGGTGGTCAGCCGCGACAATACCTTCGTCGACACCCTGACGCTGGCCGACCTGGCCAAGATCTACTCGGGCGAGGCCAAGACCTGGGCCGACGTCAACCCGGCCTGGCCGGCCGAGGAAATCCAGCTCTTCAGCCCGGGCACCGACAGCGGGACCTTCGACTACTTCGTCGAGGTGGTGTTCGAGAAGGACGAGACCAAGATCGTCGGCGCCAACCCGCAGATGTCCGAGGACGACAACGTCCTGGCCCAGGGCGTGATGGGCAGCCCGAACGCGATCGGCTACTTCGGCTACGCCTACTACCAGGAGAACGAGGACAAGCTGCGCGCGGTGCCGATCGAAGGCGTCGAACCGTCCTTCACCACCGCCGAGGACGGCAGCTACCCGCTGTCGCGGCCGCTGTTCCTCTACTCGACGGCCAAGATCATGCAGGAGAAGCCGCAGGTGGCGGCCTTCATCAGCTACTACTTGAGCAATGTCAACGACGTCATCGGCGACGTCGGCTACTTCCCGGCCAGCGGCGAAAATCTGGACCAGGCCAAGCAGGCCTTCCTGGACGCGGCAGGCCAGTAGGGCGGCCGGCCGGCAAGGACGAATCTTCCCTCTCTCCGATGATCGCGGGGGCGGCCTGCGGGTCGCCCCCGCGGCGCGGAGGGCAGGCGTAGTTCAACTTTTCCTCGCGGTGGGGGTCATGACGATTACGACGATGGGGGCGGGCTTGGAAACGACGAGCATGCCGGCGGAGGCGCCGCTCAGCTTGCGGCGCCGCCGGCACTGGGGCGAGCGCCTGATCGAGGCCTGCCTTTTGGCCTGCGGCGCGGTCTCGATCCTGACGACGCTGGGCATCGTCGTCGTGCTCGGGCGCGAGACGCTGCTCTTCTTCCAGTACGAGGGCGTCACCCTGGGCAAGTTCCTCGGCGGCACGCAGTGGCAGCCGTCGATCGGCGCCTACGGCATCTGGCCGCTCATCGGCGCGACCCTGATGACGACCGCCATCGGCATGGTGGTCGCCCTGCCGGTCGGCCTGTGCGTGGCGATCTACATGTCCGAGTACGCCTCGCCCCGCGCCCGCGGCATCCTCAAGCCGACGATGGAGGTGTTGGCCGGCGTCCCCACCGTCGTCTACGGCTACTTCGCGCTGACCATGATCACCCCGATCCTGCGCGGCGTCTTGGGCGCCGACGTGGTGCAGATCTACAACACCGCCTCGGCCGGCATCGTCATCGGCATCCTGGTGATCCCGCTGGTCGCCTCGATGAGCGAGGACGCGCTGCACGCCGTCCCGCGCGCGCTGCGCGAGGCGTCGTTCGGCCTGGGCGCGACCCGGCTGGAGACCGCGCTGCGCGTGGTCGTCCCGGCCGCGCTGTCCGGCATCACCGCCGCCTTCATCGTCGCGATCTCGCGCGCGCTGGGCGAGACGATGGTCGTCGCCATCGCCGCCGGCGCCAAGCCCAGCTTGACCGCCAACCCCTTCGAGGCGGCTGAGACGATGACCGGCCACATCGTGCGCATCAGCGGCGGCGACCTGAGCTACAACTCGATCGACTACGACAGCATCTTCGCCATCGCCTTCGTGCTGTTCCTGATCACCCTGGCCCTCAACATCCTCAGCCGGCGCATCGTCGCGCGCTTCCGCGAGGTCTACGAATGAGCGCCCGCCTGCCGACCGTGGCCGGCAGCGGCATCGCCGGGAGCATGGGCGGCGGAATATCCGGGAGCGGCGCCGGCGACGAGGCCGGCGGGACCTTCGTCGACAACGCCAAGCGCCGCCACCACGTCGGCCGTGCCTGGCTCGCCCTGTTCCTTCTTTCGACCCTGATCGGCATCGTGGCGCTGGCCGCCCTGCTGTACAACATCGTCGACACCTCGTTCGGCTACGTGGCGATCGAGAACAAGGTCGATCCCGCCACCCTGGCCTCCGGCGGCGTGCCGGTAGCGGATCTCCCGCCGGAGGCGCTGCTCGCCATCCTGCAAGCCAACGTGGCCGCCGGCGCCTTGCGGCGGATGGACGGCGAGAGCCCGCTGGCCCAGCGCTCGCAGGCCGCGCTCTACGGCCTGGTCGTCGAACGCGTGCTCCAGCCTAAGGTGGTGGAGAGCTGGACCCTGACCGACTCGATCCTGAGGCGCGCCGAGATCCGCGCCGAGGTGGCCAAGGACCATCCCGAGGCCAGCCTCGAGTTCCGCACGTGGTTGACCTCGCGCTTCATCGTGGCGCCACAGGACCCCAACGCCGAGCTGGCCGGGGTGCGCACCGCCATCCTCGGGTCCTTGTGGACGATCCTGATCACGATCCTGGTCGCCTTCTCGGTCGGCGTCGGCGCGGCGGTCTACCTCGAAGAGTACGCGTCGCAGGCCAGCCGCCTCAACCGCATCATCCAGACCAACATCAACAACCTGGCCGGGGTGCCGTCGATCATCTACGGGATGCTCGGCCTCGCGATCTTCGTCCGCGCGCTGGAGCCGCTGACCAGCGGCGCGGCCTTCGGCCTGGTCGACTCGACGGCCAGCGCCAACGGGCGCACGATCCTGGCCGCCGGCCTGACCCTGGCGATCCTGGTCCTGCCGCTGGTCATCATCAACGCCCAGGAGGCCATCCGCGCCGTGCCCGGCTCGCTGCGCCAGGCGAGCTACGGGCTGGGCGCGACCAAGTGGCAGACCACGTGGCACCACGTGCTGCCGGCGGCGCTGCCCGGCATCCTCACCGGCACGATCCTGTCGATCTCGCGCGCCATCGGCGAGACCGCGCCGCTGGTGGTGATCGGCGCCTCGACCTACATCGTCACCGATCCCAGCGGTCCCTTCTCCAAGTTCACCACGCTGCCGATCCAGATCTACCAGTGGACGAGCCGGCCCCAGGCGGAGTTCCGCAACATCGCGGCGGCGGCGATCATCGTCCTGATGCTCCTCCTCCTGTCGCTCAACGCGACCGCGATCTATTTGCGCAACCGTTACAGCGTGAGGTACTAACGATGCTGTCCCTCAAAACCAAGCACAACCGGAACGGCAAGGTCGAGCCGACGCTCGCCGACGAGCTCGACGGGGTCCCGGCGCCCCAGGCGGCCACAGCGCCCCAGGCGGCCACGGCACCCTCCACCGCGCCGCACGGCAACGGCGCGGCGAACGCGATGGAGGCGCGCGCGCTGTCGGTGTTCTACGGCGCGTTCCGGGCGGTCGACAGCGTGACGATGCCCATCGTGCGCAACCAGATCACCGCCCTGATCGGCCCCTCGGGCTGCGGCAAGAGCACGATGCTGAGGGCGCTCAACCGGATGAACGACCTGGTCGCCGGCGCCCACTGCGACGGCGAGGTGCTCTACCACGGGCGCAACATCTACGACGCCGAGGTCGACCCGGTGCAGCTCCGTCGCCACATCGGCATGGTCTTCCAGAAGCCCAACCCCTTCCCCAAGAGCATCTTCGAGAACGTCGCCTGGGGCGCGCGCATCAACGGCTTCCGCGGCGACATGGGCGCGCTGGTCGAGAGC
>CAZCJG010000205.1:0-8688 GCA_964498575.1 uncultured Anaerolineales bacterium | reverse complement strand
CAGGCTGGGATCAGTGGTTTCGACCGCGATTCCCTGGGCGGGCGAGGCGCCGAGCGCGTACAACGAGGAAGCGTCGTAGGTCAGCTCACCGCCGGCGTCGGTCGTCCGCTCGGCCGTCGAGATGTAAACGCCCGGCAGGGCCCGCAGCGCATCGGTCGACCCGCCCCAGCAGTCGAAGAGCGCGGGATAGCGCACGCGATAGAGGTGCTGGGGCAGGCCGAGCAAGCGGAGGCGGTAGCTCGCCCAATCGAAGGCGACAGCCATCGGCGGCAGCGTGAGGGCCAGCGGCTCGCTCCCCAGCTCACCTTCGAGGCGCAGGCCTTCCCGCAGCGCGGGAGCGCCGGCCGAAGCGTTCAAACGGGCGGCGAACTTACCGTCCGGCGCGGCGAGGGTCCGCGCGGATGCCAGCGCCCCGCCCGCCGGATCGACCAGCCGCAGGTCGATCACGCTGTCGGGATCGGCCTGGCCGCAGACCGTGTCGCCGCCGTGCTGGATGTGGAGCATGGGGAGCACGCGCGAGAGGAGCACGCGATGGCCGTCCGGCAGGTCGAGCGTGGCCCGCGCTACCGCGCCGGTGACCGCGGTGAAGACCTGCTCCTGCCCGGAGATGGGGTTGCGGACCGGGTGCTCGTCGAAGTCGATGGCGAAGCGCTCGGCATCCTGCCAGGTCAGCTTCTCGTCCCAGCGCCCGTTGTTCTCGACGTCGGGCAGGCCTTGCAGTCGCTCGGTCGTCAGCCGGAAGCGGTCGCCCGGACGCCGGCCGACCCGCCCGCGCAGGCCGTTGGCCGCCCGGTCGAAGGCCAGGTCCACGAGCGGCACGGTGAGCCGCACGGGCCCGTCCGAACCGAGGCCGGCGCCGTCGACGGCGATCTCGTCGCCCGGCTGGAGGTCGAAGCGGCGCCCGTCGGGATGGCGCAGGTCGGCGGTGAAGGCTCCGGCGGCGTCGGCCTGAACCGCCACCGCCGCCAAGGTCCCGCCCGCCCGCCGCCAGCTCGCCATCCCGACCACGGAGGGCGCGAGCGTGCCGCTCAGGCGGGCACCCGCCAGGTCCAGCACCAGCCCCGGCACCGCGGTGCGCCGTGAGAAGCGGGCGGCGCGCCGATCCAGCAGCAGGCTGATCCGCGTGTTGTAGCGCAGATCCAGCGGACCCTGACTCCCTTCCGCCTGCGTCAGGTCGAAATCGAAGCCGCCGCCCGCGGGCACCAGCGCCGAGCGCGACGTGCTCGCGCCGACCCCGTCGGTGGCGGTCAGAGATAGCGGCGTGCCTTCGGGCGCGTCGGTGCTGCCGGCCACGCGGTCGGCGGCGAGGTGCACGACGGCTTCCAACCGGGGAACGCCGAACTCGAAGCGCTCGTCGCCGATCCAGCCTTCCACTCTGTCACCGGGCGCGGGCAAGACTGGGCGGCCGAAGCGATCCTCGAAGGTCTCCACCGCCGAGCGGCGCCGGCTGCCGACGGTCTCCCGGCTGGTGAACAGGCTCGCGGTAGCGCGCTCGGTGCCGGCTGGGTCCAACAGGCGCGCCATCCCGGTGCGGTTCGTCGGCGCTTCGACCCACAACCTGCCGGCGTCCAGCTCCAGGCGCGTGCGCGGCGCGACCCAGGTCAAGCTGAGCTGGTGCCCGTCGGGGCGGATCGCCGTCAACCGCCCCTCGACCGCGGGCTCGAGATCGTAGATGCCGGCCAGCGATGCCTCGAAGCCGCCATCGTCGGCGACCGCGACCTCCGCCGAGCGTGCGACGACGCCGCTGCCGCTCCAGACGTCCGCCCGCACGCGCAGGCCGGCCGGCGCGACCCCGGAGACCAGCTCGCGATCGATGTCCGCATGCGCGCTGAGCACCGGGATCTCCAGCAAGGTCGGGTCGCCGCTCCTGGCCAGGTCGACCCCGATGGTCATCCCCGGCGTGAGCACGAGCACGTCGGCCTCGATCCGGCCGCCGCGCGTGATCAGGTCGACGAAGAAGCGCCCGTCGGAATCCGCCATGGCCTCCCAGCGATAGATCTCGGCGCCGCGCGCATCGTAGGCGATGACGCTGACCTCGGCGCGGGGGTTGACGTCGCCCCACACGGTCCCGACGTCCACGTCGACGTTCAGCCGCCCGACCAGCGCCTCGGTGCGAACGGACCAGCCGCCGTCGAGGTCGACGGCGATCTCCGCCCGCCAGCCGCGATCGATGTCGGCGGTCCCCGCGAAGTCCGCGCGTAGCCGCCCGTCCGCCGCGCTGACGACCTGTTGCCGGTACGTCGCCCCATCCGGCGCCTTGAGGGTAACCGCCACCGGCACGCTCGGCGGCACCTGGCCGGTCACGCTGTCGGTCTGCGGGATGATCTGAAGCGCCAGCGCCGGCACGCGGACCGTGTGGACGCCGGTTCGGCCGAGCAGCGGCCGCTCGCGCGTCACCGCGATCGTGTCGCCCGCCGCGGCGGCTTGCGCGAGGTAGACATCTGTGGACCAGCGCCGGGCCGCGTCCATCGCTCCACCTGTGCGCAGATCGATCTCCGGCAGCGCGGTGCCGTCCCCACCGGCCTGCTCGATTCGAGCTTCCAGACCAAGCGCCGAGTCCAGCGTGATCCGCGCCTGCCCGAGCTTGACCTCTCCTTGAAAGACAGCGAACGGCGCGCTGAAAGCATGGCCCGCCTTGTCTTCCCAGGTCACCTCCCCGCTGTCGCCGGGGGCCAAGTCCGCATCCGGCAAGGCGAGCTCGAAGCGACCCTCGGGACCGGTGCGGACCAACGTGTCGAGAGAACTCCAGTTGTCGCGCCCGCCCGCCGCGGTGTGGTAAGCGGCCTGGACGCGCAGCCCGCTGTCGGCTGGACCGACGCCGACAACCCGCCCTCCGACCTCGTCGACGTCCGCGCGGAGCTCTGGCACGACCACGTCGACGGTCGGAGCGGCGCCCAGATAGCGGATGACGTCGCCGCTCTGCACGCGGGCCGGCTCGCCGCGCCACAGCAGCACATAGTTGAGCTCGTCTGGTCGGCTCGCGTCGATCAAGCCGAGGCCGGTTGCCGCCAGGGTGCCCGAGCGGCGGATCTCGATGTCGGCCCGCCCGCTCGCGGCTCCTTTCAGGGTAACGATGTTCGTCTCAAGCGTCACCTGGAAGCGAGGCGTGGCCTGGGCATGGGCCGGCCTGTCCGCCACCAGACCGGCCGCCAGCGTCGCGGTGGCGGTCAGGATGGCGATCGATTGTCGCGTGAGCATGGGGTTCCTCCTTGTTTGCGCGGGCTTTGGCCCCCTCCCCCGCAAGCGGGAGAGGGGATTCACTCGCTGGGGGACGAAACGGCGCGGCATTCGATCATCAAGCGCAATCTTTCATGCCAGACGTTCGACGTCACGTGAATGCCCTCTCCCGCGAGCGGGGGAGGGCAGGCTCAGCGCGCGCGGGATTATCCTCCCATACTCAGTTTATCGCAGGCGCGCGCTTAGCCGGGAGGGGGTCGCCCCCCCCATGATAGTCACCCACCGCCCCAGCCCGGTTCCCACGATCTCGCCTCCCGCCGGTTTCGCCTCCCGCTTCCACCCCGCACCCGTGCTATACTCCCGCCCGAACCCAGCACGGAGGCCCCGATGACCCCGACCGAACATGCCCGCGCGGGCCAGGATGCCGCGCTCGCGCGCCTTCTCGATCTTCTTCGCATCCCCAGCGTCAGCACGGATCCCGCCCATGCCGGCGACGTCCGGCGCGCCGCCGGGTGGCTGGCGGACCGCCTGCGCGCCGCCGGTGCCACGGGCGTGCGCATCGACCCGACCGCGCGCCATCCCGTGGTCTACGGCGAGCGGCTGGCGGCGCCCCGTGCGCCGACGGTGCTGGTCTATGGCCACTACGACGTGCAGCCGCCGGACCCGCTGGAGCTGTGGGACACGCCGCCCTTCGAGCCGGCGATCCGCGACGGGGTGATCTACGCCCGCGGCGCTTCGGACGACAAGGGGCAGTCCTTGGCCCACGTCGAGGCGCTGGCGGCCTACACCGCCGCCGGGGCGGCGCCGCCGGTCAACCTCAAGTACGTCTTCGAGGGCGAGGAGGAGATCGGCAGCCCCAACCTCGAGGCCTGGTTCCGCGAGCACGCGGCCGAGCTGGGCGCCGACGTGGCGGTGATCAGCGACACCGCGATGGTGGCCGCGGACCAGCCGAGCATCATCTACGGCCTGCGCGGCCTGGCCTACCTGGAAGTCGAGGTGACCGGCCCCAACCGCGACCTGCACTCCGGCCACTACGGCGGCGCGGTGCGCAATCCCGCCAATGCCCTGGCCGCGATGATCGCCGGCCTGCACGACGCCGAGGGCCGCGTCACCATCCCCGGCTTCTACGATCGCGTCCGCCCGCTGGACGATGCCGAGCGCGCCGAGCTGGCGCGGCTGCCCTTCGACGTGGGTGGATTTCGGGATGCCGTCGGCGCGGCCGGCGACTGGGGCGAGGCCGGCTACTCGGTGGTCGAGCGGATGGGCGCGCGGCCGACGCTGGACGTCAACGGGCTGTGGTCCGGCTGGACCGGCCCGGGCGCCAAGACCGTGCTGCCGGCCAAGGCGCACGCCAAGATCAGCATGCGGCTGGTGGCGGACCAGGACCCGGACGAGATCGCCGTGCTTTTCGGCGAGCACATGCGGCGGATCGCGCCGCCGGGTGTCCACGTCACCGTGACCAACCTGCACGGCGGCCAGCCGGCCTTGATCGACCGCGGGCACCCCGCGATCCGCGCCGCGGTCCGCGCCTACTCGGACGTCTACGGCCGCGCGCCGGTCTTCGCGCGCGAGGGCGGGACGATCCCGGTGGTGGCATTGCTCGGCTCGCTGCTGGGCTTGCAGTCGGTGATGCTGGGCTTCGGGCTGCCGGATGACAACCTGCACGCGCCGAACGAGAAGTTCCGTGTGGACCAGTATTTCCGCGGGATCGAGACGATTATCGCCTTCCTGGACGCGCTGCCGGGGGAGCTGGCGTGAGCCTGATCCTGATCCACGCCCGGCTGTCGGTCGCCGCGGCGATCTTCACCTTCGTCATGGGCCTGTGGGCGCTCGGCCTCTTCCTGCGCGGCCGCGGGCCGGGCGGCAACTACATGGGCGCGATCGTGGTCGGCGAGCTGCTGCTCGCCGCGCAGTCCGCCCTCGGCTTGATCCTGCTCATCAGCCTGGGGATGCAGACCCTGCGCTGGGTGCACATCCTGTACGGCGTGCTGGCCGTCTTGATCTGGCCCTTCATCTTCACCTACACCCGCGAAACGCCCACCCGGCAGACCACCGCGCGCCTGGAGTCGATCCTTTTCGCCGCCGGCTCGTTCTTCCTGTGGGGCCTGGTGATGCGGGCGATCACCACCGCCGGCGGCATCCGCCACTGACGCGACGACCCCTGGCATAGCCTTCCGACCAGGCGCAAGCCCACATCCACCGACCACCACAGACCCTTCACACACCCACTAAGGAGCACCCATGCATCGCCTGACGTTGCACGACCATGAGATCGCCTATACCGACCACGGGGACCGGCTGCCGCTGCTCCTCGTCCACGGCTTCCCGCTGGACCACAAGCTGTGGGAACCGCAGATCGCCGCCTTCTCCGGCCAGCGCCGGGTGGTCGTGCCGGACCTGGCGGGTTTCGGCGCGTCGTCGCCCGCCGGCCACGAATCGCTGGACGCGCACGCGGACGACCTGGCGGCGCTGCTCGACCACCTCGGCATCGAGCGCGCGGTGGTCGACGGGCTGTCGATGGGCGGCTATACCGCCTTCGCCTTTTGGCGGCGGCATCGGGCGCGGGTCGGCGGCCTGGTCCTCACCTGCACCCGCGCCGGCGCCGACAGCGAGGCCGGTCGGGCAGGGCGCTATCAGACGGCGATGGCGGTCGAAAAGGACGGGATGGGCGTCCTATCCGGCGGGATGCTGCCCAAGCTGCTATCGCCCGAGGCGCCGGCGGAGGTCCGTGCCACGGTCGAAGCCATGATCCTGCGCCAGCCGCCCGCGGGCTCGGTCGCCGCGCTCAAGGCGATGGCGGCGCGGCCGGACTCGACGGCGGACCTGGCGACGATCGACGTCCCTACCCTGATCGTCTCGGGCGCGGCCGACGCGATCATCCCGGCCGCCGACTCCGAGGCGATGGCCACGGCGATCGCCGGCGCGCGCCACGCGGTCGTGCCCGGCGCCGGGCACCTGGCCAACCTCGAAGAGCCGGGCGCCTACAACGCGGCGCTGCGCGCCTTCCTGGACGCGATCGACGCGGGCTAGTCCATGACCTTGCGCGTTCCCGAGGCGGGGCGCTAGGCTCGGCCGGCGCTCCGATTGCGATCGACGAGGTTCACCATGCCTTTCAACATCAACGGCTGGGAGCTGGTCTTGCTCGTGGTGCTGGCCCTGATCCTGTTCGGCCCGGACCGCTTGCCCGAGATCGCCGTGCAGGCCGGCAAGCTGATCCGCGAGGTCCGCAAGGCCAGCCAGGCGGCGACCTCGGAGATCACGCGCGAGTTCGAGAGCGCCGCCCGCGAGGCCGGCACCTCGACCGAGGAGATCCGCGCCGCCGGCGAGGCCGCCCGGCGCGTGGTGCAGGACACCTCGCGCGCGGTCAGCGCGGTCGTCGGCGGCGCGGGCGTGCGCGAGATCGGCGCGGCGGTAAGCTCCGCGGCCGACGCGGCGCGCGGGACGCCGGGGGGCGGGACGGGTAGCGCAGCCACGGCAGCCGGATCGATCGCCAGCACCGACGCCACCGACGCCGCGCCCGCCGGGTCCACCCCCGACACCTCCGCTCCCCAGGCCGGCACGGACGAATCCGCGGGCGGTTTGGAGGTGGTCGATTCGCCTGCGTCGCCCGAGCTGGCCGAGCCGATCGACGTTGACATGCTAGCGCGGCGCATCGCGCCGTTCGACCTGGAATCGGGCGGCGGATGACGGACCCGATCGAGGCCGGCGACCCCCCCGCGCCGGACGCCGATCCGATGCCGCCGGATGTCCCGATGGAGGGCGCCGACCCGGCGGAGGGTGTCGAGCCGGAGGCAGGTGCCGAGCCGGGGGAGGGCGCCGCACCGCCTGAGCCGCCTGCCTCGCGGGGCGAGACCGGGTCGCGGGGCGGCGAGTGGTCCAGCACCGAGCGCGAGGTGCTGAACCTGCCGGTGTCCGCGACCTCGCCCGCGCCGTCGCCCGCGCCGGCCGCGTTGCCGGCGATGCCGCTGATGGAGCACTTGCGCGAGCTGCGCACGCGCCTGATCTACAGCGTCGCCGCGCTCTTGGCCGGCATGATCCTCAGCCTGGCCTTCGCGGAGCCGGTGATGTTCGGGCTGATGCGGATCTGCGGCTCGGGCTGCTGCTTCCAGGCGATCGAGCCCCTGGAGAAGCTGACCACGTGGTTCCGCATCGCCCTGATCCTCGGCCTGGTCTTCGCCACGCCGGTGATCCTGTACCAGATCGTCGCCTTCGTCATGCCGGCGCTGCACCGCCACGAGCGGCGCTATTTTCTCCTGCTCCTGCCCGGCGCCGGCCTGCTCTTCGCGCTCGGGATGCTCTTCGGCTACACCATGGTGCTGCCGCGGACCATCGGCTTCCTGGTCGGCTTCCTCGGCGGGACGACCGACCTGTCGCAGATCGGCTCGGGCCAGCCCGACGAGGACGGCATCTTCCTGACCTGCCTGCGGATCAGCACCTACGTCTCCTTCTTGACCAACCTCCTGCTGGTGGTCGGCCTGGCCTTCGAGACCCCGCTGGTCGTCTTCCTGCTCTCCAAGATCGGCCTGCTCACGCCCGCGACGATGAAGCGCTACCGGCGCCACGCGATCCTGATCATCGCCGTTCTGGCCGCCATCCTGACCCCGACGCCCGATCCCTTCACGATGTTCATGGTCGCGGTGCCGATGTACATCATGTACGAGCTGGGGGGCGTGTTGGCGCGGGTGTTCTGACGGGGCGGCGGCGCGACGTCGCGGTTGTGGGGGCAGGGCAGCCACAAGGGCCGCCCCCTACGCACAAAGGGCGCGCGTCGCCCGGATGTGATACGATAGGGGTGCCCGCTCGATCCACGGGCAGCGCCATCGACCCGCCGCCCCATCCTGCATCCAAGGAGACCGACCGCGTGACATCCGCCACCCCGCCCCAACCCACCCGCGTCCTGATCATGGGCGCCGCCGGGCGCGACTTCCACAACTTCAACACCGCCTTCCGGGGCGACAGCCGCTTCGAAGTCGTCGCCTTCACCGCCACGCAGATCCCCGACATCGCCGGCCGGCGCTATCCGTCCGAGCTGGCCGGCCCGGGCTATCCCGAAGGCATCCCGATCCACGCCGAGACCGAGCTGGCCCGGATGATCACCGAGCTGGACGTCGACCAGGTGGTCTTCGCCTACAGCGACGTCAGCCACGCCCATGTGATGGACCGCGCCTCGGTGGCGCTGGCGGCGGGGGCGGATTTCCGGCTGCTGGGGCCGGACGCGACGATGATCGAGTCGACGCGGCCCGTCGTCGCGGTCACCGCCGTGCGCACCGGGGCGGGCAAGAGCCAGACCACGCGCGCCGTTGTTGCCGCCCTACGCGAGCTCGGTCAGCGTGTCGCGGTGGTCCGCCATCCCATGCCTTACGGCGACCTGGCGGCGCAGGCGGTGCAGCGCTTCGCGAGCTACGCGGACCTGGACGCGCACAAGGTGACGATCGAGGAGCGCGAGGAGTACGAGCCGCACCTGGACGCCGGCAGCGTGGTCTTCGCGGGCGTGGACTACGAACGCATCCT
>CAZCJG010000204.1:0-8715 GCA_964498575.1 uncultured Anaerolineales bacterium | reverse complement strand
CTCGGCGTTGAACGCGACCACCGCCGCCTGGTCCCCGCCGGCCAGGTCCAATGCGCCCACGAACTGCGCCGCCGCCTCGCGCGCCGCGTCCAGCTTGCTGCGCCCGGCGCGGGTCGGCTCGGCCATGCTGGTCGAGGCGTCGATCACCAGCACCACGTCGGCATGTTGGAATCCGGGCCGGCAGGCGGGATCGTGGATCGCGATCGGCAGGTAGACCCGCGCCGGGGCGGGCGTCGCCGTTAGCCTGGCGGTGGACGTCGCGGTCGGCGTGGCGGTCGCCGCGGGAGTCGACGAGGGGGAAGTGGCGGGCGGCGTTCGGGTCAGGGTGGAGGTCGGGACGAGGGTGGCGGTCGAGGTCCCCGTCGCCGTGTCCACGGGCGTGGGAGACGGGCTGGGCGCGGCGGCCGGACGGCAGAGCAGCTCGACGTCGCCGAGCGTCTGGGGCCCGTGGAAATCTACCGTGCCGGGTGGGAACTCGCCGTCGTGGGCGAAGGCCGGCGCGCCGAGTGGCGCCTGCGCCGAGCGATAGGGCCGGAGCACCGCGGGATCGCAGGCTTGCTCGCGGCCGACTTTGGCGCCGGTCGGGTTGTCGTACCACAGGGCTCCCGGAAAGAAGCCTGATTCGGCACCGAACGTGCCGGCGACCACGGCGTCAACATGGTCTAGGCGCGCCAGGCCGCCGTGGCTGGGCTCGTCGGTGTACGCCTCGTCGTCGTCGTAGAACTCCGGCGCCGCCTCGAGGCGCCAGGTGTCGCCGGTCGCCAGCCCGCGCAGGATGTCGCCGGCGGGGAAGACGAGGAAGTCGAGCGGCCTTTCCCCCGGGTCCAGCCGCACCCAGCCGGGGCCGGCGTCGGCGCTGCGGTCGTGCAAGCCGAGCACCAGGTTGCCCGCATGGTCGAACACCAGGTCGCTGGCGACGGGCGCAGGATAGACGGTGACCGGAACGCCGCGGTCGCGGCTCGGCGGTGGCAAGTTCGAGCGCCAGGGGTTCCAGTCGACCGACTCGCGGTCTCGGCCGAAGTACTGGAGCGTGCCGCGCGGATAATCCAACGCCAGGTCGGCCACCCGCGCCATGGCCGAGCCGTCCGGCCGCGAGCGGTAGACCTCGGCGCGCAGGTCCTCGCGCTTTTGCGTGCTCTCGGCGGTGTGGACCACGCCGTGGTAGACGAAGCCGTCGCGGTAGGCCAAGCCGAAGGGCCGCGCGTCCGCCGCCCAGGCCTCGCCCGCGGCCCCGTGCGCGAAGCTGCCCAGCGGCGCGCCGCCGGGCAGCGCGAAGCGGTAGATCCGCCGGTCGCCCAGGTTCATCGCGAACAGCTCGGACTCGTCGTCGCTCAGGTCGATGTCGCCCAGGCCGAGCTTGCCGGCCAGCGCGCCGGCCGCCGCGTCGCGCTGCGTCGGACCCTGGTGGGGGTCCGCGCCGGCATCGGGCACGCGGACCAGCTCGCCGACCTCGCCGGTCGCCAGGTCGATCCGGTAGATCGCCCCCGGCCCGCCCGGACCGAAGGGCAGGTGCCGTTTGAGGAAGGCGGCGGCGTAGACCGACCGATCCGCCCGGCGGTAGGCCAGCCCCCAGATCGCGCCGACGTTCCCCAGCGTGGCCAGGGTGTAGTGCGGGCGGTTGTTCGGGGTATCGGAGAAGAGCACCACCGCTGCGGCGCGCTCGTCGTATGCGCGGCTGAGCCCGCGGTCCAACCCGGCGATCCCGTCCAGGCAGGTCGTGACGAGATAAGGCTCACCCGCCGCGCAGGCCGCGTCGAAGTCGATCGCCGGCGCAGCGGGCACCGACCGCAGCAGCCCGGCCAGCACCAAGGCCACGGCGGCCACCACCGCGCCCGCCACCCACCGCCTGGCTGATCTGGACAGCGTTCTCATCGCGCGACAGCCTCCTCATCGCAAGCATAACCCGGAAGTATCACCCGGCGCTCGATTCCGAGACGAACGGGAGGTCAGGGGTGTGACGGGCGCTCGGGCGGGGAACTTCAGATATCTTGGGCCGGTTCGGTTGTCGAACTTGACATGGACGTGCTTCGAGGCCCCCGACACATCGTGAGCTACTCCGTCACGGCCCCCCCGGCACCAGGAAGTTCGGCTGGTTCACGTTGAGCAAATGCGTGGTCTTGAGCCGCCGCCCGTCGGCGGTTTGGCCGCCGGCGAGAACGAACTGGCCGCCGGCGAAGCGCACGGTCAGCGAGGCGCCGCGCTCGGGCGTCGTGCCCGCCACGGGGCCGCCCAGGTCCACCGATGGCTGCCAGCCGTCCCCGGCGCCGACCTGCAGGAGCAGCGCGCCCGGCTCCGCGTTGGCGTCCCAGCCGCCGCCGATGACGTAGATCCAGCGCTGCGCCTGCGGGATGCCCGGCCGCACGATCCCCGCCGCCGCCAGCCCGGCCCGGCCCTCGGGCAGCGCCGTGCCGCCGGACGTGTCCCATTTCGACGAGCCGAAGGGCCGGTAGATCCAGTGGTCCGGCCAGAGCTGGCCGCTGCGGTCGCGCCCGCCCAAGAGGTGCACGTCCTTCTCGATCGTCGTGGCCGCCAGGTCGGCGCGCGGCTGGGGCATGCGGTCCTCCGGCGCCACCGGCTGCCAGGCCGCGTCGCCCGGCCGGAAGGTCCACACCTCGTTGGACGCGGTCGCCACGTCGTCCCCCGCCCTGCCGCCGAAGAGGTAGACCCGGCCTTCCAGCGCCACCAGCCCGTAGCCGCAGACCGGCTTGGGCAAGGGCGCGGCGGTCGACCAGCGGCGCGCCACCGGATCGTAGAGCTCGACCACGTCGGTCGCCCTGCCGTCCGCCGTGCAGCCGCCCGGCACGACGATGCGATCCTCGACCACCACCGCGGCGATGCCGGTCACCGCGGTCGGCTTGGGCGGCTCCCTCTGCCACTGGACGACCAGGCCCTGCTCGTAGCGCAGGGTGTCCGACAGCACGCCGCTCGCGTCCTCGCCGCCGATGGCGTAGACCGTGCCGCCGACCGCCACCAGCGCCAGCCCGCTGCGCTCGGTCGGCAGGCGCGCGCCCGGCAGCCAGATCGGTTCCCAGGCGGTCGTCGGCGCCGGCGGCGGCGGGGTCGGATTCTGGCTGATCACCGTGTCGCTCGCCACGGCGTAGACCAGGGCTAGCGCCACGGCGAGCAGGACCAGCGCGGCGACCACCAGGCTGCGCCCGAGCCGCCGCGAGCGCCGGCGACTGCGCTCGAGCTCCTCGGCCAGCCGGCGGGTGACGTCCAGGTCGGCCTTGCGCGCGCCGTCCTTGCCGTCCTCGGCCGGCTCGGCCTTGTCCGCCGGCGTCTCGACGCTGACCAGCCCGAGCTCCAGCGCGCGGCGAACCGCCTCGGTGCGGTTGCCGGTGCCGAGCTTTTGGTTGATGTTGGTCATGTGCTTCTTGACCGTGGCCTCGGAGATGCTGCGCTCGCGCGCGACCTCGCGGTTGGTGGCCCCGGTCGCGACCAGGTGCAGGATCTCCAGCTCGGTCTCGCTGAGCGCGAGCGGTGCCGGCTTGTTGTCGATCATCGTAGTGGGGATTATACCAAGCTAGCGGCCAAGTTCAGACTGCACACGCAGCGCCGGCAAACCGGGTCGGCCGCGACGTCCAGCCCGGCACGGAAGGCGACCGCCTCGGGACCGTTGAGCACCGCCGCCAGGTCACCCCCCTCCCAGTGCCCGACCGCCCGGTGGAAGAAGCACGGCCGCACCGTCCCATTCGCCTCGACCACCGCGCTGACCCAGGGCGCGTTGCAGGTCACGGGCGGAAACTCGCCCTGCCCGGCCAGCGCCGCGAAGTAGTCGTACAGCCGCCGTTCGAGCTTCGCCGGCGACTCGGCGACGAAGCCGGAGGCGAAGTCCGCCGCGTGCTCCTCGAACAGGCGATCCAGCTCCGCCCGCAGCCGCGGCAGGTCCTCCAGCCCCGGTGCCACCCTCTGGCGCCGCCCCACCGGCCAGCCACCGGGCCGGTTGAAGGCCTCGGACGACACGTCGACCGCGAGGAACGACACCCGATCCAGCCCCAGCGCGCGCGCCGCGCGGACCGTCGCCCGGAGCCGATCGCAGTTGGCGCGCTGGACGGTGCAGCGGGCGGAGAGGGCGAGGGGGGGTGTCGCGCGGATCGGCCCCCCCTCCGCCGCCGCCCGCACCGCCGCGACTCCCTCGGCCAGCCGGTCGAAGGCGCGCGGGACCTGGCGGATCGCGTCGTGAACTTCCCGCGGCCCATCCAGCGATACCACGACATCGTCGACGTAGCGGGCGATGCCCGCGGCGTGGCGCGCGAGCAGGAGGCCGGTCGAGAGCAGCGTGATCCCGATGCCGGCCTCGGCCAGTGGGCGGACCAGCGCCCACAGGTCGCGGTGCATCAGCGGCTCGCCGCCGGAGAGCACGACCCGCCGCACCCCGAGCGCTCGCCAGCGTTCGACCTCGGCGGCGACCGCGGCCGGATCGATCTCGTCGCGCGTTGTCACGCGCCAGATGTCGCACATCAGGCAGCGGCAGTTGCAGCGGCTGTGCGGGTAGAGGATCAGGATCGGGAGCCGGGTGACGCGATCCGGCAAGCTGGCACCGGGCTCCCCTGAGACCTGGCCCGACGATCGCGGCCGCGGATCGAGCGCGCTGGTCATGCCCGTCCCTTGCTGCGATCGGCGCCAACGCTTGCGTGCCCACCATCCCCTTCGCGCTCGCCGACCAGTAGCACGAAGCGCGCGGACTCGCGGCCGGTGCGCAGGCGGCGCCAGCGCCGGCGCAGGTTCCAGCGCAGACCGTAGGGGGGAGCGAGCTCGCGCCAACGCAGCCCCAGCGCGCGGCCGAGCGCGCCGAGCTCGGACTGGACCAGGAACTCCCGGCTGCCGAGGGCATCGGAGGGGAAGCCGTAGCGCGCAGTGTAGTCCGCCTTGCGCGCGGCGACCATCGCTTCGCCCGCGGCGCGCTCGAAGTACAGCGGCGAATCCATGATCACCAGCCACCCGCCCGGCGCCAGCACGCGCAAGCCTTCGGCCAGGGTCACCGCGTAGTCCGGGCTGTAATGAAACGACGCGTTGTAGACCACCAGCTCGGCCGCGCCATCCGTCAGCGGCAGGCGGTCGAACTCCGCCCGGACCCGCGGGAAGGGGCGCGCCAGCACGCCATCGAAGTGCCGTGCCGCGCCCAGCCCGTCGCGCGGATCGAGCGAGAGGTCCACCGCCAGCGGCGCGTGGCCTTCCTGCGCCAGGCGGTAGGACAGCCAACCCGTGCCCGCGCCCAGGTCCAGCACCCGCACGCGGCGGCCGCCGGCGAGCGGCAGGACGCGGTCGACCAGGTGCTCGAAGCTGATGGCGCGGATGTACCACTGCCAGGCCAGCGGATCCTCGGGCGCCGCCCAGGGCAGGCAGCGCAGCTCGTCGGGGCCGAGCGCGCCGCGCCCCTCGGCCAGGCGGACGGCGGTGTACTGCTCCAGGAAGAGGGCATAGCAGGCGGCGCGCTCGGGCGGCAGCATGTCCCACACCCCCGCCCGGCGCGCGAAGGCGAGGCCGCAGCCAGGGCAGCCCAGCTCGAATCGCCCGTCCTCGGCCATCGGCAGGTCTCCCAAAGCCGCGCGGCACGCCGGGCAGGCCATCGGCCAGCGTGTCACAGGACCGGCCGGCGGATCGCCGGCACCCTCAGTCACGATCCACCCGCTCGAATCGCGCGAGGTAGTGGTCCGCCAGCGCGACCGCCAGCCGCCCACGCTCGACGCGCCGGTCCATCCTCGCCAGCCAGGCCAGGGCACGCGGGCGCGCCTCCAGCCAGCCCGCCGCGTAGGTCGGCGGCAGGACGCTGCCGATCGCGGCCGCCTCAACCAGCCGAAAGCCCGGCGCGAACGCAGCGGCCAGGGTGCGCAGGCCGGGATAGCGGACGGTGAACGGCCCCGACCCCAGGTCGGCCACCACGCCACCCGCTTCGCGGCGGCGCAGCGCCCGCCCGAAGTCGCCGCGCGCCGCGTACCACAGCGTCTCCCACCCGCACAGCGGACCCATGACGACCGCGACAAGCTGGCCGCCAGGGCGAAGGCAGGCGACCAGGTCGGTTCCCAAGCTCCGCCAGGCGGCCGGCGACAGGCAGTTCAGGACGCCGAAATCGGTGATCGCGGCGTCGAAGGGTCCGGATCGTGCGCTCGCGGACCGGTCTCCGTTCAGCATGGGTATCCGGATGGGCAATGGCCCGCGATCGAGGTCCGCGCGCACCCATTGCACCCGATCCGCTACTCCCGCCGTCTCCGCTTTCGCCCGCGCCGCGCGCAGCATCGCGGCCGAAGCATCCACCGCGACGACGTGGGCGCCGCGGCGGGCCAGATGCAACGCGTCTTCGCCGGTGCCGCAGCCCAGGTCCAGCACCCCCATGCCGGGATCGACCACCATGTCGACATGCCGCCAGACGGCTTGGCGCAAGGCGCGGCCGAGCGGATGGTCGGAGAAGTGGGCGTCGTAGCGTTCGGCGAGGGCATCAAACATCCTCGTCGTCCTGCTTCATTTCGCTCGTGGCTTGATCGCGAACAGCCTGGCGAGCCTCGTGCACCAGGATCTCGGCTTCCTCGTCGGAGAGATTGGCTCGCTCGGCGGCCAGTTTCATGAGTTCAAACGCGAATTCCCAGCGCTCGCGCCGCTGTCCCCACGCTTCGACCTTCAGTTGCATGCAATTCCACCCCTCTGTTCTTTCGGTCTTCGATCGATCAGGCAGGTCGCGTCTTCGCGCGGCCTGCCACCCCCTCTCCGGCGGCGCTTCGAGCGCCACCCCTCCCCCGCAAGCGGGAGAGGGGATTCACGCGCAGCGGTACTGCAATCATGAATTACTACGTCGATCTCCATGCTTGGGATAAGCGATTGGCAACATGTGAATGCCCTCTCCCGCGGCAGCGGGGGAGGGCAGCGGCAGCGCGCGCGGGATGATCTACACGACCTTTGATTGTCCCTGGCGCGCGCTGCCGCGGGAGGGGGCAAGACGCGCGCCGGGCCCGTGACTGCTTCACGCCTCCACCTCGGACGCCGTCCACCGCATCCCCAGCCGCCCCCGCGCCACCCCGATCCCCGCGCGCACCAGCGGCAGCGCCGTGCGCGCCGACAGGCCGTCCGCCCGCAGCCGGTGCAGGTCGACCTCGCCGCGCAGGCGGCGCGTGGCGAAGCCGTAGTAGCGCTTCGAGCGCCGGCCGCGGATCGCGTAGTCGCGGTCGGAGGCGCGCTCCCAGTCGCGGGTGGCGACGATCCGGTCGCTGACCTCGTCGAAGTACGGCGTGCCCTTGATCGGGTAGGCCACGGTGGTGAAGAACACATCGGGGTTGGCGCGCTTGACGTGCTCGATCGTCGCCTCGATGTCCGCCGGCTCCTCGCCCGCGTAGCCCCACATCAGGAACATGCCGACCTGGATGCCGGCGGCCTGGAAGCGCCGCGTGGCGGCCCGGACCTGCTGGGTCGTCACCCCGCGCTCCATCGCGTCCAGCACCCGCTGCGAGCCGCTCTCCGAGCCGAGCCAGACCCGGTAGCAGCCCAGGTCGCGCATGTGTTCGACCACCTCGTCGGTCACCCGATCGGCGCGGGTGATGCACTCGAAGGGTAGCGCCAGCCCGCGCCGCCGCATCACCGCCGCGAACTCGGCCAGCCAGCGGTAGTGGATGCTGAACACGTCGTCGGCGTACCACAGCAGGTCCGGCCGGTAGCGCTCGCGGATCTGGGCGACCTCGGCCGCGACGTCCTCCGGCGCGCGCCGGGCATGGCCGTAGCCGAAGACGCCGTGGCTGCACCAGCGGCAGCGATACGGGCAGCCGCGCGCCGTGATCAGGTTGACCGAGCCCGCGCCGTGGTGCCGGCGCCAGGTGTCGAGATACTGCCCGAGGTCGATCGCCTCGCGGTCCGGCCAGGGCAGCGCGTCCAGATCGCGCAGGCCCGGCCGCGGCGGGCTGCGGACGATCGCCCCGTCCTCGTCGCGGAAGGCGATGCCGGCGACGGCGTGCAGGCGGTGGGGGCCGCCGCGCGCGAGGGCCGGCAGGATCTCCTCCAGCGCCGCCTCGCCCTCGCCGAACACGATCACGTCGGCGCCGGCGTCGAGATAGGCCTCGGGGTAGCCGGCGGACTCCGGACCGCCGAGGACCACGGTCCAGCCGGCGGCCTTGGCGCGGCGGAGGATCGCCAGCACGGCCGGGCGGGTGATCAGGTTGGTGTAGATGCCCAGCACCGGCGCCGGGCGCCGGTCCAGCACGCCGAAGAGGGCATCGCGCGCCGCGAAGGTGCTGTCGAAGACGCCGACCGCGAAGCCCGCGCGCTTGAGGTAGGCGGAGAGGTAGAGCAGGCCGAGCGCCGGGTAGGGCTTCATCACCTTGCGCTCGTGCGCGTCCTCGCCGAGGAAGTAGCCATGGGTGAGCAGCAGGTCCATGCGGTTCGCGGCTAACTGTGGCAGCCGGCCGGCCCGCGGTCAAGTCCGGCGCCGCGCCCAGGTCACCGACTGGATAGCGGCCCTCGTCGGCCCAAGATTGGAATGGACCCCAGAGACACAGAGATAAAGGTTTCTCTGTGTCTCTGGGGTGCTATCTTCGTTTGCCACATGGCCGAAGAGCTGACGGTCGCCAAGCGGCGGTCGATGGCGATTTGCCCGTGCGTTTCGGCGCGCTTTGGCGTTATAATAGGAAACCTGGCGACAGCGGTGCCGCGGGAAAGGGGATAGGATGACACTGCGGGCAGGAGGGGTGGGGAGAGCCTGGCGCGGCCGCGCCGGCCTTGCCTTGGCGCTTGCCG
>CAZCJG010000203.1:0-8721 GCA_964498575.1 uncultured Anaerolineales bacterium | reverse complement strand
CCGTCGCCGCCAGCTTCCCGATGGCGGAGATGTTGCCCGACAGCGAGCTCGTCTACGGCCCGTCGCTCTACGGCTTCGACCTGCCGGCCTTCGTCGCCGCGCAGGGCGGTTATCTGGCCAACTACCAGGAGACGGTCGACGGGGTCACGCTCTCCGGCGCCGAGATCGTGGGCCGCGTGGGTCAGGACTTCAGCCTGAGCACGCGGCTGCTGCTCGCGCTGATACAGGCCAAGAGCGGCTGGGTCAGCGACGCCGCCCCCACCGAGCGGACCTTCCCGGTCGGCGAGCCGCTGCCGGGCCTCTATCCCGGCCTCTCCGCCGCGGCGGACGCGCTGAACGGCTTCTACTACGGCCATCGCTACGACAACCTGCGCACGGCGCCCCTGGCCGGCGGCGGCAGCGTCGAGGTTCCAGGCGGCAACGCGGCGACCTTCGCGCTCCTGGCCTACCTCGGGCGCAACGCGACGGCGCCGGAATGGGCCGGCCTGGAACAGCCCAGCCGCTTCCACGCCGCCTGGATGGCGCTGTTCGGCGATCCCTCCAACTTCGTCGGCACGACCGAGGTGCCGGAGGAGCCGCCGTCGATCGCGCTCGAGCTGCCCTTCCCCGCCGGCACCACCTGGTACTTCATCGCCGGCCCGCACAGCCCCTGGGGGGCCAAGGGACCGCGGGCGGCGGTCGATTTCGCCCCGCCACCCGCGGCGCTGGCGGTTTGCTTCCCGTCCGGCGAGTGGGTCACCGCCGCCGCGTCGGGCAAGGTCACCCGCTCCAACGCCTCGGGCCTGGCGATCAGCCTCCAGGGCAGCGAGTTCGAGGGCACCGGCTGGGCGCACGTCTACAACCACCTCAGCCCGCTCGATCGCGTGGCGGAGGGCAGCTACGTCCGGGCCGGCGATCCCCTCGGCCATCCCGCCTGCGAAGGCGGCTTGCCGACCCAGACCCGCGTCACCTTCGCCCGCAAGTACCAGGGCGAGTGGATCCCGGCGGCCAGCCCCGCGTCGCCGCTGGTCATGGGTGGCTGGACCGCGCTGCCCGGCCCTCAGCCGGGCGAAGGCTTCCTGATCCGTTCGGATGCCAGCCCCCGCACCGCCTCGCCGCAGAAGTCCGACGACACCAACGGCGTGACGGCGGCCCCGGCCGCGGGTCGGCCCTAGCCCAGGGTCAGACATGGGGAACCCTTAGATGTTGTACCAATATGCGCGCAAGCTCCTCAGCGGCTACAGCCTCTTGATCTCGCTCTCGGTCCTCGTGATCGCCGGCTACACCGCCATCCGCTACTTCGGCTTCCTCGCGCCGCCGCTGTGCGACGCGCGGCCCGCCTACAACACCGAGGTGCCGGCGGAGGTGCGCGCGCGGATCGACTTCCTGTTCGACAGCGGCCTCCTGTACTGCGGCCAGCTCAGGGGCGACACCGCCGATCTGGCGACGGTCAACCCGACGATTTACTGGGGTTCGGACGGCAGCCGCAGCACGGTGTTCTTCCAGGCCCTGCCGGGCAGCACGCTGGCCGGCGTCGGCCTGACCGAATACGTGCTCGGCAGTGACAGCACCCCCACCGCCATCGGCGACGCCCGGCCGGCGGGCTTCTTCCTCGACGCCGTCGGCCGGCCGGCCTGGGTCAACCAAGCCGATACGCCGGACGCCACGTGGTACTTCCGCGAGGACGGGCCGCCGGGGCCGGGCGACGTCGCGGTGCGCCTCAGGGTCGTCGGCCCGGCGCGGGAGCGGGCGAGCCTGGTCGGCCGCAACTTCGAGCAGGACTTCTGGCGGATGTGGGGCGCCGTCCGGGGCCAAACCGCCGGCGGGGTGGATGCCAACGGCGTCGCCGCCTTCCCCATCCTGCACGAGCGCTGGGCAAAGCTCGTCCAGCGCGGCGAGATCAACCCGGCCCTGGCCGACGAGCGCGGCCAGACCAACCCTACTTTGCTCGCCACCGCCGCCTTGCCCGGCCCGACCTTGCTCAACACGGTGGCGGGGACCTCCGCCAGCACGGTCTGGGTCGCCGGCGTGATCAGCGGCACCCAGCCGGCGATGGTCCTGGTGCCGCCGGCGGGCGCCGCCCGGGGCGCGATCGAGCCGATCGGCCAGGCCCAGTGGGCGAGCGATCTCGGCCCGAACCGGCTGGCGCACTTCGCCTTCGAGCCGCAGCCGCTGGACACGGCGCTGGAAGCCCGCTACTGGAACGACGGGCGCCGGAAGGATAGCGCCCCGCCGGACTACACCTGGCCGGTGGTGTTCGCCTCCCGCCCGCCGGACGTGACCCCGTCGGACGCAAACCCGCCGGGCGCCACCCCGTCCGCCGCGCCATGATCGAACCCGGTGACGGCATGGCCCCCGCCGTGGGCGGCGATCCCGCCCCCGCCGACGGTGAGACCCCGGCGGCGGACCGCGATCCCACCACCGCCGAGCTCGACGCGCTCCTGGCCGGCGCGGTCGCCATCGCCCGCCAGGCCGGCGCGCTGGTCTTGGCGCGCTTCGCGGCGGGGCATGTCGAGACCCACAAGGGCAGCGCGCACAACCTGGTCACCGAGACCGACCATGCCTCCGAGGCGCTGATCGTCGACGCCCTGCGCCGGCGCTACCCGGGCCACGCCATCCGGGCCGAGGAAGGCCGGGGCTCCCGGGGCGACGCGGCTACCCCCACCGTCGAATGGGTCGTCGATCCGCTCGACGGCACCAACAACTTCGCCCACGGCCTGCCGATCTGGAGCGTGACCCTGGCCGCGATGCGGGGCACGGCCGTCCTGGCCGGCGTGACCTACGACCCCTTGCGCGACGAGCTGTTCAGCGCGCGCCGCGGCGGCGGGGCCTGGCTCAACGGCCGGCGGATCGCGGTCTCGCGCCGGCCGCGGCTGGACGAGGCCATCGTCGCGACCGGCTTCCCCTACGACAAGGCGACCAACCCCGACAACAACGTCGCCCAGTTCGCCGCCGTCGTGCCGCATGTGCGCGGGGTGCGCCGCCTGGGCAGTGCCGCGCTGGACCTCGCCTACGTCGCCGCCGGGCGGCTGGACGCGTATTGGGAGCACGGGACCCATGCCTGGGATGTCGCGACCGGCGTGCTGCTGGTCGCCGAGGCCGGCGGGCGCGTCACCGACTACACCGGGGCGCCGGCCCAGGTCGACGGCGGGCGCTTCGTCGCCTCCAACGGCCTCGTCCATGCCGAGCTGCTCGCCATCCTCGAGCGCGTGCGTGTCTGAGGCTCTGGACCCAACCCCGGCCCCCGGTTCCCGCGCCGCGTCGCCGCCGGACCGCTGGCGGCGCTTCTTCCTCGACCTGTGCGCGGCCCGGCACGCCGACCTGATCCAGCTCGGTCCAGGTGCGCTCGGCAACCCCTGGCCCGGCGCCCCCTGGCCCGCAAACGTCCTGATCTTTGCCGACGATCCGGCGCTCATCCCGCCGGGGGACGATCGGGTCGTGGCCGACCTGCCGCTGGCGGCCGGGCCGGGCGCGCCGCGCATCGCCCTGGCGGTGGCCGGCGGTGCGCCCGGCCCGGCGGTGGTCGAGACCCTCGCGGCGATCACCGCCGCCAGCCAGCGCCGGACGCCGACCGCGCCGGTCCCCCCCGAGGTCGGGCGGCTCCTGCACGTCCTGGCACGCTGCGGCGGCCGGAAACAGGTGCTGGACGTCGGCACCGGCGCGGGCGCGTCCGCGCTGTGGCTCGGCGCCGCGATGGCGCTGGTCGGCGGGCGCGTGACCACCGTCGAGCGCGACGCCGCCCGCCACACCGAGGCGAAGAAAAACCTGCGCCGGGCCGGGCTGGAGCGCCGGGTCGAGCCGCGGCTGGGCGAGCTCGAGCGCCTGGCACCCAAACTCGGCGGACCCTTCGACCTGATCTTCCTCGACGAGGCGCCCGAGGACCGCGCGGACGACCTCCATCTCCTACTGCCCCTGTGCGCCCGCGGCGCGCTGGTGATCTCCCACGCCGGCACCGCCGGCCCGGCCGCGCTGGCGCAGGTCAACGCCCTGGTCCAGCTCGATCCCCGCATCCGCGCGGCGCTGCGGCTGCCGGTCGGCGGCGGGGTAACGGTGGCGGTGGTGGGTGGGCGGCGCGAAGAGCGGGATGCGCGTGAGCTTGAGATCCTCAATCGTGGTGCCGATCGTTGGAACGAGGCGATGGCGGACTTTTTGCTCGACCAAGCGGATCTATGAGACGCGGAGAGCTCTACCGGGTCAAGCGCGGTGCGACGGATGATCCCAAGCGATTTCGAGTCTATACCATCGTCAGCCGCCAGACGTTGATCGACTCCAGATACTCCACCGTAGTATGCGCGCCGGTCTATACGGTGTATGAGGGATTGGAAACGCAGGTGCCGGTCGGGATCGATGAAGGTCTAAAGCATGACAGCAGCATCCACTGCGATGGCTTGCTCAGCAGCCCGAAATCCTTGCTGTCACACTACATCGGCAGGCTTTCCCCCCAGAAGCTGCGCGCCGTCGACGAAGCACTTCGCGTGGCGCTGGGGCTGGCGGATGAGGCGATCGCCGCCCCATCCGCCCGTTGACCCAACGCTCCGGCGCAGCCCTCACCACCGACCCCGCCGCTCCGCTCCCGCCAGCGCTTCGATCTCCTCGTCGACCAGCGGCACCTGCGCCCACAGCTCGGCCGGTACGTGCTTGTCCCACAGCGCTTCGGCCAGCGCCCCGGCGTCCGCGCCCACCCCGTAGCCGGCGAAGTAGTCGCAGACCCGCGCGAGGTCGCGCTCGAAGATCGCGCGGCCGGCCGGGTTCTCGAAGGGATCGACCACTTGCGGGAAGTCGATCAGGGTGATCGCGCCCTGCCAGTACAGGATGTTGTAGGCCGACAGGTCGCCATGAACGGCGCGCGCGGCAAGCATCAGGTCCACGTTGTGGAGCACGCGCTCGAACAAGCCGGCCGCCTCGCCCGGCGCCAGCGCCACGTGGTTGAGCGTGGGGGCCGGCAGGGTGGCGTCGCCGATGTAGGTCATCAGGATCGCGTTGTCGGCCATGCCGAAGGTCTCGGGCACGTCCGCGCCGGCCGCGTGCAGGCGCGAGAGCGCGTCGTGCTCGTGGGCCAACCACGAGGTATGCGCCAGCTCCTTGCCGAAGCCGGTGCCCTTCTGCATCGCGTGCACCGCCCGCGAGTCCTTGATCAGGTGCCCGTCGATGTCCAGCGGCCGCCGCCCGGCGCGGTACAGCGCGTCGTTGCGCAAGTTGCGGAAGCGCCGCGGCCGGTAAACCTTGGCCGCCAGGTACGGCGCCCCCAGCGCCGGATCGGCGGCGCAGACGTAGACGTTGGCCTCCTTGCCACCCTTGGCCAGGCGCAGCACGTCGGTGATCAGGCCCTGGTAAAAGAAGGGCCGCAGCGCCTCGATGATCCAGCCCTGCTCGTGGCGGGCGGCCTTGTAGCTGATCTCGATGCCCGTCTCGGTCGCATCGTCGATGTCCGTCAGCTCGCGGTAGACCTCGGCCGCACTGCGCTGGGGCTTGCGGCGCGCGGGCCGGCGATCGTCGCGGTGCCCATCGCGATCGTCGGTGTATGCCCGGTGCTTGACCCAGAGCAGGTTGTCGTCGAAATCAAAATCGTCGTCGAAGTCCTGGGCGATGTCGCCGGTATCGATCTCGCCCTCGTGAAAAGGGTCCATCATGGGGATTGTTCCTCGAGTTCCTCTCGTCAGCGGTGCATGGAAAAGGCCACAGCACGTCGGTTCTGTGGCCTTGACGGTATGGTTGTTTGGCACCGGGCGCGACCGGCGCCGGGCAGTAAAAAGGCCACGGGCAGGGCTTGCCCGTGGCCTCGAAGAACCGCTGAATGGGTCTCGAGCTCAGCAGGCGCGCCCGCACAACGCAGGGATATTGCGGGAGATGACGGCATCTTGCATTGTGCTTGCGCCTCCTTTCGCGAGAGATGCGCACAGCATACCATACGGAGGGTGGATTTGTCAAGCCCCGATTTATATTTACATAACAGGAGGGGCTTGACAGCCGCCGGCTTTTGTGTTAGAATGGCGGCGTGATTGTGCTCCAGCGGCGTGTTCAAAGCACGGTATGCCCCCGGAACCCGTTCTCACTTTCGATGTCTAGGCGCTGGCGAGTTGCCCACTCCCGGCGCCCGTGCGGGGGTAGCGCCGTCTATATCTGATCGGCAACGTGGGCGGTCGTCCCCCAACCCGGGGGCGGCGGCCCATTTTTTGTCTCACAGAAGGGGGAGATTGTGTTGAGGCTGAGGGAGGGAGAACCCGCAACCGAGCCGGTCTTGGCCGGCATGCTTCAAGACCTCCTGGCGATAGCCGAGGTTCCGGAGGTCCCGGGTGAAGGTGCGCTGCCCGAGCTGCTCGCGGCATGGTCCGACGAAACGGACCTGCCGAGCGCCATCGCCGATCTCTTGGCGGTGATCGAGGCGGCGCAGACGGACATCGAGGACGATCTGCCAGTGCATCTGCAACACCATTTCTTCGACCTGACGGGGATCGAGTCGGACGACACGGTGAGCCTGTACCTGCGCGAGGTGGGCAACATCCCGCTGCTGACCGCCGATCAGGAGATCGACCTGGCGCGGCGCATCGAGCGCGGCCGGAGCGCCTGGGTGATGCTGGCTGATGACGCCTCGCCGCGGGAGTCCGGCCATCTGCGGGCCTGCATCGCGGATGGCGAGGCGGCGCGGCACCACCTGACCAAGGCCAACAGCCGCCTGGTCATCGCGATGGCCAAGAAGTACATGAACCAGGGCGTGCCGTTCTTGGACCTGATCCAGGAGGGCAATCTCGGCCTGATGAAGGCGGTCGAGAAGTTCGACTGGCGCCGCGGGTTCAAGTTTTCCACCTACGCCACCTGGTGGGTGCGCCAGGCGATCACGCGCGCCATCGCCGACCAGGGGCGGACCATCCGCGTGCCGGTGCACATGAGCGACCGCATCCGGCGCCTGTTCCAGGTCAGCCGGATGGTCGAGCAGCGCATGGGGCGCGAGGCGACGGTCGAGGAGATCGCCGTCGATCTCGGCATGCCGGTGGCCAAGGTGCAGTGGATGCTGCGCATCGCGCGCGCGCCGCTGTCGCTTGAGAAGCCGGTCGGCGACGACCGCGACTCCGAGCTGGGCGACTTCATCGAGGACGAGGAGTTCCCCGCCCCGCCCGAGGCCGCCGCCCACGCGCTCCTGGCCGAAGAGGTCGAGCTGCTGCTCACCGCCCTGCCGCCGCGCGAGGCGCGCGTGCTCGAGCTGCGCTTCGGCTTGCTCGACGGCCGCCCGCACACTCTGAAGGAAGTCGGCGAGAAGTTCGGCGTCACGCGCGAGCGCATCCGCCAGATCGAGACCGAAGCGCTCGAACGGTTGCGCCTGCTCGGGCGCGCCAGCCGGCTGCGCGAGTTTCTCGAGGTCGACTGAAGGAGATTTCCCCCCGGCGACATCATCCCCACGACCGCTCGCGGTCAGTGGTAAGCTCGGGCGGGTGGCGCCTGATGGCCTGGCAACGATTGTCGTTCCTGCAAGGGAGGAGGGAAGAAGGCGGGCGGCCCGCGACGGGCCGCCCGCCTTCTTGCAGATGATATGACCATCCATCGAACCCACACGATCCCAGAGCCCCCGCCGGTCGATCCGATAGGTGACGACTTGACCCCGTGGCCGCCCTCGATGTCGATCACCGAGACGGTCAACGTGGTGTTCCCCAACGACGCCAACCCGCTGGGCACGATCTTCGGCGGCAAGGTGATGCAGTGGGTGGACTTGGTCGCGGCAATGGCCGCGCAGCGCCACTGCCGGCGGATCGTGGTCACCGTGTCGATGGACGCGCTGTCGTTCAAGGCGCCGATCTACGTCGGCGAGTACGCCATCGTCCGCGGCGTGGTCAACCGCGCCTGGAAGTCGTCGATGGAGGTCCAGGTGACGGTCGACGCCGAGCACCCCCTGTCCGGCCAGCGCCGGGCCACCGCCGAAGCCTTCCTGACCTTCGTCGCGCTGGGCGCGGACCACCTTCCGGTGCCGATTCGCCCGGTCGCCCCCCAGACGCCCGACGAATGGGCGCGCTATGCCGCGGCCGAGGCGCGCCGCGCGGCCCGGCTCGCGGCGCGTGGCGCGGGCGCCCCGGCGCACGACGCGCCGCCGGCGGCGAACACCGGGACCGGGGATCCCGCCGCTGCCGCGCCGGCATCCCCGCCGCCCATCCCCAGCCCGGCTCCGGCGGTCTTCTCCACCATCCCCGCGCTCGGCGCGGCCGGATCGCCGGTCGTCGAGCGCGCCGAACGCGACCGGATCCGCGCCGGGCACATCGCACGCGGGGTGACGATGATCGATCCGGCGAGCACGTGGATCGACCCCGAGGTCGAGATTGGCACGGGCACCGTGTTGTGGCCGGACACCTATCTGTTGGGGCGGACCGTCGTCGGCGGCGGCTGCACCCTCGGGCCGGGCAGCCTGCTGCGCGATTCCGAGATCGGCGACGGCGTGCGCGTCCTCCTCTCGGTGGTCGAGGCGGCGGTGATCGGGATGGGTTCGGATGTCGGGCCCTTCGCCCACCTGCGCGCCGGGGCGCGGCTCGGGCCGCGGGTTCACATCGGCAACTTCGGCGAGGTGAAGAACGCCTACCTGGCGGCGGGCGTGCGGATGGGGCATTTCGGCTACGTCGGCGATGCCGAGATCGGCGAGAACAGCAATATCGGCGCCGGCACCGTCACCTGCAACTACGACGGGATCGCGAAGCACGCGACCCGCGTCGGCCGGGATGTCATGATCGGCAGCGACACCCTGCTCGTCGCCCCGGTCCGCCT
>CAZCJG010000202.1:0-8790 GCA_964498575.1 uncultured Anaerolineales bacterium | reverse complement strand
CCAGCAGCGCCGGCGTGCCGATCGGGGCCGGCGCGTAGGCACCCATCCCGCCGGTGTTGGGGCCCCGGTCGCCGTCCTGCAGCCGCTTGTGGTCCTGCGCGGGCAGGAGCAGGGCGTAGGCGCCGCCGTCGCTGATCGCCATCACGCTGAGCTCGGGGCCCTCGGCGCGCTCTTCGACCAACACCCGCGCCCCGGCCGCGCCGAACATGCCGCCCTCAATCATGTCGCGCGCCGCGGCCACCGCCTCGTCCACCCGGTCGCAGACCACCACGCCCTTGCCCGCCGCCAGCCCGTCCGCCTTGATCACGCAGCGCCCGCCGAGGTCGTGGATGGCCCGGGTCGCGGTGGCGAGGTCCTCCCCCACGGTGAAGGCGGGCTGGGGGACGCCATGCCGCCGCATGAAGTCGCGCGCCCAGGCCTTGCTGGTCTCGATGCGCGCCGCGGCCAAGCTCGGCCCGAAGGTCGGGATACCTGCCGCGCGCAGGCGGTCGGCGATCCCCAGCGCCAGCGGCTTCTCGGGCCCGACCACCGCCAGCGACACGCCCCGCTCGCGCGCGAAGGCCGCCAGCGCCTCGCCGTCGGTCTCGCCGATCGCGACGTTCTCGACCTTCGGCTCGCGCGCCGTGCCGCCGTTGCCCGGCGCCGCGTAGACCCGCGCCACACCGGCCGACCGCGCCAGCGCCCAGGCCAGCGCATGCTCGCGCCCGCCGCCGCCGATGACGAGCACGACCGAAGGGGAGGGAGTGGGATGGGGCATCGGGCGGATTATACATGGGATTGTGTTCAGCCGGTGGTTGGTGCGCGCTGGGGCGGCGCCAAGCGAATGAATTCGCCGCCCCAGCGCGCCCGACCCTTCGGCTCAACACATCCACTTGCCTTAATGCCGGAATAACGGATCGCCCGCCCGTTGTATGGGGGCAAGCCTGCAATCGTGCATGGCCATCCGTTCCGAGCAATCTGATGACATTGAAAGGAGAACATCATGGCTTCGGAGAACTTCAAGGGCTATGTGCCCAGCGACGAGACCCCCGACGAGGGGCGCACCCTGCTTGTCGACCTCGACGAGGTCGGCTTCGCGTTGGACGAGGAGCACCTGCCGTTGGTCGTCGGCGGCATGCGGCCCCAGTCGAGCCTCTGTACCATCGGCGGCTGCGAAGACTGCGACTAGGCTCAGCGGGTTTCGCGCCGGGCGCGGCCGGCCGAACGCAGGCCGCGCCCGGCAGCCGATCCATTGCCGTTCGAATCGCGTCACTGGCATGACGTCCCACGCAGCACATCTTTCCCACCCATCTGCCCACCCCATCTCCAACCCCGCAGGAGGTCCTCCCCCATGATCCTGATCGCCTCATCTCCCGCCGACGGCCATGCCGATCACGTCGAGGAATGCCTCACGGCGCGCGGCGCGGCCTTCCTGCGCTACGATCCGGCCGACTTCCCGGCCGCCTCGTCCTTCGGCATCGATTGCCTGCCGGGCGGGGGCGTGGCGGCCCGCTTGCGCCGCGGCGCGGCGTCGATCGACCTTTCGGACGTCGACTGCGTGTGGTACCGCCGGCCTGGGCTGTCGAACGCCGACGCGGCCATGCGGCCGTGGCTGGCGGGCATCGAAGCCGAATGCGACGACTTCGTCCGCGACCTGTGGAGCACCCTCGACAGCCGCTTCGTGCCGGGCCGGCCGCTGGTGATCCGCCAGGCGCAGATGAAGATGTCCCAGCTCCGCGTCGCCGGCACGCTGGGCTTCGCCCTGCCGCCGACCCTGGTGACCAACGATCCGGCCGAGATGCTGGACTTCTACCGCCGGCACGACGGCCGGGTGATCAGCAAGCAGGCCGGGTTCTCGCTGCTCTTGGGCTTGCCGACCAAGACCTACCGTTTCACCGAGCTGGTGTCGCACCGCGACCTGGCCCGCGCGGAGTCGCTGCGCTACTGCCCGGTGATCTTCCAAGCTTATGTGCCCAAGGCCTTCGAGCTGCGCATCACCGTCGTCGACCGCCGGGTCTTCGCGGCCGAGATCGACTCGCAGGCGACGCACCATACCCGGATCGACTGGCGGCGCTACGACCACTACCACACCACCTATCGCCCGCACGCCCTGCCGGCCGAGGTCGAGCGGCGCTGCCTGGCGCTCGTCGCCAGGCTGGGGCTGGCCTACGGCGCCATCGACATGATCGTCACGCCCGAAGGCGAGTACGTCTTCCTGGAAATCAACCCCAACGGCCAGTATCTCTGGGTCGAGCACAAGTCCGGCCTACCGATCACCGACGCGCTGTGCGATCTCCTGATCGACGGCCCGACGATGCCCCAACCCCCGATCGGGTCCACCGGCGGCGCCCACGCGACCCCCACGCATCCGACCACGACGCATCACGTCGCCGCCGGGCTGCCGGCGGGATCCAAGGAGCCACGACCATGACGACCCCCATCCAGAACCTGCTGGCCGACGCGCTCGACGCGCTGGTCGAGCTGCACCAAGCCGCGGTCCCGCCCGCCCAGGCGCGCCCTTGGATCGCCGAGCGCCTGGCGGGCCATGCCGATTGGCAGGCCGAGCTGGTGTGGCAGATCGATCCTTTCGACCACACGCCGCACTACGATCTGCTGCTGCGGGGCGCCGACCTGCCGGGCACGATTGCGTTGACCTACGGGCCGGACCAGGCCGTGCCCTGGCCGTTGCGCGGTGTCCAACACGCCAAGGAACGCGATCTGCTGCGCGTCAACGACACCGTGATGGAGATCCAGGAGGGCATGGGCAGCCTGGACGTGCTGTGGAACGCCCCGCACCTGCTCCAGCGCTTGATCGACACCTGCCTAATCGGCGAGGCGTTGGCGGCCGATCCGATCGCGGTCTCCGACGCCGAGCTGCAAGCGGCGATGGACGGCTTCCGGCGCGCGCGGGGGCTGCTCACCACCGCCGCCACCCGCCGCTGGCTGGTCGAGCACGGCATGAGCCTGCACGAGCTGGAGCAGCATGTCGAAGAGATCGTCAAGCTGGCCGTCCTACGCGAGCGGATCGCCGCGGCGCAAATCGGCGCCGATCTCGCGGCGACGCGGGCCGACGTCGAGCAGGACGATCCAGCGGCGCCGGACGCCACCCGCCGCAAGCAGATCGAGCACGAGATCTTCGAGGAGTGGCTGGCCGAGCGGCGCGCCGACGCGCGCATCGAATGGTTCTGGGGCGACGTCCGGCGCACCGCCGCGGCCACCCCGTCCGACGGCACCGATCCCATGCGGCCCTTGCGGCCGGCGTGGTCCCAGGCGGTCCGCGCGTGACCGCGCCCGACCCCCCGCCGATCTTCCGGCCCGCCGCGGTCGCCCGGCACCTGCGCGGCGAGCGCGCGATCGAGCTGCCGCTGGCGCTCAGGCCGCGCTTCCTGCGCTGGCTGTGGCTCTGCGCCCTCGGCCTGGGCGGGTTGGCGGCCCTGGCCTGGCTGACGCCGCTGCCGGTGCTGGTTCCCTGCCAGGCCACCGTCGTCCAGTGGCCGTATCGCGCCGATCCCGACCAATCCCAAGCGGTCGCCATCCTGCGCTGCCCCCCCGGCGCGCGGACCAATCTGGCGGTCGGCCAGACCGTCTACCTCGACGTTGAGGCGGGCGAGGCGAACGCCGTGCCGGTGATCCAGCCCATCGCGGCCACCTACCCCGACCTGCTCAGCCCGGCGGATCTCGCCCGGCGACTGGGATGGCCGGGAGCCGCGGGATCTACGCCGTCCGATCCGGCCGGCACCATGACAAGCCCCGCCGCCACCACAATCGGCCCGGCCAGCGTCGCGCTGGTGGTGCTGCGGCCCGGCTGGCGGCTGGACCCGGCGCGGCTGATCGGCGCGTCCTTCCCCGCCCGCGTCCAGGTCGCCAGCCGCAATGCCGCGGCATGGGCGCTCGGGGCGGACTGACGAGGAAGGTGGTTGAGGACATGGCCCGTTCATCCACGGCGACCCCGCCCCGCCTCCGGGCACGCCTAGCGACCGCCTCGCTGGAGCTCCGGGAAGCCCTGGTCGCAACCCCACCTGGACTCCGGGTCCGTCTGATCACGATCCTGGCCGTTCTGCGATCATGCCTGGCCGCGGTCGTGGCGCGGCTCCGACCCCGGCGCGTGCCCGTCGTCCTGCAGCTCACCGCCGTCGAATGCGGCGCGGCTTGCCTGGCGATGGTGCTCGGCTACTTCGGCCGTCCGGCGACGGTTGCCGAGATCCGCGCGGCCTGCCCGATCGGGCGGGATGGCGTGACCGCGCAGGGACTGTTGGATGCCGCGCGCCGCCTGGGGCTGCGCGGGCGGGCGGTCGCCGTCGATCTCGATCGGCTGGGACGCCTGCCGCTGCCGGCGATCCTGCACTGGGAGTTCCGCCATTTCATCGTGCTGGAGCGCTGGTCGGACCGCGGGGCGGAGGTCGTCGACCCCGCCTGTGGACGGCTGCGGCTGACGCGCGCGGAGCTGGACGCGGGCTATACCGGCGTGGCCATCGTGCTGGAGCCGGGCGCGCGGTTCGACACCGCGGCGCGGGCGCGGCCCCGGCCCGCCTGGTCCCAGCCCGTCACCGCGCTCCTCCGACTGCCGGGCGTCCGGATGCAGGTGGGCCAGGTGCTGGCCGCGGCGGTGTTGCTGCAAGTGCTCGGCCTGGCGGTGCCGCTGGCGGTGAAGCTGGTGCTGGACCAGGTGCTGCCGCTGCGCCTGGCGCCCGCGCTGCGGACGCTCGGCCTCGGCATCCTCCTGATCGGCGGCCTGCGCCTGGCCGTCGGCTACCTGCGCGGTGCGCTGCTGCTGTCGCTCCAAGGCCGCGTCGACAGCCACTTGATGCTCGGCTTCTTCGGCGAGCTGCTGGACCGGCCCATCGCCTTCTTCCAGGCGCGCTCGACCGGCGACCTGGTGATGCGCGTGTCCAGCCACACCGTGATCCGCGACCTGGTCGCCCAGCAGACGCCGGCGGCCATTCTCGACGGCACCCTGGTCCTGACCGGCCTGCTCGTGCTATGGCTGTGCAGCCCCGCGCTCGGCCTCGCCGTGCTCGCTATGGCGACCCTGCAGTCGCTGCTCCTGTGGGCCACCACCGGCCGGCTGCGCGAATGGACCCGGCGCGACTTGCAGGCCCAGGCCGAGGCGCAGGGCTACCTCGTCGAGGCCCTCGGCGGCGTCGTCGCGCTGAAGGCGGCCGGGGCGGAGGACACGGCGCTAGCGCGCTACACCGATCTCTTCACCCACCAGGTCAACACCGCGCTGCGGCGCGGCCAGCTCGCGGTGACTACCGACGCCGTGCTGGCCGCTCTGCGCCTGGTCGAACCCTTCGTGCTGCTCTGGGTCGGCGCGCCCGCGGTCCTGGACGGCACGATGACGATCGGCAGCCTGATCGCCCTGTGCGGCCTGGCGGCGATTTGCCTGGCGCCCTTGGCGACGCTGGTCGAAGCCGGGCAGCGCATCCAGCTCGCCGCGGCGCACGTCGAGCGCATCGCCGACGTCGCCGGCGCCGAGCCCGAGCAGGCCGGCCCCGGCACACAAGTCCTGGACGCCCCGCCCCGCCACATCGTCCTGCATGACGTCGGCTTCCGCCACGATCCGCGCGCGCCCTGGATCCTGCGCCACATCGACCTCGCCATCCGGCCCGGCGCCAAGCTGGCCCTGGTCGGCCGCACGGGCTCGGGCAAGACGACGCTCGGGCGGCTGCTGATCGGGCTGTACACGCCGGCCGAGGGCGCGATCGAGATCGACAACCGCCCGCTGGCCGAGCTCGACCTGCGCTCGCTGCGCCGGCATTGCGGCGTCGTGCCGCAGGAGCCGACGATCTTCGGCGGCAGCATCCGCCACAACATCGCGCTCTACGATCCCATGCTGCCCTTCCAGGCCGTCGCCGACGCGGCGCGGCTGGCGGCGCTGCACGACGACATCGCCGACCTGCCGATGGGCTACGAGACGCGCGTCGGCGAGCAGGGCGGCTGCCTCTCCGGCGGCCAGCGCCAGCGGCTGGCGCTCGCGCGCGCCCTGGCGCACCGGCCGTCGGTGCTGCTGTTGGATGAGGCGACCAGCCATCTCGACGCCACGACCGAGCGCCGCATCGGCGCCAACCTGCGCGGCATCGGCTGCACCCAGATCGTCATCGCCCATCGCCTCAGCACGATCCGCGACGCCGACGAGATCCTCGTGCTCGACGGCGGCGCGATCGTCGAGCGAGGCACGCACGACACGCTCCTGGCGCAGGGCGGCGCCTATGCCGCGCTGGTGGCGGACCAGGCAGCGGTCCCGGCTCAGGCCGCGGATGAGGGCGTCCCCGATTGATCGGCTCGATCGACCACTTGGTAGACGTGCACGGCCTCCGCGGCCCGCAGGATGTCCACCGCCTCGTGCGCTCGGTCGGTCTGGATGGACAGCACGACCGCGCCGCCGCTCACGCGTTCGGCGTACATGTCGGCGGTATCCGCGGGCAGCCCGTGATGGGTCAACGCGCCCGCCAGGCCGCCGACGGTGGCCCCCGTCATGGCGCCGGCCAGGACCGAGGCGACGACCGTCGCCAGCTCGCCCGCCGCGAACAAGGGGCCGATGCCGGGGATCATCAGCGCCGCGATGCCTGCGGCGAAACCGAGGCTGCCGCCGACCACCACGCCTTCGCCGGCGCCGAGCACCGCACTTTCGCCGACGCCTTCCGGGATCGCACGCTCCTCTTCCGCCACCACGCCGTTGGTCCCATCCGCCCGACGCGTGACGATGACCGCGCGCTCCTGCGCCGCGAAGCTGATCGCGCTCCGATCGAAGCCATTCTCCACCAGAGCGATCAAGGCGCGGTCGGCATCGCTGAAGTTGCCGAACAATGCGACAATCGTTTTCATGGCCTTCGCTCCCATCATCGCTGTTGACCGGGGACCCGAAGCCATCGCCGGGTCGCCGGTCTGGGCACGACCCATCGGCTGCACCGTGCACCCGTACGCGGCAGCCTTCAATTTCACTTGACGCTGATCGCGGGGCCGGGGTTACCATCGGCGTCGACCCCGCGAAGCCTCGCGATTTCGGACCGATGGCGAACGCGCGGCTGGGGGTTCAGCAGCGAAAGGCCGTGGCGGCAGGGATGCGGGAGCACGAGATCACCGATCTCCAAACGTCCGAGGCTCCGATGGTTCGCTGTCGTGTCGTAGGCGGATCGAGTACAATTCGCTGATCACTGGTGGCCGGTGCTCGGCAGCCAGGGGTCGTCGCCCGGCGTTAGGGGCGGACCCGACTTCGCGCGGTACCGTGCGGCCAGATACCGAGGTTCAGCGAGCATGACCAACCCCTATTGCCAGGCCCTCGGGATTGCCGTACCCTCCTTGGCCGCGGTGCGCGAGCACCCCAAGGCCAACACCTTCGCGCTGCTGCTGGTCGCGCTGCTCGAGCGCGGCGCGCCGATGACCCTGGCCGAGGTGGCGGCGCGCTTCGAGGAAGCGGGCGTGGCGGCGGCCGACGCGGCGCTCGCCTCGCTCAAGCGCTGCCGCCCCGGCCGGCCGCCGGTCTACCGCGATGGCGACCTCTACGCGCTGGATCCCCACGATGCCGAGCTGGACCTGTGGGCCTTCATCCTCGGCCTGCGCCCGCCGGCGGTGCCCCGTTTGACCCTCGTCCGCCCCGCGCCCGCGCCACCGCCGGGGCCCGAGGTGTCGCTCACACCCAAGGAGCTCGACGAGGCCTGGGCCGGCGCCAGCCTCCGCGGCAACTGGTCGGCCCAGCGCATCGCGCTGTGCGTGCTGGATGCCCATGGCGGACCGCTGGCGCCGGAGGCGGTGGTGGCGCAGGTGGCGGCGCGGACCGCCCACTCGGTCCTCAGCACGGTCGAGCCGCAGTTCGGGCGGAAGCGTTCGGCCATCCAGGTGCTCGAGGATGGGCGTTGGGACGTCGTGCCCGGCCACCGCGCGCTGCCCTTGGCACGCGAGGCCCTGCGCGACCGCCTCGAAATGGTGCGGCGCTGGGAGGGTAGTCGACCGGACCCGGCGGCGTTCGAGGCGCGCCAGCGGGCCAACGAGCGCCGGCGGGCGGCCCATGCCGACGAGCTGGCGCAGCTCCGGCGCGCCCTGGTGCACGGCTTCCCGGCGCAGGATCCCCTGGTGGTCGTGCTGGTCGACGTGGCGGAGCGCAAGCTGGAGACCTTCGTCGGCTTGCAGCTCAACACCTTGCGGGCGCGCCTGGAGGGCTACGACGTCGTCGCCGGGCTTGGCGTGCGGACCCTGCTCCGGTCTCTCGGCCTGCCTTGGGACCGCTGGCGCTTGGTCGAGCTCGATCCACCGCAGAAGTCGCTGACGCTGGGCAGCGGTCGGGTGCTGAAGCTCACGACCGACATGCTGATCCGCGGCTCCTGCGGCATCGCGCGGCCCCTGGGCGATCCCAAGAAGCTGCGCGACTACGTCCGCCGCGACCAGATCAGCCGCTTGCGCGAGCGGCTGGAGGCGGATGCCCGCGCGCTTTTCGCCTACCACCAGTATGCCCGCCTCCACGGCGCGGTCCGCTTGCGCTGGCGCAACCTCGACGAGATGTTCCGCGTGCCCTGGGTACACTGGGATGAGCCGAAGCTGCGGGACATGCTACGGGACGCGCTGGTGAGCGGGGCGGAGATCGACATCGTTGCCGGCGCTGCGCCCGACTGGTCCAATCCCTGGGCCGGCGCGGTACGCTGCCAGGTGTTCCCCGACGTCCACAGCCGGCCGCGCCTGGTCGAAGCGGGCGTCTGGGTCTACGACGACCGCGACGTGCAGTGGGCGCGGGTGGTGGAGGAAGACTGAGGGGGCCATGCCTGTCCGTCTACGATCCGGGACATGTCGTCCTGGGATCGATGGGACCGATCTCGCCCT
>CAZCJG010000201.1:0-8808 GCA_964498575.1 uncultured Anaerolineales bacterium | reverse complement strand
GAAGGCGGCGGGGCTCGCCCTGTTCACCATCGGGCTGGGGGCGGACGTCGAGGCCGAGGCGCTGGCGGCGATGGCCAGCCGGCCGGACTGGTACTACCCGGCACCTGATGGCGAGGCGCTGGCCGAGATCTACCGGCAGATCGCCGTGGCCCTGCCTTGCCCGGCGGGCGCGTTCTGGGGCGGGAGGTAACTCACGAGAAGATGTTCACACAGATGATCGGAAAGGAGCGGCTGATGGAATCTCGACTGATCGAGTACCTGACGGAGGAACGCCGGCATCGAGCTTGACGAAGGAGAGCGATCTCCATCATCCCCCATCCACCCCGACGATCTGCATCCCGCCCAGCTCGGCCGCCACGTAGACCCAGTCCCCGACCTGCGCCAGCCGCTCGGCCGCGCCGGGCATCGCCCAGGCGCGGACTTGGCGGGGGTTGGTGGGATCGGAGATGTCCAGCTCCTGCAAGCCCGCCCGCCCGGCGGCGATAAAGGCGCGGTCCCCGTCGATGACCACGCCGATCGCCCGGTCCTCGAGCAGCACCTGCCCCAGCGGCTTCGGCGTGGCGGGATCGCTGATGTCCAGCGCGTGAACCCCCGACGGACCGACCGCTACCCAGGCCCGCGGCCCATCCAGCACCACGTCGACCACGTCGCCCACGCCCTCCAGCGCCGACGCGATCTCACGCGGCTTGGTCGGATCGGCGAGGTCCATGACGCGCACGCCGCCCTGCCGATCGCTGACATAGGCCTTGTCGCCCGCCACCGCCACGTCCCAGGCGATGCCGGGCGTTCCCGCCGAGCCAACTTCGCGGCGCGCCGCGGGGTCGATCACCCGCACGCCGTAGTTCGCGTCGGCGACGTAGACCAGCTCCACCGGGTCATCCGGCCCGGGATAAGGCGCCACGCCGTAGGCCTCGCCCGGCGTGTCAACGGTCGCGACGACTTTCGGCGCGCGCGGCGCGCTTGCGTCGAGGATCGTCAGGCCGGCCGGGCCGTCCGCGACGTACAGGTGGGACCCGGCCAACCGCACGTCGTGCGCGGTGCCGGGCGTCTCGACCACGGCGATCAGCTTGGGGCGGGCGGGGTCGGCGATGTCGGCGACCAGGATCCCGGCGTGGCCGTCGGCCATGTACATCAAGCCCGCCGCCTGGTCGACCGCCGTGCTCTCGATCAAGCTGGGGCTGAAGATCATCCCGAGCGGCTTGAGACCCCCCTCCGCCTCCGGCGCGGCGACGTGGACGCCGGCCAGGCCCGTGGCGCTCTTGGACTGCGTCTCGATGCCCCAGATGTGCATGCGCGACCACAGGTCCGCCCGCGAGTCGCGCGCCGGGGCGACCGGCGTGGCGACGTCCGCCACCCACACCTGATCGCCCGCCGTCACCACATCCACCGCCATCGTGACCTCGTCGAACGCGCCCGTGATCGTGGGCCGCGCCGGGTCGCGGATGTCGACGACGTGCAGCTTGCCGTCCTGGGTCGCGACATAGGCTTGCGGCCAGGGGAAGCTCGATGCCGCGTCGCTCACCGCCACCCGCTCGGCATCGCCGGGGATCTCGATGCTCGCCAGCTCGCGCGGCGCCGCGGGCGTGCTGACGTCGACGACGCGCAGGCCGCCGCCGCGATCCGCGACGTAGAGCACGTCGTCCCTGACCGCCACGTCCGCCGCCTCCCCCGGTGTGTCGATCGCCGCGATCTCGCGCGGCTGCGCGCTGTCCGCGATGTCGATCACCCGCACGCCGGTGCCCCAGTCCGCGACGTAGAGCGTCGAACCTGAAATCGCCACCGCCAGGGCGTCGCCGGGCGTGTCGACCTGGCCCAGCACGTCGGGATCGGCCGGATTGCGGACGTTCAGGACGCGCACGCCCTGCGCGCCCTCGGCGAGGTAGGCATGGTCACCGGCGAGCGCGACGTCGTTGACCGACCAGTCGGTCGGGATCTCGGCGATCACGCGCGGCGCCGCCGGATCGGAGCCGTCGAAAATCACGAGGCCGGCGGTGCCCGCGCCGGCGAAGACCGTGTCGCCGGCCAGCGCCAGCGCACGGATCGCTTCGGGCAGCGCGGGACTCTCGCCGAGCAGCTCCGGCTCGGCAAGGTCCGATACGTCGTACGCCTGAAGGCGCTGGCCCGTCGCGAGCCAGGCGCGCCCCGCGCGCGTCACCGCCAGCGTGCTCACCGCGCCGCCGAGCTGGGCGGCCGGCAGTGGACTGTCGGCGCCGGACGACGCGCGCAGGCCGCGGACAACCATCCAGGCGCCAGCGAGTGCCAGAACGCCGATCGCGGCGACGGCCAGCCACAGCTTCGCGGCACGCGATAGGTGCATCGGGCTGCTCATGATTCCACGTCGCTCGATGGATGGCTCGGCATGTTGTTCCCTAGGCTTGTCCGGCAGACGCGAGGTTGACTACAAAGTTGATGCTGACGAGAGTCTACCCGAAGTTGACAAATCAGACAAGGTGACAGAAGCGTCGTTGCAGGTTAGAATGGGTGGGACTTGCATGCCGCGGGTTGGCCGCGGCGGGTCGCCCGCCGGCGGGGGCGGCATGGGCAAGCAGGCAAGCTGGAGGTGATCCTGTGGTTGCTCGAAGGCGCTTGATCCTGATCGGCGTCGCGACGGTGCTGCTGTACACGGCAAGGCCCGCGATCGCCCAGCCGAGGCAATCGACCTCCGCCGAAGACGGCGGAGGCCATCTCGAAATCACCGGCGCGCTCAACGCGACGTGGGAGGACGCCGCCGTGCATGACGGCTTTCTCTACCAGGCCGGCAAGGGCATGATCACGGTCTTCGACGCGACCGATCCCGGCCGCGTCCAGCCGGTCGGGCGGGCGGTGCTGGACCCGGCGGAGAATGTTTGGCACCTCGCGGTCGAGGGCGACACCTTGTTCGCCACCAGCGGCGACGCCTTGTGGGCCGTGGACATCCGCGACCCGCGCCGGCCGGAGGCGCGCGTGGTATATCGCACCCAGATCGCCGGTCGCTGGTCCGGGCCGCGGCTGCGTGCGCTCGCGGTCGCGGACGGCATCGCCTATGTGGCGTCCCATGGGGGCCTGGAGATCCTCGACGTCCACGACCTGGCGGCGACCCGGCCCGTGGGGCGGCTGGCCTTTCCCCAAGGCGATGACATGTCCGCCCCCTGGGTCGGCGCGATCGCGGCTGAAGGCGGGCGGGTGGTGGTCATCACCCACAACGAGACCAAGGACGAGGACGATTACCGCGTCCTGCACGCCATCGACGTGTCCGACCTCGCCCGGCCGCGAATCCAGGCCTCGTCGATCCTGCGCTACCTGTACCTCGAGTATGACCCGGACCCCGTCGAGGTGGTGTTGGTGGGCGACACGGCGATCATCGCGCAGCAGGGCGGGCTGTGGTCGGCCGACATCGGCGATCCCGCCGGCATCCACTGGGTGTCCGACGTGCAGCTCACCTGGCCGGTGACCCATCTGGCGCGCAGCGGCGACCGCGTCTACACCGCCCAGGCCGACGGCAGCGTGCGCACCTACGACGCCTCGGACCCGCGCGCCCTGCGCGAGATCGGCATGCTCAAGGGCTGGGACCCAAACTACTACATGGACGTCTTCGCGGTTTCGGGCGGCCTGATCCTGGCGGCGCGGGAGAAAGGCGAGCTGCACCTGATCCGCGATACCGAGACCGGCGACCTGGTCAAGACGTCTACGACTCACCTGCCGTCCGGCGCGACGGACATCGCGGTCGCGGGCGGCCGGGCCTACCTGGCCACCGGCCGGGGTCTGTCGATCCTCGATGTCACCAACCCCAGCTTACCCCAACTGCTCGGCTGGACCCGCGCGGTGAGCGGTGCATTGGAGGTCGAAGGTCGCCTGCTCTACTCCTTCGACAATTCCGGAGGATTCCGGGTGCTCGACGTCGGCGACCCCGCGGCGGTGGTCGAGGTCGGGCACTTGGTGGAAATCGGTAAGCCGACCTGGTTCGACTGCTGCGCCGGGCCGTCAGAGATCGCGCTGCAGGACGATCTGGCCATCATCGGGTTCAACGGCGGGAGCTTCAGCGTGGTCGACGTGTCGCAACCGGCCGCGCCGCGCCTGCGGGGCGCGGTCAACACCTTGGACGGCGGCCTCCCCTACAACCTGGCGACGTCCGAAACCCACGTGTACGTGCCGATGAGCGGGCACTGGCACGTTATCGACATCCGCGACCCGGACGCGCCGCACCTGGTCGAGACGCGTTCCAGACTCGACACCTATCCCTTCGGCATCGCGGTGGCGGGCGGCCACCTTTACGTCACGTCTAGAATGGAAGACGACTCGGACGGCTCGCTATTGGAAGTCTTCGATCTCGCCGATCCCGCACATCCGGTGCTCCTCGGCGAAACGCTGCTGCCCGACAATACCGATAGCTCCATCGCTGTCGAGGGTACCTTGGCCTACGCAGGCGGAATCGCCGGCATCGCGGTGGTCGACGTCAGCGACCCGTCGAAGCCGCGGTTGGTGAACCCCGGCCTGCCGCTGGCCTGGGCGGGGCGGCCCGGCCTCTACCACGTCGCCTCGCAGTGGGGCTGGGACGCCCGGCCTGTCGTGGCCACAGGTGGACATGTCTACGCCAACGGCTTGACCATCGCACGATTCCGCCCCGAGTCGACTCCGATTCGGCGCTACTTGCCTATGGTCGGCTGGCCAGCGCGCTGATCTCCAGGACTTCGCGGTTGTGCCGCGGTTGGGCGTTCAGAGCGGGCTGGAAGCCTGCGGTCCCAGCCTGGCTGCCCCTTCTACGGGCACTCCGTCAGCCGCCCCGCGATTTGGCGGTAGATCGCGGCCAGGTCTTCGCCGTCGGGGGCGAAGAAGTAGTCGCGCGAAGCCGAGGCGGCGGAGCGGAGCAGGGCGTCCAGCACGTCGTCTTGCTGGCCCAGGCCGATGGTGAAGAGCCGGCTGCCGGCCCGCTTGGCGCGCTCGGCGGCGGCCAGCACGGTGTCTTCCTGGCCGCCCCCGCCGACCGGCGTGGGAACGCGGTTGGGCAGGCCGTCGGTCAGCAGGATGATCACCGGCTCGTTGTGCGCCACCCGTGGACCGCGGTCCAGCACCGCCTGCCCCTCGTCGAAGGCCAGATCCAGCCGCGTCCCCTGTTCCACCTTGTCGCGCAAGCCGTCGATGGCTCCATGCGCCGCGGCGCGCTGGTCGGTCAAGCCGATCGCGGTCCAGGCACGGTCGTTGAAGCCGACCAGGCCGACACGGTCGCGCCCGCCGTAGCGGTCGGGTTCGAGATCGAGCAGATCGACGAAGAGGTGCGCCGCTTCCAGCGCCGCCTCGTGCTTGCTGCGGCCGCCGCGGGTCTCGCGGTACATCGAGGTCGACATGTCGATGACCAGGACGGCATCGGTGTGGATCGCCTCGGGCACGCACGGGCGGTTGTCGACGATCGGCAGGTAGATGCGGTAGACCGAGGGTGTCGGGGTCAGGGTGATCGTCGGCGAGGGCGTCACGGTCGCGCTCGGCGTCGGCGAGGGGGTGCGGGTGAGCGTGGCGGTCGGGCTATCCACGGGCGTCGGCGTGTGGGTCGGGCTCGGCGTCGGGGTCAGGGCGAAGCACAGCGCCTCGATGTCGCCCAGGCCGGTGTTCTTGGCGAAGGTGAAGTTGGTGCCGGAATAGATCGTCTCGCGCTTCATCACCGCGCCACTGATGTTGTCGAACCAGGCGATGCCGCCGCTCCAGATCGTCACCGGGTCGATGCTGGTGGAAACCACCTCGTCGAGCCAGGGCATCGACGCCAGCGTCCCCCACGACGATTCGGGGTGGATGATGTTGTCCTGGTAAAACTCCGGCACGGTCAGCCCGATGAAGCGATCCGACGCGTCCATCGTCAGCACCATGTCGCCATAGCCGGCGGTCATCACCCGGTTGTCCGCCTGCCGGTCGCGCAGGCCGAGCACCAGGTCGCCGTCCTCGCGGAACTCGATGTCGGTCAGCATCGCCTGGGCGCGGGCGTCGCTTTCGTCGTGCGTGCGCTGCCAGGGCTGCCAGTCCGGCTGCCGCCCGTAGTTCAGGTCGACCCGCGCCACCTCGCGCATGTCGCTGCCGTCGAAGCGCGAGCGGTACACGTAGGCGGCGAGCGGTCGCGGGTTGGGATTGTTGTCCGCCAGCGCGTCCTCCGTGCGCGTGTCCACCACGCCGTGATACAGCCAGCCGTCATGTATCGCAAGGCCGAAGGGCCAGGCATCCTCCGCCCAGGCCTGGCCGGCCGCCCCGTGGGGGAAGGCGTCCAGCAGCCGGCCATCCGCCACCGCCAGGCGGTAAATCAGGCGGTCCGACAGGTTGACGGCGAAGAGCGACTGCTCGTAGGTCACGCCGCCCGCTTGGGTCCCCGCCCCGCCGCCGCCCGCCCGCGCATCGTCCGCCTGCATGACCTCGATGTCGCCCAGGCCCAGCCGCCCGACGCTGGCGGCGGCGCGCAGGTCGAAGTTGCCTGTGAAGGCATGCGGATCGCGCCCCGCCGGCAGCATCGCCCAGGGCCGGACGATCCCGGTCCGCAGGTCGATCCGGTAGATCCCCCCGGGTCCCAGCGGCCCGAACTCCGCCAGGCGCTTGTTGTAGCCGGAGACGTACAGTTGCTCGCGCCCGAGGTCGTGCGCCACGCCGAACACCGCCCCGACCTGGTTCTCGAAGGCCAAGGTGAAGTGCTGGCTCATGTCGTCGGCCGGGGTATCGTTGAAGGCGACGACCGCCGGCTGCTGCTCGAGCCAGCCGGGGCTGTAGGCCTGGCCGTTGCCGTCGAGCATCGGCACGAAGCGGGCGACCGCGAGGTAGGGGTTCTGCCCGCCGCAGCTTTGCTGGATTGTCGAGTGGACGGACGCCACCACCGTGGCGGTCGCCGCTCCCGGCGTCGGCGCGGCCGCGCCCAGGGTCGCCACGGCGCGCGCGGTCGGCGCGACGGCGGTGAGCTGGCGCGGGCCGACGATCGCGGCGGTCGCGGCGCGGGCGGCGGCGGCCGCGGTCTCGGTCGGGATCTCCGCCTCCAGGGTCGGCGCGAGCGCCGCGGCGGTGGCGGCGACCTCGGTGTGGCGCGCGACCTGGGTCGGCGCGTGCACGGTCTGGGTGGCGACCAGGGCCGTCGCGCGGGCGATGGCTTCCGCCTCCGCCGTGGCCGTGCCGGCGATCCCGGCTTCGGTGGTCATCGTCGCGATAAAGGTCGTGTCGTCGTCGTCCCGCGGCCCGCACAGCACTTCGATGTCGCCCGCGCCGACACCGTGGACCGCCGGATCACCCGGCGCGCTGTCCGGACCGCCGCTTTCGGGCGCGTAGGCCGCCGCGCCGCGCACCGGCGCGCCGGAGCCGTTGTCGTACCAGTCGACGTAGACCTGGTTGGGATGCTCCGCCGCGGGGCCGGCGCGCGACCGCCCGGGCACGACGACCAGGTCCATGCCCGGCACGCTGGCCAGAGCGCCCCAGCTCAAGTCGAAGCCCAGACCGCCGCGCGCCTGGACGCCGTCGGTGTCGCGGTACCAGGGCGGCGTGCGAATGACATCCCAGCCGCCGTTGGCCCGCGGCTGGGTCGGCAGGATGTCGCCGAGGCTCGAACCCGCCTCGCAATCACCGTCCCACACGCAGTCCGGCACCATGTCGGCCTGCCGATCGCGGAAGCCGAGGATGGGCGACCCGCGCCGTGAGAACGCGATGTCGGCCAGGATCGGCGAGTCCTCGCGCTGCCCGTCGCTGCCATCGTGCCACTGCTTGCCCCAGGCGACGGTACGGTTGTACTCCAGGTTGATCCCCAGCACGTATTCGGACGGCGGCACGGTGGAGCCGGTGAGGTGCGTGCGGTAGACCTGGGCATCGTAAGGGCTGAACTCCTCGCTGGTCTCGCGGGCATAGACCAGGCCGTGGTACAGCCACTCGCCCTGCACGCCCAGGCCGAAGGGCCGCGCGTCGTCCGCCCAGCGCTCGCGGACCGCGCCGTGGAGGAAGGAGCCGGTGACCCGGCCGTCAGGGAGCGCGACACGATAAATCCGGCGATCCGCCAGGTTGGTCACGTACAGCTCGCTCCCATCCGCGGCGATGTCGAGATCGCCCAGGCCGGTCTTGCCGACCATCGCCGCGCTCTCGCGCTTGCCGGCCTGCTGGACCGCCGGGTCGTGATAGTCCGGCCCGGCATTGAGCTGCACCAAGGGAGCGACTCCCCCCGTCGCCAGGTCGATCCGGTAGATCTGCCCCGGTCCGCCCGGCCCGAAGCGCCCGCCGTGGCGGTGATAGGCCGCCGCGTAGAGCTGGTGGCGCCCGGGATCGTAGGCCAGCCCATAGACATCGCCGACCTGAGCCTGGGTCGCGAGCACCACCCGGCCGTCCGGATCGCCGCCAGCCCCGCCCCGCGCCGAAGCGTGCCGCAATGCGACGATCGCCGGAATGCGCTCAAGATCCGCGCCGGGTCCGACCTGCGCGAGGAGGGTGGTGACGACGTAGGGATCGATGGTCGTGCAGGCCGCCTCGAAGCGGTCGCCGCCGGTCTGGGCGACGGGGCGGGCGGAGGCATCCGGCGCGGGCGCGGCCACCAGGATGGCCAGCACCGGCAGGCAAAGGGAAACGATAATCAGGCAGGCGAATTGGCGGCGCATCATCGAGTGGCTCCTGGCGAGTGGCGGCTGGCTTCCGGGCGCGGATCATCGGAACATGGATGTGACCACGGCTTCCGCGCTTACCCCGCGGGAAAGCATAAGCGGGATAGCGCTTGATCGCAAGCGGGATCGGAATCACGGATGGTCACGGAGGGCACGGAGGACACGGAAGGGGGAGCGTGCGCGGCCACGGTCATTAGTTCGGCCACCAGCCAGGCGGTTGGAAACCGCGGCTAAG
>CAZCJG010000200.1:0-8815 GCA_964498575.1 uncultured Anaerolineales bacterium | reverse complement strand
CGCCGGCCGTGACCATCGTCGCGGCGTGGATCAGGGCCGAGACCGGCGTCGGGCCCTCCATCGCGTCCGGCAGCCACACGTGCAGCGGGAACTGGGCGCTCTTGCCGACGGCGCCGCCGAAGATCAGGAGCGCGATGATCGACGCGATCGGGATGATCGTACCGGGGATGGTCCCCAGCTCCTCGAGCTGCATGACGCCCTCGTGGGAGAGCATGGTGGAATAGTCCACCGAGCTAAAGACCCAGTACAGCGCCATGATGCCGACGAAGAAGAAGATGTCGCCGATGCGGGTGGTCAGGAAGGCCTTCTTGGCGGCGGAGGCGGCCGAAGGCTTGTAGTACCAGAAGCCGATCAGGAGGAAGGAGCACAGCCCCATGATCTCCCAGAACACCATCGCCTGGAGCAGGTTGCTGGCCAGGACGAAGCCGAGCATGCCGGTCGCGAAGAGCGAGATGTAGGCGAAGAAGCGCGCGTAGCGCGTCTCGCCGGTCCCGCGGTCGACCTCGCCTGTCGCGGGATGCGCGTAGGCCGTCAGCTCGCCTTCCATGTAGGCGACCGCGAAGATGAAGATCATCGAGCAGACCACGGTGACCATCGCCACCATCGTCGCGCCCAGCGGGTCGATCAGGATGCCGATGTCCAGCGTGCTCGCCCCCATCGGCAGCCAGGCGATCGACTGCACGTAGGGGTGGTGGGTCAGCTCGCCCCCGGCGGACCAGGCGGCGACGAAGACGGCCAGGCCGACCAGGGTGCTGGCGACGATGCCTCCGACCGCGATCCACGCCGCCGGCCGCCCGCCGCGCCCCAGCGCGTTGAGCGCGACGATGACGACGAAGGCCAGCGCGGTGAAGGCGGGGATCAGCCAGGCCCAGGGGCCGATGGTGTTGATGTCGAACATAGGCTTCTCTCAGTCAATTCCTGGGAGCGCCGGCTGCCAGCCGGCACGGATGCTCGGGACGGCGCTCAGCCCTGCATCAAGCTGAAGTCGTCGAGCTGCACGCTCTGGCGATTGCGGTAGATCGCGATGATCAGGGCCAGGCCCACCGCCGCCTCGGCCGCGGCCAGGGCGATGATGAACAGCGCGAAGATCTGGCCGTCGACGTTGGCGAGGTAGGCGGCGGTCGACTCGCCCGCGGCGCCCGTGCCGGCCGCGGGGACGGTCGGCGTGATGTAGCGCCACAGGGCGACGGCGTTGAGGTTGACCGCGTTGAGCATCAGCTCGACGCCCATCAGCACGTTGACCGCGTTCTGGCGCGTCACCGTGCCGTAGAGGCCGATCGCGAACAGCGCGGCGGCGACCAGGAGGTACCACCAGACGGGGATGACAGGCATGGGACGCTTCTCCTCCATAAAATCCTTGGACGGCGCTCACTCGCGCGCCACGACGATGGCGCCGACCAGGGCGACGAGCAGGATCATCGAGATCAGCTCGAAAGCCAGGAAGTGCTCGATCATGAAGGCCCGGCCGAGCATCACCACTTGCTCCGGCAGCCGGTAGACCGCGGCGCCCGCTTCGGTCTGCTTGACCACGGCCGGCACGGCGGCCGCCGCCTCGGCGCTGACCACCGCCCCGCCGCTGGGCGGGAGCTGGCCCTTGGAGAGCGGCCAGTCGGCCGAGTAGGCGACGATCGCCAGCACGCCGAACATCGAGAAGGCGAGCAAGAAGCCCAGCGCCCACTGGCGGTTGAAGCGCTGGCGCGCCTCCATCGGCTGGTGGGTGAGCATCACCGCGAACAGGATCAAGACGCTGATCGCGCCGACATAGATCAGGATCTGGATCACCGCCAGGAAGCTCGCGCCGAGCATCACGTACAGGCCGGCGACGCCGAGGAACGACACGATCAGCCACAACGCGCTGATAAACACTGTGCGCGCCGTGACCACGCCGATCGCCCCGGCCAGGGTCACGAGGGTCAGGACCAGGAAGATCACCTGGGTCAGCGTCGCCGTCGTCATGCGCCGCCCTCCGCCGCTGCCGGCTGGTCGAAGCGGATCGCCTGCGCCTCGCGCTTCCCGCGCCACCAACTGACCAGGCCGGCGAGCATCAGGATCATGAGCGCGTTGGCGATCAGGAAGCCGATGAAGACGATCACGCCGTTCTGGCCCATCGTCAGCTTGCCGATCAGCCCCGTCGCCAGCAGGTTGACCAGGGTCAGCGGCACCAGGATCTTCCACGAGAAGCCCATGAGCTGGTCCGAGCGCAGGCGCGGCAGCGTCCCGCGCAGCCAGATGAAGACGAAGACCAGGACGAAGGTCTTCAGGCTCATCCACAGCCAGCCGAGCGAGATCGCCGTGCCCGGGAAGGTGTTCAGGATGCCCAGCGGCGCCTGCCAGCCGCCCAGGAAGAGGATCGAGCCCAGCGCGGCCGAGGCGATGGTGAAGAAGTAGAGCGAGAGGTAGAACATGCCGAACTTGATGCCGGCGTACTCGGTGTGGTAGCCGGCGATGATCTCGCTCTCGGCCTCGGGGATGTCGAAGGGCGTGCGCTCGATCTCGGCGGCCGTCGCCAGGAGGAAGATCACGAAGGCGATCGGCTGCAGGAAGACGAACCACATCCCCGGCCAGCCCGCCTCGCCCTGGCCCGAGCCTTGGGCCATGGTGATGCCCTGGGTCGAGAGCGAGCCGGCGAGCATCAGCACGCCGACCACCGCCAGCACCTGCGGGATCTCGTACGAGACGATCTGCGCCACCGCGCGCATCGAGCCGATGATCGCGTACTTGTTGCGCGAGCCCCAGCCGGCCATGAAGATCGGCACCACCGCGGTCGAGGCGATCGCGATGAAGAACAGGAAGCCCACCGAGAGGTCGGTCGGGACCAGGCCGAGGCCCGCGGGGACCACCGCGAAGACCAAGATCGAGGGCGGGACGATCAGGATCGCGCTGAGGTTGAACACCTGGCGGTGCGCCGCCTCGGGCGTGATGTCCTCCTTGGTCAGCATCTTGATCATGTCGGCGAAGGGCTGCAAGAGGCCGAACTTGCCGACGCGATTGGCGCCCAGCCGGTCCTGCATCCGCCCGACCGCCTTGCGCTCCAGCCACGTGGTGTAGAGCATGGCGACCTGCACCACCAGGATGACCACCGTGGCGATGATCAGCCACATCGCCAGGTCGGTGCCCAGGCTCACCACGTCCTCCGGCGCGCCCAGGCCCGCGATCGCGGTGCCGATCGCAGTGCGGATGGGATTGGGCACCGGCGCAGCTTGAAGAAAGAAGCCCGCGATTGGACTCATATGCATTCTCCCACGGCGGTAGGATGGGCCGGCGCGAGCCGTCCGCGACGGGCGGCGCATGGCACGGGTTCCCAAGGGCTGGGGAAGTGTGTCGGGCGGGTTGGCCGGCGGCGACCCGCGGCGGCTACACCCACTCGAGCGCTCCCTTGCGCCAGGCGTAGATCAGCCCGGCGCCGAGGATGAAGAGGAAGATGAACATCTCGACCAGCGCGAACAGCCCGAGCTGGTTATAGGCCACCGCCCAGGGGTAGAGGAACACGGTCTCGACGTCGAAGAGCACGAATATCAGGGCGTAGAGGTAGTACTGCACCTTGAACTGGATCCAGGTCTCGCCGATGGTCTCCAGCCCGCACTCGTAGGTCGACTGCTTGATCCGCCCCGGCCGGTGCGGCCGCAGCAGCCAGCTCATGATCAGGGCGATCAGCGGCACGCTGATGGCGATCAGCGTGAAGAGCACGATGAAGCCCCAACTATCGGTCATGCGCAGTTCCTCCCCCTTGGCGATGATCGTGCCCGGCGCCCGCGGTCAGGCGGGGCTGGCGCAAGGCGGGCGGGATTATAACACAACCGAAATGCAAGGCAACCTGGGGAAGTCCAGACATTTGGAGATAAGGGCGGCGTCAGTCAGTGTCGAGGTGATGGTTCGCGCCCGCCTGGCACCGCTACGCCGCCACCACCGCCGGCGGCAAGTAAATCGTGAACGCGGTCCGCCGCTGGATCAGGACGCTGTGGGGGTGGGTCTGCTCGGCGAAGGGCACCACGCCCAATCGGTCCAAGAGGCCGATACGCGCCGAGACGACGCGGCCGGCGCTGCAGGCCAGTCGATCGTGCCAGACGTGGTAGCTGCCCAGCCGCCCGTCGCGGCGCTCGAACACGCCGGCCAGCGGGTGGGTCAGGATCACCAGCCCGGCTTCGAGGTCGGGGTAGCCGTCCAACCGCGCCACCGGCTCGCCGCCGTCCGCCAGCTCGAGCTCGACCGGCGCCCAGTCGCTGCGCGTGGACATCCGGTAGCGGGTGTAGCACCCGAGCGCGGGATCGAACGCGCAATCGAAGCGGATGCGCCCGCGATGCCAGGGCAGCTTCCACACCATCCTCGGCAGCAGCACCGTCCACGAATCCAGCGTCGTCCCCCAAAACCACACCGCGCGCCCGCCGGTGGCGGTGTCGACCACGTAGGTCCGGTAGTTGGTCTGCCCGAAACGCCAGCGCGGCCAGCCGAGGGTCGCGAAGCGGAAGTCTTGGTCCTGGAACGGGACCATCGACACCAGCACCTTCGGCCGTCCGTCCGCCCCGGCGAAGCAGTCCGGCTCGAAGCGCGGGTGCAGGAAGGGCCGCACGCGCTCGGGATCGACGGCGTAGGAGACGAGCGCGAAGTGGTCGAGCGTCGCGATCGCGTCGATCCCGCCCGGCTTGGGACGGGTGAGCAGATCGCGGGTGAAGCGCGGCGGGCCGGGAGCGGGACTTCGGGGCGGGTCGTTGTTCGGTCCGGTCATGAGCAACCTGTGAGGACTGCGGTCTCGTCCCCCTAGCGCCGCCCGACCCGGGCCTTGAAGGTCAACGGGAGATGGACGTGCTCGTCCAGCACCGGCCGCGTGGTCGGGGTCGCCGTCGGGCGCCGCGTGCGCGTCGGCATCGGCGTGTCGGTCGGCCACGGGGTTGGCGAAACCAGGCGGGGGGCGGCGGGGCAGGCGGGGACGACGACGGGATCGCCCTGCCAGCCGCCACCCCAGGTCCCGGCGACCTCTCCGGGCGCCAGGCCCAGGCCTTCAGCCGCCATGAGCTCCCCGGTGAGACTTCCCGCCGCGTTCAGACCCGGCTCGATCACCACCGCCGCCAACCCGACCGCGTTGCGAATGGCTCCGCCCTCACCCGCGACCGCGTGGTTCCAGGTGGTCGCGCTGACCAGGCCGCTGCCGACGAAGCCGGCCGGCAGGCGGGGCCAGGCGGCCAGATCGATCCGCCGCGCCTCGCGCGGGCCGAGCGCCCGGCAGGCGTGGTCCACAAACCCATTTTTGTCGAAGAGCAGCACCGCGAAGTCGGTCGTGCCCGCCGCGCCCGCGGTGTTGGCGACGACCAGGGCGCTCGACGGCCCGCCGCTCGTGGCCGCCTTGGCCAGCGCGGGCAGCAGCACCGCGCCGACATCGGTCCCACCGGCTTGCGCGCCTTGGCCCGGGACGCCGCCGCCGGCCTGCGCCAGCGCATACGCGGCGGCCTGGTCAGCGTGATCACCATCGCCGGCACGGATGAGCGCGATGTCCGCGGTCAGGAGCGGGACGATGTTACCGTCCGGCATGGCCACCGGCTGGCTGAACACGCTCAGGCTCCCGACGAAGGGGCTGGGCAGCCCAGCGGGCAGGTCGATGTCCCACGATCCGCCGGCTCCGGGGCACAGCGCGAACTCTTCGGCCAGGATCGGCTCGCCGCGATCATCCCAGACCGTGGCGAGCACGCGGGCGGCCACCTGCCAGTCGTGGTTCCGCAGGTGCAACCGCGCGCGCCAAGCGCCCGCGCTGTCGATCAGCAGCGGCGCGGCCAACGCGGCATCCGGCGGGTTGCTCGACGAAGTGGCCGCGCGGCCGCCATCGGGCGCGCCGGCGGGCGTATCGACGACCATCGCCAGCGGCCCGGTCGATTCGAGCCACAGGCTGCCGGAGACGGGTCCGGTGTCCCCGACGCCGCAGGCTTGGCGGAGGTCCACGGTCACGCTCTCGCCCGGCGCGATTGACAGCGGCGCGCAAGGGATAGCCGCGGCGCCGCAGTCCGGATGAGGGGCAGCGCTTGCGGGGTGGAAGCGCAGCTCGACGTTCGCGCAGGCCGAACCCGCGTTTTGCACGTGAACTTGGCTGGAACGGTCGGCGGTAGGGTCGGCGACGACCTTCGGCAGCCCGTAGCTGAATTGGCCGTCGGCGGGGTCCGGGCCGCCGAAGGCCGTCCCGGACACCCCGGCGTAGACAGCGCGCGCGCCGCCATCCGCCCCGCCGGGCCCCGGGCACGTGCGATCGACCCAAGCGACGATCGGGCCGCCTACCGCACGATCGAGGGGGATGTCGCGGAAGAGGCCGCCGGCGTCGAACTGCCGCTTGAAAAGCTGATACTCGTCGGCGTCGTTGCGGACCCCGAAGAACAGCTCTTCGCACATGAGGTCGGCAACGACATCGCAGATCGCGATGTCGAAGTCGACAAAGATCTCCATCAAGTCCTTGGTGTTGAAACTGAAGATCGCCCCGCTCCGCGCTCCGGCAAGGATCGGCGGGTCCGCGAACACCCAGCCGCCGCCCGGGACCAACAGACCGGAGCACTCGACGCGCAGCGGGCCGGGCGGGCCGGGCGATCCGGGGGTTCCGTCGGCCGGGCAGGCGCCGGGCGCGCCCCAGGTGAGCAGCACCACCTTCGCGTCCTCGTTCCCCGCGAGCTGGATGTGGATCGACGTGCGGCAGGCGGGATCGCCGGTGAGCGGGCCGAGGGCGGGCAGCATGATCTGCGTGCCGCCGGGCAGGGACGGCGCGGGCGTGATCGCCGGGCTCGCGGGCTGGGCGGCGACCGGTGCGGGGCGGCCGGCGAGCGCCACGCCGAGCGCGGCGCCCAGGGTCCAGCTCAGGGCGAAGGCCGCGAGGATGGAGACCAGGGCCGGCGGGCGGCGGGTTCGGACGGCATGGATGGGGCTCATGCGGCGGTCTCCGAGTGGTGGGCGGTGCGTCTCGGCGAAACGACGGCGGGCGCTGTCAAAATGTAGACGGCAGGCCCGGTGGCTGAGATACGGCGATCGAAGTTGTGGTTGTCCGGCGCATCCGAACCACGATGGAACCTTCTGCCGGCGCTGCGTTACAATTTCATATCGAGCCCCATGATCCTCGACCACGCCATGCCCTCGCCGCTCCACCCGCCGGCCGCCGACCTCGACGTCGCGCTTGTCCGTCGCGTGGCCGCGGGCGATCGCGAGGCGCACCGGATGCTCTTCGAGCGCTTCGGCCGCGAGATCCTGGCCTACCTCGTCGGCCGCCTCGGGGACCGGGGGGCGGCCGAGGACCTGGTGCAGGAGATCATGCTCGACTTGTGGCGGCATTCGGCCGCGCGCTTCCGTGGCGAGAGCCGCGTGCGCACCTGGCTCCTCGCCATCGCCCACCACCGCGCCTGCAACGAGCTGCGCCGGCGCAGTCGCCTGGCCGTGGCCGAGGATCCGGTGGCGCTGGCGATGACCTCCGGCACTTCCCGCGGCGGCCAGCCGGGCGGGCCATGGCGATCCGAGGAGCTGATCGACCTGGACCAGGCGATCCTCGGGCTGCCCGACGCCCAGCGCGCGGCGCTCGAGCTGGTGTTCTACCACGGCCTGTCGATCGACGAGACCGCCGCCGTGCTGGACTGCGCGCCCGGCACGATCAAGAGCCGCCTCAGCCGCGCCAAGGCCGAGCTGCGCCATGTCCTGAAGGAGTCCGCGGCCGATGTGTGAGACCTACCGCGACCGCCTGCCGGCCTTCGCCGCCGGCAACCTGGCCGAGGACGAGCGGGTCCGCGTCGAGGCGCACCTGCTCGGCTGCCCGGCCTGCCGATCCGCCGCGACCGAGTGGCGGGTCATCGGCGCCGCGGTGCGCGGCGCGGTGGTCGCGCGCGGGGTGGACCTACCGCCCTATCTGCCGCCGGACCCGCCGGCGGAAGGCGAAGCCGGTCCGAACGGGCGGCGCCTGACCGCCGGCGGCACCCGCTGGCTCGGCCTGGTGCTCCTGCTCGCGGTCGGGCTGCCGCTGGCCGTGGGGCTGCTCAGCGCACCCATGTGGATCTCGTTGGGCGACGGCGTGCCGGGGGTTGGATTGGGGGAGTCCGGACTGCGGGAGCGCGAGCAGATCGACCCGCCTGACCAGGCCGATCGGCCGGCCGGGCCGGCCGCCCAAGCCCCCGCGCCGACCGTGGTCGCACGACACGTTCAGCCGATCCGGCGTGTCCGGCCGCCTTCGCTGGTCATCCCGGCGGATGTCGCGCGATCCGCCGGTTCCGCCGGCGAGGCAGCCTTGTCCTCCCCTGCCGCACAGGTCACCGGCATCGCCGCCGGGGCGCGGATTGTCGGCGCGGTAGCGGCTGCGCCTCAGGCGAGCGTCGGGGTTCCTCCCACGGCCGCGGGGCGCGATGGCGCGGACTTCGTGACCCCTGTCCCGACTGCCGGCGATGAGAAAGAGACGGGCGACGTGCCTGTCACCCCGACCCCACCGCCGACCCCGACCTCCCCGCCCGCCCCGACCGAGACGCCCGCTCCGACCAGCGGCGCACTGGCGGGCATTGTGCGGGGGCCGGATGATCAGCCGCGAGCGGAGATCCTGATCCTGGCCGAGCCGGAAGGCGGGGATGCCGGCGCGGCGGTGTCTACCGTGACCGATGTCGGCGGCGGCTACGCCCTGGATTTGCCGCCCGGCCTGTGGATCGTCCACGCCGAGACGCCGGCCTATCAGCTCATGTGGCACCCGGGCAAGCCGAACCCGATCACCGCCCAACCCGTCACGGTCACCCTCGGCGCGGCCGTACAGGTCGATTTCAACCTGGAACCCAGCCCGGCCGGCATGATCACGGGCCGCGTCACCGACGCCGCCGGTGCCCCG
>CAZCJG010000199.1:0-8833 GCA_964498575.1 uncultured Anaerolineales bacterium | reverse complement strand
CGCCACGCGCGGGCTGGACACCATGTGGACCGGGGGACCCAAGGTCGCCAGAAGCGTCGCGGTCAGCTCGGAGCAGTGGGCCGTGACTCCGCCGACCACCTTGGGCGTGTTCAGCACGGTGTGCTCGGGCACGCCCGGATCGATCCGTTCGGGGACGAACGCGAGGTAGAAGTCGTGCCCGGCCCGCAAGCCCCTGGCCTCCAGGCGCGGCTGGATCACCTCCTGCGTGGTGCCGGGATAGGTTGTGCTCTGCAGGATCACGAGCTGGCCGGGCCGCAGGTGCCGGGCGATGCCGTCGGCCGCGGCATGGACGAAGCGCAGGTCGGGCGTCTTGTTGGCGTCGAACGGCGTCGGGACGCACACGAAGATCGCGTCGCAGGCGCCGAGGGCGGCGTAGTCCGTGCCGGCCGCCAGCCGTCCGGAGCCGATCAGCGGCGCGACGCGGGCATCGGCGATGTCGCCGATCGGGCTGCGGCCGGCGCATAGCGCGGCGACCTTGCGCTCGTCGACGTCCACGCCGCTGACCGGGAAGCCGGCCTCGGCCAGCGCGACGGCCAGCGGCAGGCCGACATAGCCCAGGCCGATCACGCCGACGCGGGCGCTGCGGTCGTCGATGCGGGTGTGGAGGTTGTTCACGCGTTCGTCAATCCGTTGGCGGTGCAGACCGGAGGCTCAGGCTGCAGCCCGTCGCTCAAACTGGACACAAAAAACGACCAGTGCTATCGTGTTGCCCATGCAGATCATAGCAGCCGCGAAGTTCAAGGAGCAGTGCCTGTCCATCCTCGATCAGCTCGACGCGGAGGGCATCGTCGTCACCAAGCACGGCAAGCCGGTGGCCCGGCTGATCCCTTTCGAGCGCGCTTCCGCCGATCTCATCGGCAGTCTGCGGGATCGAATCCGGATCCATGGCGATATCGAATCCACCGGCGTGGTATGGGACAGTCTTGCTGAACCTTGACACGCACATCCTGATCTTCGCCCTGCGAGGCGATGTAACCGAGCGCGAGCGAGGCCTCTTGGCGGCGGATACTTGGAGCATCTCCGCGATCGTCCTGTGGGAGATTGCCAAGCTGGTCCAGCTCGGCCGGATCGATCTCGACATCGAGGCGCCTGAGTTCGTTCGGGCCCTGTCCGCCATTCGGATCTGGCCGCTCGATCTGGCCGTGTGCCGCCAGTCCACGCGCCTGGACTTTTCGAGCGACCCGGCCGATGAGCTGATCGCTGCGACCAGCGTGGTCCACAAGGTGCCCTTGTTGACACGGGATCGGCGAATTCTGGCATCTCGAATCGTGCCCTTGGCCTAAGGTCCGCCGTCTCGCAACGCCCGCACGATCCGCTCCGCCGCCCGGCCGTCGCCGTAGATGCTCTCCACCCTGGCCATCGCGGCGTAGGTCTCCGGATCGTCCAGCAGCCGCTCGGCCGCCGCGACGATTCGCGCCGGGTCCGTGCCGACCAGCTCGGCCAGCCCCGCCTCGATGGCTTCCGGCCGCTCGGTGGTCTCGCGCAGCACGAGCACCGGCTTGCCGAGGGCGGGCGCCTCCTCCTGGATGCCGCCCGAGTCCGTCAGCACCAGCGCCGCGCGCGCCAGCAGCCAGACCAGCGGCCGATAGGTCAGTGGGGGTAGAAGAGTCACCGCCGGATGGTCACCCAGGCGCGCGTGGACCGGGCCGTGGACCCTGGGATTGGGGTGCACCGGATAGATCAGGTGCACGTCGCCGCGCTCGGCCAGGCGCTCCAGCGCGATGCAGATGTCGGCCAGCGGCTCGCCGAAGCTCTCGCGGCGGTGCGCGGTGACCAGGATCCAGCGCTTGCCCTCTGGCAACCCGGCCAGCGGATCATCCGCCGCGGGCCGCCAGGGCTGGGCCGCCACCCAGCGCAAGGCGTCGACCACCGTGTTGCCGGTGACCAGGACGTGGCGGGGATCGATCCCTTCGCAGACCAGGTTGTCCCGCGCGCGGGGTGTCGGAGCGAAGTGCAGGTCGGATAGATGGCCGGTGACCACGCGGTTGGCTTCCTCGGGAAAAGGGTTGCGGCGGTCGAAGCTGCGCAGGCCGGCCTCGACATGGCCGACCCGGACGCCGGCGTAGTGCGCGGCGAGAGCGGCCGCCATCACGGTCGTCGTATCACCCTGCACCAGCACCCAGTCCGGGCGCTGCTGGTCGAGCAGCGGCTCGAGCGCGAGCAGCACCCGCGCGGCGACAGCGGTCGGTGACTGGCCCGGCCGCATGAGGTCCAGGTCGATGGCGGGGACGAGACCGAACACGCCCAGGACATCGTCCAACAGTCCCCGATGCTGCGCGGTCACGACGACGGTGGTCTCGAAGCAGGGATCGGCGCACAGCGCCTGGACCACCGGCGCCATCTTGATCGCCTCGGGCCGCGTGCCGAAGATCGGCATGATCCGCTGCCGGCTCATGACGCGCGCCGCTCGGTCCGCCGCCAGGCGATGTCGCGGCCGAGGAATCGGGCGCCGATCGCCAGGCCCGTGCGCCACACGATGAAGAAGGGACCGGCCAGGAGCGCGAGATGAGCTCGCGGCGGCGCGCCGTCCGCCCCCAGGCCGAAGAAGGGATAGGCGACCAGGCTGGCCAGGACCGCAAGCCAGGCCAAAGGAAGTAGCCATGCCTGAGGTCCCGGCGGCGTGGCCTGCAACGCGAGGAGCAGCGTGGCGGCAGCCGCCCCGCCGGCCGCCAGCAGCCCCAGGGTCGAGAATGCGGGCAAGTAGGCCTGCAACGCGCCGTCCAGCAGCGGGGCGCTTCGCCGGCGAAGCGCGGCCGTCAACATCCGGCGCCGCAAGCCCGCGCTCGCAGCAAAGGTCCCGCTCAGCCACCGCTCGCGCTGACGGCGCGCGACCTGCCAGCTCGCGGGCGCCTCGCCCCATCCGACCGCCTCCGGTGCGTAGTCGATGCGGATGCCCGAGAGGAGCAGGCGCTGGCGCAGGGCGTAGTCCTCGGTCAAACCCTGCTCCTGCCACACGTGTCGCGCGACATCGGCCTTGAAGGCAATCGAGTCCCCCATGTGCTTGGCCGACAGGCCCAGGTTGGCACGGCCCTGGTTGCCACAGCGGTTGTCGATGCGCATCATCGCGTCCGCCAGCGCGGGATACAGGCCGTCCTGGGGATTCGAGATGCAGTGCCGACCCTGCACGACCCGCGCGCCCTGGCTGAAGTGTCCGTCCATGGCTTTGAGAAAGGCCCGGTCGACCTGCGTGTCGGCGTCGAAGACCACGAGGGCGTCGATCTCGCTCTGGCGCGCCAACACCTGGTCGACCAGCCAGGCCAGCGCGGCGCCCTTGCTGCCGCGCGGACCCTCGCGCCTCTCCAGCGCGACCGCGCCGGCCGCCCGCGCCCGCGCCGCGGTGTCGTCCGCGCAGTGGTCGGCGACGACGTAGACCTCGAAGCGGCCCTCCGGATAATCCATCCGCCGCAGCGTGGCGACCGTGGCGCCGATCGTCCCGCCTTCGTCGTGCGCGGGGATCAGCACGGCGAAGCGGGTACGGCCCTCGCCCGCAGGTGCGCGGCGCGACCGGCGGGCGCCGGCGAGGGCGAGGGTCCACAGGTAGGTCGTGCCAGGCAGGGCAACCAGCAAGCCCGCGAGCAGCAGGGCGATCAGCAAGGTATCGATGTTCATCGCAAGTGGGATGGCTCAGTCAATGGCTCGTCAGAAAAGTACGCTCAGTAGGACGGCAAGCCGCGCAAGAGGTGCTGATACGCGGCCACCCGATCGCGCAGGTCGCGCCGCGCATCCGGGCCGGGGGAGAGCATCGAACGGGCGGGGCAGGCCACGATCCGCAGCCCCACATCCAGCGCCATGCACAGCTTCATGCCGCGGGCCGCAACCAGGCCCCGGTGCTTGCGGACGAACTGCACTCGGCTGCGGTAGAGCTCGGCCAGCATCCGCCCGCGCGCCTGGCGCGTGCTGCCGCCGCGCACGTGCATCACCCGCGCCGCGGGCTCGAACCACACCGACCAACCCGCCCGCCGCAGCCGGTAGCACCAATCCGCCTCCTCGCTGTACATGAAGAACCGCTCGTCCATCAAGCCGACCTCCGTGATCGCCGCGCGCCGGACCATCATGCACGCGCCGGCCACGTAGTCCACTTCGCGCGGCGCCGATTCCCAGGCCCCGTGCTCCTCGTCCGGCACGACGAAGCGCCCGAGACCGATCGCCAACGCCGCCTGCTCGCCAAGGCCGGGGAAGCGTCCGTACGAGAGCTGCCGCCGCCCGTCGGGATAGACGAGCTGCGGACCGACCGCCGCGGCACGCGGGTGAGCATCCAGGAAGGCGACCAGGCGATCCAAGGCGCCGGGGTGGATCTCGGTATCGCTGTTGAGGAGCAGCACATAGTCGCTGCGCGTGGCGTCGATCGCCTGGTTGTTGGCGCGCGCGAAGCCGACGTTGCCAACGTTGCGGATCAACGCAACCTGAGGATAGCGGGCCGCGACCGCGTCGGGGCTGCCGTCTGCGGAGGCGTTGTCGACCACGTAGACCACCGGCGAAAAGCCCGACGCATCGTTCAAGACGGCACCGAGGGCGGCCAGGAGCAGGTCGCGCGTGTTCCAGCTCACGACGACGACGGCCAGCTTGGACCGCGCGCCGGCCAGGGCGTCGCCGTCGCGATGCGGCGTCCGGGGTGGCTCGATCCGTGGGATGCACATGACGACGGGCGCCGGGCTCGGGCTCAAGATTCCCAACCGCTGATCTCTCGGATCACGCGGGCCGGGTTGCCCGCCACCAAGGTCCGCGGCGGTACGTCGCGGGTCACGACACTGCCCGCGGCCACGACGGCGTGATCGCCGATCGTCACGCCCTTGAGGATGATCGAGCGCGCCCCGATCCACACCCGGTCGCCGATCAGCACCGGCCCCGTTCGGGCACGCGGCTGACCGTCGACGACGAGTCGGTGAATGTCGGTATCCAGGATCTCGCAATCCCACGAGATGGCGCAGCGCTCACCGATGATGATCGACTCGAAGCAGTTGATGTGCGTGCGCGCCTGGATATGGGTTCGCTCGCCGATGTGCAGGTTCGCCACCCGCTGCCGGCTGCCTTGGACCGTGATCCCGACTCCCTCACCGAGGCTGCAAAGGGCGCCACCGGTGATGCGGCCGTGGCGGCGGCGGATACGAACGCGAGGGCCGGCCAAGATGGTCGTCGCGGTCGAGAACGCGCGGCGCAGCCGCAGGCCGCGCAGGAAGGCCAGCCCGAGCCGCGCCTGTTCCGGCCAGGGGCGCGCGACCAGGTGCCGGCGCGCGTCAGTCCACCCATCCGGCGGCCGGGCGGTCATCCCCCCGGGCCGCGCGACATCGTCCTCCATGTCCGTCGAGGTCATGCGCCTCAGGCCACTCTGCGTATCCAGAAGCTCGCCCCTCCCCAGGACAAGAGTCGAGGGAAGCATTGACGCAGCAAGTCGGGATGCTCGTTGGCAAGGTAATGGTTTGCCATCAAGATCTCGAAGCTCGAGTTGAAGAGTAGAAATGCATGAAGAAGGTATTGCTCCGCCCAAAAGACATGTTTCTTCAGCAGCCATTCTCGCGGATACTCCTCGGGCAAAAAGATATCGTGTAAGTGAATTATAACCCCAGGTTTCAGCCGCGGCAGCACTTCGAGGAACAAAAAGTTGACATCGCCACCAGTGCGCACAGTGTGGGTGCTATCGATGAACAACACATCATCTGAATCTAGTCGATCAAAGAAGCATGATTGAAGCTGCTCGACTTGCCTTCGAATAATCGTATGCGAGAAGTCCGACATTTCCACTACCAGTTGATCACTTGGAAATGGGTCAATCGATATCAGCTCGCCTCGCCCATTCTTGGACATTGCAGCCGCCATCACTCGACTTGAATGCCCTGAGCCAATCTCGATAACAGTGCGTGGTCTGTAGTTACGGATGAAGGCATACAAGATTGCGGGATCCGCGCCGACAAATGCATCATTTGCCAAAGAAAACCTGAACCGTTTCAACCAGCCATGATCCAGCTCGTCAGCGAGCTCGGCGCCGAAAGGTGGGAACAGCTTTGCGAGGTGCTCAATTTGACAATCCAAGTTCCAATCGATGCCGGCCAGATCTCTCGCCTGCTGCCAGAGCTTCGAAGCCGCGAGCATTCCGGTGTCCGGGATCGGCGAGTAGAAATGCAATGGCAGGATGTGATAGTTGTGTCGCTGCCAGAGCTCGAAGTTCTCAGGCATATAGGTTGCACCTGGTCGCAAGATCGTCGCCACGGTGCGAGCAGAGATGCGGTGATAGGCCCGCTTGAGCCAGCCGTTGGCACTCATGACGTCGTTCCCCGCGGGATCATGGGTGGACAGCGACCCGCGCCGCCATCTGTATCCAGCGATCCTTGTACGTGACGACCGGATGATCGGGATGGAGCGCACACAGCCAGCGCCACTTGAGCTTGCCGATGAGCCATCTTACCGGCATGCGCCTGCGAATGCGGCGCACGAACTCGGCGTAGGCCATGCTCCGGGCGGTCCCGCGCACCAAGTCGCTGGTCATGCTGGAGCGGTGCAGCCGATAACGATAGAGCGGCTTTGGAACCCGCTTCATCGCATAGGACTCGGAGATGCGGATCCAATACTCCCAGTCCTCACCATAGATGAACTCGGGATCAAACAAACCGACCCTTTCCATGCACTCGCGACGGTATAGAAAACAACAATGCACCAAGTTCGCGTGTAACAGCAGATAGCGATCGTAGTCCGGCAGGTCGAGCCGGCCCAACTCGTTACCATCATCGTCGATCAGATAGCGGTCGGCGTAGACCAGGCCCACGCCCCGATCGGCTTCCAAGGCTTGTACCAAGGTCGCCAGCATCTCCGGCAGCATGGCGTTGTCGGACGAAGTCCAGGTCAAGTAGTCCCCTCGCGCGCGTTCGAAGCCCGCGTTGAGCGCGCGTGGCAGGCCCTGGTTATCCTGCGTGATCACCGTAAAGACATGGTGGCGGTGGTACTCCGCCAACACTTCGGCAGTACCGTCGGTCGAGCCGTCGTTGACCACGATCAGCTCGTAGTTGGGATACACCTGCGCGAAGATGCTGTCCAGGGCCACCGGCAGGTACGAGGCTTGATTGTAGACGGGCAGGACCACGCTGACGAGCGGTTGCTTCATGTTGCCAGACCGCCATCGGATTCCACCAGGCTGCGATAGACGGCCAGCGTTCCGCGCGCCGCCCGCTCCCAGGTCAGCTCCATCAGACGTTCCCGGGCGGCGACACGCAGCGCCGCCCGGTACGCCACGTCGGTCAGCGAGCGATGGATGACTCGCGCCATCTCGATCTCGTCATAAGGGTCGAAGAGCGCGACCGCGGCGCCGCCGACCTCCGGGAAGGACGTCGCGCGCGCCGCCGCGACCACCGCGCCGGCCTCGAGCGCTTCGATAACGGGGATTCCGAAGCCCTCGCACAGCGACGCGTTGACCACCAGGTCGGCGCCGGCGTACAGGCCCGCCAGGTGCGCCTGGGGCACGAAGCCGAGCAGCCTCACCCGCTCACCGAGCCCCGCGGCTTCGATCTCGGCCCGGACGGCGGCGCCGCCCCAGCCGTCCCGCCCGACGATCACCAGGATGTGCTGGCTCCGGCCTGCTTCGGCGAGCCGGGCGAAGGCGCGTACCAGCCGGCCGTAGTTCTTGTTGCCTTGCAGGGCGTTGACGCTCAAGATGTACGGGGGCAGTCGATAGTGCGCGCGGACCGCCCTCACGCTGTCGCCCGAATCGGCAAAGGCCCCGTCCGACCCGTGCGGCACGACGTACACGCGCTGGCCGGGCACCTTCAGCCGGTCCAGCATATCGCGGCGGGTGCTTTCGGACACCGCGATGAAGCCGTCGGAGCGCTGGACCTGGTCGGTGGTCATGCGCTCCATGGCGCGGATCTCGGGCAGGTCCGCGCCGCCCTCACTCAGCCAGCGCCGGCTGCACAGGTCGTGGACGGTGGTCAGCACGCGGCAGGGGAAGCGGCGCGACCACAGGTTCACCGGCAGGTGCAGCCAGTCCAGCCGGTCCAGCGCCGCGAGCGCCGGGAGGCACAGCCCGAAGCCGCGCCGCGGGCGGTGGACCCGGCAGGCGAAGCGGCGCAGTTGGGGCAGGTAGGTGTCCAGCAGGCCGGCGTCGGCGAAACGGTTGCCGGCATAGACATACAAGCGAAGGTCGAGTCCATCGAACACGGCGTCCTCCAACGACGCCATCGCCATCAGCAAGCGGGTGACATAGTTCTCGTAGCCGTTCTTCCGGGCGATGACCAGGGCGCTGGCGTCGATGCCGATGCGGGCGGGAGTCATGCGGCCGCCTCGATCGAGAGGATGTCCGACAAGCGGTGCTCCAGGTCGGCGAGCATCCGCGCGCTGGAGTATCGATCGGCCACCAGGGCGCGCCCACGGGCATGGAGCCGTTCGCGCAAGGCGGCGCTGACCTGGAGCCGTTGGATCCGATCGGCCACCGCCACCGCGTCGCCCGGTTCGCACATCACCGCCGGACTGTAGGCGTCGAGCACTTCGCGAGTGCCGCCCACCGCCGATCCGACGACCAGCAGGCCCGAGGCCATCGCTTCCAGCGGCGTCCGGCCGATCGGTTCCTCCCACAGCGAGGTGAAGAGCAGCACGTCGAAATCTACCAGGCGCCGCGGCAGCTCGTCATAGGCCAGGCGCCCGGCAAAATCGACCTGGCCTTCCAGGCCGTTCCGCCTGACCAGCTCGCGCAGGCGCGCCACGTAGGCGGGGTGCCCCCCGCCGATCAGGGTCAACGGCAGGTGCTCGCCGGCGCGCGCGAGCCGGGCCAGCGCCTCGATCGCCACGTGCACGCCCTTGTGCTCCGCCAGGCCGCCGAGGTACAGCAGGC
>CAZCJG010000198.1:0-8963 GCA_964498575.1 uncultured Anaerolineales bacterium | reverse complement strand
TCGCGGTGGAGCTCGGCGTCACCGAGCCGGCGGGGCGCAGCTTCTCGACCTGGTTCTGGGACTACGACAACGACGGCTGGCTGGACATCTACGTCGCCGGCTACAACGCCACGGTCGAGCAGGTGGCGCTGGACACCACGGGCGGCGAGGCCACCGGCGAGTTCCCGCGCCTTTACCGCAACGACGGGCGGGGCGGCTTCGAGGACGCGACGGCGGCGGTCGGGCTGGACCGCATCCTCCTGCCGATGGGCTCGAACTTCGGCGACATCGACAACGACGGCTACGAGGACTTCTACCTCGGCACCGGCAGCCCGCCCTTCGCCGCGCTGATGCCCAACGTGATGTTCTGGAACGACGGCGGGCGCCGCTTCCTGGACGTGACCACCGCCGCCGGCGTCGGGCACCTGCCCAAGGGGCATGGGATCGCGTTCGGGGACCTGGACAACGACGGCGACCAGGACATCTACCTGCAAGCCGGCGGCTTCTACCCCAGCGACCGCAGCCCCAACGTGCTGTTCGAGAATCCTGGCGGCCCCAACCACTGGCTGACGGTGAGGCTGGTGGGCACGCACGCCAATCGGGCGGCGATCGGCGCGCGGCTCAAGGCGGTCGTCCAGGGTCCGGATGGAGAGCGCGCCATCCACCGCCTTGTCGGCACCGGCAGCAGCTTCGGCGCCAACAGCCTGCAAGCTGAGTTCGGGCTGGGCGCGGCCGAGCGGGTCGAGCGGATTGAGATCATCTGGCCCGGGCAACCGGCGGACGCGGAGCCGCAGGGGGTCGGGCCGATCGACGCGGATCAGGCGATCGAGATCGTCGAGGGCGAGCCGGGCTACTTCACGGTGGAGCGGCCGGCGCTGCGGTTGTATCGGCTGGGCGGCGAGGCGGCGCCGACTGCGCCGTAGAACGCCGCCGACCGGGCTTATCGGGATCATTTGCCGCAATAGAACATTCGTGCTATATTGTCGATATCCGCCCCGCAGTTCCGGAGAGCGCTCGATGGCCGATATCGCCAGCCCGCACGACCGTTTCTTCAAGACCGTGTTCTCGCAGCCCGAGATCGCCGCCGACTTCCTGGCGAGCTACCTGCCCGAGCCGGTCGCGGCCTTGCTGGATCCCGATCCGGCGGCCTTGGTGCTGATCGAGGGATCGTTCGTCGACCCGGACCTGAGCGCGCACTTTTCAGACCTGCTCTACCGGGTGGTGCTGCGGGACGGCGAGCACGCCTTCGTCTACGTCCTCTTCGAGCACAAGTCCCTTCCGGACCCGCTGGTCGCGTTTCAAGTGCTCCGCTACAAGGTCCGCATCTGGGAACGGCTCCTGCGGCAGGGCGGCGGGGTGCGGCTGGTGCCGATCATCCCTATCGTCGTCCATCACGGGCCCAAACGGTGGCGCGTGCCGCTGGATTTCGGGGCGCTCATCGACGGGCCGGACCCGCTGCGGCGCTACTGGCCGGATTTTGAGTACCGGCTGGTGGACCTATCACATTGTTCAGCGAGCTCGAGATTCGAGGCGCCGTATTGGTGCAGGCCTGCATGTGGGGGCTGCGCTACTCCGCGAATCCTGTGCAGGAGCGCCGCGTGCTTGAGGCTTTCGAGTTGGCCCGGAAGGCCATGGGCAAGGGGCCGGTGCTGGAGTGTGTGATGGCGCTCCTGCGTTACATCACCGCGGTCACCACGACACTTACGAACGAGGAAATCACAGAGGCCGCGATCGCGGCGTTGGGGGATCAAGGAGAGGCGGCAATGGCAACGATCACCGAAGCATGGATCGAAGAGGGTCGGCAGGAAGGCATCCGCGCCGGCCTGTTAGCCGGCATCGAGCTGGCGTTGGAGCTGAAGTTCGGCGCGGCGGGCCTCGCGCTCATGCCGGAGATCCGGGAGATTAAGGATGTCGAGAGACTCCGCGCGTTGAACGCGAGGTCCGCCGTGTCGAACCGCCGCTCGTCCTCCAGCCGGTCCATGTGCGACAGGCCGGTCCGGGGATCGACGAGCTCCACGCGCTCGCTCTCGCGCAGGAAGACGCCGTTAAGGCGGATCTCGGAGCGGACGTTGACCAGGTCGAAGTCGACCAGATGGCCGTCCCGCACCGCCTCTTCGTAGGAATAGGTGAACACCTTGTGCTTGAAGTAAGCCGCGGTGTGCCGCGCCGGCGTCGCCGTCAGCCCGATCTTCACCGCGTCGAAGTGGTCGAGCGTGTCGCGCCACCGCGACTCTTCCTGGGCCGTGTAGCCGCGGTGGCACTCGTCGGCGACGACCATGTCGAAGGCATGGATGGGGATAGGCAGCCGGTCCAGCCCCTCGTCGGCGACCTCGTCCGGAACCTCGTCGCTCGAATCGCGCCGTTCGGGCAGATGGGCCCGCCCGAGGATGTGGGTCGCCATGCGCTGGATGGTGCACACATAGACGAAGGCAAGGTCGCCCCCCGGATCGGTGAGGTAGCGCATGGGCAGCACCTTGGGGTCGAACCGCGCATCCTCCGCGAAGTCCTCTTGCTGAAACCGGCTCGAGTAAACCTCATAGATCTGCTCGAACTTCTTCCCCGGCTCGGCCTCGAAGGACGCGAATGCCCCGACCGCCTGGGCAGCCAGCGCGCGCCGATCGACGAGGTACAGCACCCGTCGCGCCGCGCCGGCCTTCATCAGCCGGTAAACCTGGTTGACCATCGTGTAGGTCTTGCCCGTTCCGGTCGCCATGGCCACCAGCATCTCCCGCTGCCGCGCGGCAATGGCGCGCTCGACCGCGGCGTTGGCCGCCTTCTGATACGGTCGCATCCCGTCGTGATCGTGCGCCATTCCCAGCACGCGCGTGCAAGCGTCGTCAAAGTCACGCCCGAGTATCTCCTCCGGACCGCCGGGCGTGTGGAAAGCCGCGACGCGGCGCGAGAGGTTGCGCGGATCACGCACGTCGCGGAAGTGGATGACCTCGCCGTTGGTCGCGTATAGGAAGGGCACGTGCAAACCGCCGAAGTCGAATGGGCTGTCCCGCAAGCCGCGCGCGTAACGCTCGGCCTGCTTCAGGTCGCTTGCGCTACCGGCCGAAACCTTCTTGGCCTCGACGATCGCCACCGGCTGCCCCCTCGACCACAGCACGTAGTCCGCGGGACCATGAACCGTCTCGGCTTCCTCGCTCCGGCAGGCCAAGCTCGGCAGCGCGCCGGTCCGCGCCCAACCGGCGCCGTCGAGCTTGGGATCGATGCGCTGTTTGCGGGTATGCCATTCGCGTTCGGGGTCGTGGGTCATGGCGATGCGGGTGGGCATGGATCGGGGCAGGGTACGCTCGCGACCCGAGCGTCAGCCCTCGACCTCGACGCCCAATGCGCGCAGTTGCTCCGCCAAGCGTTCGGCCCGGGCCCGCTCGGCATCGGCGCGGGCCCGCTCGGCACCCGCCTGCGCCCGCTCAGCCTCGGCCCGTTCGTGCTCGGCCTCAGCCAGTTCGTGCTCGGCCTCAGCCCGTGCCTGCGCCGTATCCGCCCGTTCAGCGCCTGTCGGGATGACGTTCCCGTCGAGATCGTGCCAGCGCAGCCATGTCGCCCCGCTGCCCTCGAACTCACCCTCCCACAGGCGCAGGCTGAGGCGCACGTGCGGCAGGTCGCCGTCCGGCGCGAGGCGGTAGACGCCGCTGTGGAGGCGATAGACGCGCAGGACCCTCGCGCTCAGCCACTCTTCGGGATCGAAGATCGCGTAGTAGGCGATCCCGATCCGGGCGTAGGTCGTCCGCTTGCGGTCGTCTTCGCCACCCTTGCGGTTGGACACCACCTCGATCACCACCTCCGGCGGCTTGCCGTACATCCACACGAAGTACGACCGGTTCGGCTTGGGCCAGAGGTCGTCCGGCGGGCGGACGTCCAGGCTGAGCATCGCGTCGGGCACCAGCGGCGGCTCGTTGATCCCGAAGAACAGCCCGACGTTTGCCAGCGCGAGGAAGGAACGCCCCTTTCCGGGCCCCGCCCAGGACGAGTACAGCGGTTCGGTGAGCAGGCGCTGCTGTTTCTCGGAGAAGATGTTGTCCACCGGGGTATCGTCCTCCGTAACGATGTGGCTCATGTCCGGCCATTCGTCGGGCGAGAGCGCGGTCGTCCGCGGTTCGGCAGGCGGCATCGAGCCAGCAGAGAGATCGTGACCGGGCTCGGCCGAGGGTGCCGGGCTCGGGCGCCCGGCATGGTGCTCGGCGGGTGCCTTGGCCTTGCCGTCGGACTTGGTTCGAGACCGGGCCTTGGTCCGTACCGGGGGCTGGGTGGTGATGGTCATGGAGCCTCCATTCGCGCGGCGAGCGCTGCCGGGGAGCGGCAAGCGGCGCCTGCTGCCGGGCGATGATACCAGCGCCAAGGGTGCGGGGCAAAGCGCGCCGCCAAGGGTCGGAGACAGGCGCATCGCCAAGGTCGAGGTCAGGCTCGGCGCCCGAAGTCGGGCGGCCAGCGAAAGGCCCCATCCGCGTCGTCGTCACAGTCGACACAGGCTGTTCGTCACTTGGGGATGAGGGCGGCGGCGTGCCGTCCAGGCCAGCGACGGAGGAGGATCGGCAGTGATCGAGCGAAACCGAAGCGTTCAAACAGGCGATCATGCGCGTGGCAAGGCCGGGCCCCGGCTCATCCTCCTCGTCGCGGCCCTGGTCGCCGCCCCGATAATCTTCCTCCTGGCCGGGCTGCAGACGCGCGGCATGCCGGACTTCGCGGCGGCATGCGCGAGTGGCAACCCCTTCCACGTGGCCGCCGTGTACCGCGGGCAGACCGACCCCAACCGGCCTCCGAACAACCGGGCACCGTCGGTCATCCTCTTCCGCGATACGCCGGAGAACCGTGTTCATCACACCCTGGCCAACTTCCTGGAGGTCGGCGCGATCTGGGGCCTGGCCTACAGCCGGCGCGAGCAGGCGGTCTATGCCGGCACCTACCACAAGCGCGGCCGGCCCTACGGCCCGGCGGGCGCCGGCGGCATCTACCGGATCGACCTGCGGACCGGGCAGATCACGACCTTCGCGACCGTTCCTTCCGCTGGGGGTCGGGTGCTCAACCCCAACATGGGCAGCGGCGACCTCCAGAACGACTGGTTCCAGGCCCGCTTCGTCGGCAAGGCGGCCTTGGGCGACCTGGACCTGAGCGGGGACGAGACCGAGCTGTTCGTCACCAATCTGGGCGACCGCCGGATCTATCGCTACCAGACCGCGACCGGCGCGCTGCTGGGCCGCTTCGATCATGGCGCGGCCGGCTTGGAATGGGCGGATGACGCCCGGCCCTTCGGCCTGGCCTGGTATCGGGATCACCTCTACCACGGCCTGGTCAACAGCCGCGGCGACAGCCCCTTCGTCGCCCAGGTCTACCGCTCGCGCGCCGACGGCTCCGAGATGACCCTGGTCGCCGAGGTGGACCTGCGCGAGCGGCGCGATAGGGTAAACCTGGCCGGCGGACCTCAGGATCAGGGACTGCAAGTGCGCTGGTCCCCCTGGCGCGACCCCGACGACGCCACGCAAGGGCTGGCCCAGCCCATGCTGACCGACCTGGCCTTCGTCGACGACCAGACGATGATCCTGGCCCTGCGCGATCGCTATTGGGATATCTCGCTGGGCTGGGTGCAGGATCGGTCGTTGAATTGCGAGTTGCCATGCAACAGGCGCATTGATGTCATCGTGGCTTTGCGCGCGGTCGGCTTCGGCGACTTGTTGGTGGGCAGGCAGGTCGGCGATCGATTCGAGGTAAACAACACACCCGAGCCCTTGCAGGACGGCAACGCCCTCGGGCACGCGGAGAGCGCGCTGGGGGCGCTGGCTTGCGCCGCGGACACCGGCGAGCTGACAGCCAGCATCTTCGGGGTGGTCGAGTCCCGCTCCGAACGCGTGCTCGGCCTGGAGGGCGTGCACTGGTTGGACCCGCGCTCCGGCAATCCCTTGCGCCTCGAAGCGGTAGGGCAGCCCGGCAGCTTCGATCCCTATGCCCAGCTCCTTTCGACCACGCCTTACCAGGCCAGCGCGCATTCCGAGCTGGTCACTTCCTACAGTGACGTCGCCAGCCTGGGCGACATCGAAGTCCTGTGCGAAGCCTGCGGGTCACTGCCGCCGACGCCCACGCCGACCGATACGGCGACGCCCACTGAAACGGCGTCACCGACTCCCACACCCACCGCCACACCCACCGCCACACCCACGCCGACCGGCACGCCGCCGCCCACCGCGACGCCGACCGCTACGCCCAGCGCCAGCCCCAGCCCGACGCCGACGCCGCTGCCCAAGCCGGTCCTGCTCCCGCTGCTCCTGCGCGAGCACTGCGATCCCGAACAGTCGGTGGCCGACGCGGTGTTGGTGATGGACGCCTCGTCCAGCATGACGGGCGCGAAGTTCGCCGCGGTGAAAGACGCCGCGCGCGCCTTCCTCGGCGCGATGCGGCTGGACCACGACCGCGTGGCCCTGGTCAGCTTCGCCGGCGAGGGACGGGTGCTGATCGGCCTCTCCTCCGACGAAGCCGCCTTGCTCCAGGCGGTGGACGGCATGACGCTGGAATCCGGGACGCGCATCGACCAGGGCCTGCTGCACGCCCGCGAGGTCCTGGCGGCACGCCGTCCGGCCGCTACCGCGATGGTGGTGGTGATGACCGACGGCCTGCAGGCCGACGAGGCGCTGGAAGCCCCGCAGGCGCTGGCCGGCGAGCTGCGGGCCGCGGGCGTCGTGCTGCACGCGGTCGGCCTGGGCGCGGACGTCGACGCGGACTATCTGCTGCGCCTGGCCGGCGGCGACGCGGCGCGCCTGCACCTCTCGCCACGCGCCGAGGAGCTGGTCGGCATCTACCTGCGCATCGCCCGCTTGATCCCCTGCCCGCCGTCGGCGTACTGGGGCGGGCGGTGAGCCTCGCGCAATCTGAACCCGACGCGAGCCGTCCCCCGACGTGATCCAGTCCCGACATGATCCGGCTCCCCACGCAATCCGGCTCCAGACGTGATTCGATGACACTCCAGTCGGAATGATGTTGAAGCAAGCGCCTGCCAGTGGGCCGTGACGATCGCGCGCCGAACCAGGCTACATCATCGTGCCCTTCGCGTGCAGGCCCGTCGCGCCGCTGGGACGGGGCGGCGCCTCCGCCGCGATCTGGGGCGTGCCGTCGCCCTCCAGGCAACGCACGGTGAAGGTATGCTTGCCGGCCGCGAAGGGCCAGTCGTAGCGCCAGAGCACCCAGCTCGTGTCGGAGAGCGGGCGGCGCAGCTCGGCGCTCTGCCAGGCGCCGTCGTCGATGCGGACCTCCACCTTGGAGATGCCCCGCGCGCCGGCGAAGGCGATGCCGCCGAGCGGCACGCGCGTCGCCTGATCGGCCTCGATGATCATCATGTCGACGCCGACGGTGTCGATGACCGAGGTCGCCAGCATCCGGGCCTCCTTGTCCCAGCCGCGCGCGACCCAGTAGCCTTGCTCCCAGGCCGGAACCGCCTCGATGGACGTGATCCACTTGGGCTGCTTCATCCCGAAGTGGTCGGGCCAGTAGATGCGCAAGGGAAAGCCGTGCCCGCTGGCCAGCGGCAGCCCGTCCCACGCGTAAGCCAACATCATCCGCTTGTCGTCCAGGACGTCCGCGAGCGGCACGTACTCGTAGAAGCCGTCCGCCGCGGTCACCTTCAGGTGCGTCGCGCTCGGTTGGAGGCCGGCGTCGGCGAGCACCGTCCCGAGGTTCGCCCCGGTCCAGCGTGTCGTGCCGATCAGGTCTCCGGCCACCGGGTTGGAGATGCATTCCAGGGTGACGAAGTGGTGTTGCGGCTCGTACCGCGTGCGCAGCTCGTCCAGCGTCAGCTCGAGCGGCCGGTCGACCAGGCCGCCGATCTTGAGCCGCCAGGTGTTGGGGTCGACGACCACCGGCCGGGTGTTGATGTCGATGCGGTAGTGCTGGCCCACCGGCGTCAGCTCGGCGCGCGTGCCGGGCGCGGGCATGACAGCATCGCCGGCATTGGGCAGGGGGTTCGCCGCCGACCAGGGCTCCGCCCCGGAAAGCGCCGCCGTCATGTCCAGCTCGCGCCGGCGCTTGATCTGCGCCCCAAGCACCGCCCCCCCGACGACCACGACCGCGCTCGCGCCGCCGAAACGGATCAGGAAACGGCGGCGGTCCAGCCGGACCAGGTCCGCCGCTTCCGTTCCCGCCTCGGCGACTTCCGCGCCCTGCGCCGCTGGCTGCGCCAGCCGGCGAAAGGCCCAGCCGGCGAGGGCGCCCCAGGCCGCGAGCGAGCCGAGCACCCAGGCCGCGCCGACGAGCGGGCTGGCCGCGAGCTCCTGGCTGACGCCGCGGCCGGCGGCCAGCGCGAGCAGGCCCAGCCCCGCGCCGAGGACAGCGCCCACCCGCTCGGGGGACCGCGGTGCGCGGGCGCGCCAGAGCGCGAAGAAGGCGGCGCCCAGAACGATGCCGGCGGCGAGGCAGCCGCCCAGCGCCATGAGCTGCTCGCCGGCCTTGGCGGTGCCGGAGGTCTCGCCCAGCGCTAGGGCGCGGATCACCGAGACCATGCTCTCGACGCCGAAGGCGACCACGTCACCCGGCAGCAGGCGAGCCATGCGGTCGAACAGGTCGAAGGGGACGAAGGGCAACATCGCCAACTGGAACGCGAGGTACCACAGGGCCATAAGCGAAGCCGTGAGCAGCCCGCCGACCAGCGCGCCCACGCCGACACCCGGGGAAGCATCGAGACGGAATGATGGGCGCATGATCTGCCTCCTATTCGATCACCGACAAAGGGAGGGACGCTCCGATTGGCCTACAACCAGAAGCTGCCGCTATGCTCCCCGCGCTCGAAGACCACCTGGGCGCGGCCAACCAAGAGCGGGTCCAGCGGGCCGATCTGGTCGACGGACTTGTTGGCATAGGGCAGTGTGTGCAGCACGTAGCGCAGCGCATTCAGCCGGGCGCGCTTCTTGCAGTCCGACTTGATCACCGTCCAGGGCGCGTCGGCGGTGTCGGTGTGGAAGAACATCGCCTCCTTGGCGCGCGTGTACTCGTCCCACTTG
>CAZCJG010000197.1:0-8978 GCA_964498575.1 uncultured Anaerolineales bacterium | reverse complement strand
GCGACCGTGTTCGCCCGGCATCCGCCCGCGGGCCTGGAGCGCTACTTCCCGCCCGGCACGATCGTCGACGACCCCCACAACGTGCTGCTGGAGCACCTGCTGGCGGCGGGGGTGGTGGGTTTGGCGGCGCTGGGCTGGGTTGTCGCCCAGGCCTTGATCACGGTGTGGCGCGCTGCGCGGCCCGCCGGCTCGCCCGCCCGCGTTGCGCACGACGCCGCCGGGGCGGAGCAGTTGGATGTCATTCCTGACGACGAGCGCGACCTCGTCCTGGCCGGATGCCTGGGGTCCCTCGCCGCGTTCTCCGCCCATGCGCTGCTGAGCCCGACCGGCGTCGTGCACACGGTCCTGCTGTGGACGGCGCTCGCCCTGCTGGTGACGATCGGCACCCGTTGCCCGAGCGGCCATCGGCGCTAGCCTGGCGGCGGCGTGGATCACCTGGAATGGAGGGTCACGCGCCTTCCTGTGCGATCACCGCCTCCACCCGCCGCACACGGTCGTCGAGGGGCGGGTGGTTGCGGAGCAAACGCTCGAGGGAAGTCCGGACCCGCGCCGGCCTCCGGCGTGACTACCGGCACGGCCGTGGCGGCGGCGTCCCCGCCCGGATCACCGGGCGCGGCCGCCCACACCAACAGCGCCAAGCCGGCGATCCCGGCCATCCCCAACACCACCATCACCGCGATCAAACCGCCGACGAGCCAGCGATGCCCGGAGCGCGATGCCCGCGCCGGGCCAGCCGGCGCTGCCCCGCTTGGACCGGGCGACGCGCCGGCAGGAGTCGCCGGCGCCGCCGGCTGAATCACCCTGCTCGGCGTCAGCGCCAGGGCACGCCCGCAATGGCCGCAAAACCGCGCCTCATCCCGATTCGACGCCCCACAAAACTGGCACAGGTTGATCATGCGACGCGACTCTTCCTCCCCAGCCACCGGGCCGCCACCCGGCTCAAGCCGTGGCCCACATCTCATTCAGAGACCACCGTGGAAGCCATGCCGAGAATTCGCTCAGCGATCCGCTGTTCCCAGCTTCACCGTCTTCCCGCTCTCGAACCGAATCGACTTGCGCCCCTCGCCGCTCATCGCGCCTTGCTGCTCCATCTGGGTCGCCTCGCCGTGCATCGTCATCGCCAGGTCGACCTCGCCTTGATCGAGCAGGATCGTCGCCGCCGCCCGCAGCTTTTGCGTCGCGCCGGCGATGTTCCCGAGCTCGGCCTCCATCAGGGCGCGCGTTTGCAGCTTGAAGGCTTGCACCTTGTCGACCACGCTCATCACACCGGGGTCGCTCGCCGCGGCTAGCGCCGGATCGGCCACGAAGTCGACGACGAGGTCGGTGCGGGCCCTTTCCTGCACCCGCTGCAGTATCGCAGTCGCCTGGGGGTCGCGCATGACGTCGTAGGCGACCTCCGCTTGGGCGATCCGGTAGCTGCCTGCCGCGCGGGGCGGTAGCGCCAGCTCGATCAGCAGCGCCTGCCGCTGGCCTTGCTCGAGATCGCCGAGCGGTAGGGTGACGAAGCGGTCGTCGATCGGCGCGAAGCCCAGGTCGGTGATCAGCGGAACCACCCGCCACACCTTGCGCGGATGGACGCCCTCGACCAGCCGCAGGGTCAGGCTGGCATCACGGGCGACCGTCGCCTGCATCGACTGCACCGCGCCGGCGAAGTGCCGGCCGATGTCCGCCGGGTCGGCGATGTAGTCGGCGAAGCCGCCGCTGCGCCGGCCGATGTCGATCAACAAGTCCTCGTTCCAGTCCGTGCCGATGCCGAGCGCGGTGATCGGGACACCGGACGCCAGGGCGCGATCGGCCGCCGCCCGGCAGTCGTCGTCGTCGTGCTGGGTCTGCCCATCGGTCAGGAGGATCAGGCGGTTGACCCGCTCGCCGGACCCGAAGGCGTCGAGCTGATCGAGGCCGGCGCCCAGCGCTCGCGCCATGCGCGTGCCGCCGCTGGCCGACAGCCGCTCTACCTTGTCCTTCAGCTCCGCGCGCGCGCTCGATCCGCCGACCGGGCCGCTCTCGACCAGGACGCTGGGTGAGCCGGCGAAGGCGACCAGCGCCAGGACGTCGTCCGCGCCGAGCATGTCGATGACATGGCCCACCGCCTGCTTGACGCGCGTGATCTTCGTGCCGACCATCGAGCCGCTCTTGTCCAACACCAGGCCGACGTTGAGCGGCAAGGCCACCACCGGCATCGCGTCGCCGGGTATCACCTCGATCAACACGTAGATGATCTGCTCCTGGCCGAGCGCCGGAACGGCGCTACGGTTCAAGCGCGCGCTGATATGAACGTCTTGCGTCATGGCTGCACTCCCTTGTCCATGGTTGCGCTCCCGGATGCGCCGCGTTAGGCGTGGAACGACACGAGGAATCGGCCGAGTCGGATCTGGTCGCCGTTGTTGACCGGTGTGGGCACGCCGGGGGCGAGCTCGCGGTTGTTGATCCAGGTATGGTTCGTGCTCGTCAAGTCCTCGATCAGCCATTGGCCGTTCTGATGCATCAGCCGAGCATGCTGGCGCGACACGCCGGCGTCCTCTCCGCCATAGGGCGCGAGATCGACATCCGGAAAGACGTGGCTGATCGGATCGCCGCGTCCGATGATGAGAGCGGCCCGGCCGCCGAGTTCGATCGGCGCCCCGGTGCCGGCCACGACCAGGCGCGCCGGCTGGATCGCCGCCGGGGGGGGGATCGGCGGCTGCGTCGGCAGGGGGATGGGGGGGGGCGGAGGCGGGACCGACAGCGGCGAGCCGCAGGCACTGCAAAACGCGTCGCCCGGCGTGACCTGTCGGCCGCAAACCGGGCAGGTCGGCGTCGCCGCGGCCGGCAACTCCACCGCTGCTACGACGGGCGCCGCCTCTGCCGGCACGAGCGCGGGTTGCGGGAGCACGTCACCGGGGGCCGGCGGCGCGGGGCTGGGCGGGGGTGGCGGCGCGAATCCTGGTGGTGGCGGGGGACCCGGCGGCGGGGGCGGCGCGAACCCCGCAGGCAAGGTGGGATCGGCGGGCGGAGGGGTCGGCGGCGCAGGGGATTGGAACGCGACCGCCGACAGCGACGCGCCGCACTCGTCGCAGAAGGCCTGCCCCGGCAGCACCGGCCGGCCGCAGACCGGGCAGGTCATGGCGACTTGGGTCGGCGGAACGCCCTCGGCGCGTGGCATGGGGGGGATGGACGGCGCCGGCGGTGCCGCTGCCGGCAACTGCGTGCCGCAGTTATCGCAAAACGCTGAGTCATCGGGATTGACCGCGTGGCAGCTTGTGCAGATTCTCATGAGCTTCGGACTCCTCGATCCGGGAATGGGCGCGGTGGGTGGCTCAGCTCGAGGTTCCACACCGACCGCAGAACTTGGCGCCGGGGCGCAGCTCGGTGCCGCAGGCCCGGCAACGGAGCGCGCCCGCCGCGTTGGGCGGAGCCATGGCCGGCGATCGCCCGCTCAGGCTGATGTGCGCCGCGCAGGCCGAGCTGAGCGGGAAGACGGTGAAGGCCAGCGCGCCGGTACAGGCCACGAGGGCGGCGGTTGTCAGGAGGTAGACCAGCCCGGCCGCGCCGGAGGTCGGCGTGATCAGGCCGAGCAGGTCGCCGCTGCCGAGCGCCAGCAACACGCGCGTCGACAACGGCAACGCTTCGCCGAGACCGCCCAGATCGCCGGTGGACCCGGCGCCACCGAGCCAGCGCGTGGCAAGCGTGGTGGAATGGACCACGGAGCTGGCGAGGACCTCGACACCGAAGAGCACGGCGCCGAGCATCAGCGCGAACACCAGCATCAAGGCGAAGTAGGCGGCCAGCCGGCCAGGCGACTGGCGGGCGATCGCGACCAGGCGCCGCAAGGTCGCCGACGGGCCGGTGCCCTCGCCGGCCACGATGGCCGGCGTGAGCCAGCCACCGAAGAGAGCCACGAACAGGATCGTCATGTTGACCAGCACGAAAGGCAGATAGAGCAAGGCCGACAGCACGCTGTTGACGGCGGGGACGAGCTGAACGATCCACAGGATCAGCGCTTGCATCGCCCACGCGCCGAGGAATACCAGGCCGAGTGCCAGCGGAACAAGGAGCAGGCTGACCAGGTGCTCGAAGGCGTAGCTCAACGCCTGGCCGACGGATGGGCGGCCGCCGCCCCCCAGCTCGACATGGCTGAGCCGGGCTACCGCGCCGCCGAACAAGCTGCTGATCGCCCAGGCCACCACGCTGGTGAAGATCAGGCAGAGCAGGGCCAGCCAGAGGTAGTCGCTGAGCCAGGCGGCCAGGTACAGGCCGAGCACGGCCACCGCCAGGCTGATCGCCGCGCCGACGACCGCCACCGCCAGCTTGCGCCCATCAAAGGTCACGTCCAGGGCCTGCATCAGCAGGTCGATGCCCATCGGCGGGAAGCTATTCATGGCGCTTGGTCTCCTCTGGACCGCAGCTCGGTTAGCCGGCCCGCGATCACGGTAACGTTGTCTTCGCCGCCGGCTTGGTTGGCGCGCCAGACCAGCGCCTCGGCCACCGCCTGCGGGTTCTCGCCCGATCCGGTGGCCGCGACGATGTCGGCGTCTTCGATCATGCCGTTGAGACCGTCCGAGCAGAGGATCAACCAGTCCCCCACCGCCAGCTCCAGCGCGTCGGTCGCGACCTCGACCTGTGGCTTGTCGCCGACGACGCGATAGACCAGGTTGCGCTGGGGATGGGCGCGCGCGTCGGCTTCGCTGATCTTGCCCGCCGCGACAAGCTGGGCGACCATCGAATGGTCGGCGGTCCGGAACACCACCTGGTTGCCACGGATGTGATAGGCACGGCTGTCGCCGATATGGGCGATGAGCGCGCGTTGGCCGACGACCAGCGCGGCGACCAGGGTCGTGCCCATGTCGCTGCGGTTGGCCCGGCCGCGTTCGTAGACCGCCTGGTTGGCGCGCTGGCAGGCGTCGACCAGCGCCGCTTCGAGGTCGGGCGCGGGATCGCCCGGCCGGGTCGCGGACAGCGCGGCGAGGCGTGGCAAGATCGCCTCGGCCAGCGTGTCCAGCGCGGTGCGGCTGGCGACCTCGCCCGCGGCATGCCCACCCATCCCGTCGGCCACCGCGTACAGCCGGAGCGGCCGGTCCTGCGAAAGTTGGACCTGGTCCAGCTCGATGGCGAGCAGGCTGTCCTCGTTGAGCTCGCGCACCTGGCCGACATCCCAGGCCCGCCCCGTCTGGAGCAGCACCGACCGCGGTCGCCGCAGGCCCTCGATGACGCGATGCAGCTCGACCGCGAGCACCGCCGCCGACAAGGGGGGCGCGCCCGAGGGCTGCGTTCCCACCTGCCGCAGGAGCGCGGTGGTCTCCGGCGCAAGGTTGCTCAGGTCCAGCACCTCACTCAAGGCGCCGGCGAGCGCCGTGACGTCCCCGGAGCACCGTTCGGCCAGGTCTACGCCGTCGGCAAGCGGGGGCAGCTCCTCGGTGCGGGCGAAGTTGGTCAGGTAGGCATGCGAGCCGACGATGCGGATGTTTTCCGGCCTGACCTGGCCGTGGACCAGCCGGTGGGCGTGGAGCGCCGCCAGGGCGCCGGCGAGCTGGCGCCCCCAGATCAACACGCTGATCTCCGGCTGCGGCCGCGGCATCGTCGAGAGGCCGGCGCCGCGCTCGGGATCGGACACGACGAAGTGGCGCGGGGTGTCGCCGTAGGGTTGGTCGGTGAAGGTGTCGCGCACGTTCAGCATATGCGGGTGCGTGACGCCGAGCTGAGCGAGCCTGACCTCGTGCGCCAGCAGGTCCGGATCGTTGGTGTCGCGCAGCAGCAGCACAGGATGTTCCACGGGAACGCCGCCGTCGATGGCCATGCCGCATTCGTCGCAGTGCGTGGCCGCCAGCCCATTGTAGCCGCCGCAGCTCGGGCAGATGCGGGCGCCCAGGTCGCTCACCTCGTAAGCGTTGAGCCGCGCGCTCGAAGACAGCACGGTGTCGATCCGATAGCGCCGGTGAAAGGGCGGGGGTACCTCGGCATCCTCTTTCAGCAGCGTCAACTCCGCCAGCGGCGCGAACCCCGGGACCTCGACGAACCGGGTGCCCTGCTCGACATCGTCAGCGTTGCCGAGCAGGGTCGTCGCTTCCACCGAGACGGCTTGCAGATCGTCCGCGGTCAGTGGGCGTGTCGTGCCGGGGGGGAGTGGCTGCATGGTGGAGGCCTCAGCCGGGTGCGGGACCGCAGGCACGGGGGGGTCCGTAGCGGCGGGCGGAAGCGGTGGCGTGGCCCCGGCGGCAAGCGGGACCGTGGCGCTGGGTCCCAGGGGCCGCGTGCCAGCGCGATCCGCCGGCGCCGCTGCATCCAGCCGATGGCCACAGCGAGCGCAGGCTTGGCTGTCGGCTGGGCCGACGTGGCCGCAGTTCGGACAGGTGATGGTGTTCATGGCTTGCCCTGCTTGCCGTTGCTGTGGAAGGTGAGCTGCACCCGCGGGCCGAGGCCGACCAAGGCACCGTCCGCGAGCTGGCACACACCGGTGCGCCTTCCGTTGACGAAGATGCCGTTGGTGGACTTGAGGTCGACAAGGACCGTCGTGCCGGCCGCGCTCTCGAACTGCGCGTGCCGTTCCGACACCGTATCATGCTCGGCGAAGCGCGCGTCGATCAGTACATCCATCCCCGCGCCGCGCCCGGCGACCACCAGCGGTTCACTGAGGGCGATGTACACGGTCGCTCCGGCGCCGTCCACGCCCTCGAGGTAGGGCGTGCCGGGCGGCGGCGGCCGGGACTGCCAGCCGCTGCGGCCGGGCGCCGCGCCGGGGACGCCCGACCGCGCCCCGCGGCGGCGGCGCATGACCAGCCAGACACCGCCGGCCAGCGCGACGACGGCAGCCAACGCGGCGATCGGCCAGGTGCGTGCCAGCGATCCCACGATCTGCGCGGCATAGCCGGGCGTCTCATCGGTTGGCTGATAGGGTGTGGAAGTTGCCGGCACGGATGATGCGGCCGGCGTCATTTCCCCTGACGTCGGTTCGACTTGCGCCGGCACGGCCGCTGTCGCTGGCGCGGTTGGAAGCAGCATGGCGGCGTCAATGGACGCAGGGGCTGGAATCGTCGGCGAGCCTGGACCGGTGCCCGCGCTCGTCACGTAGCCTTCCTCCATCGGCGACGCCGTCGGTTGGGCGACGGTCACCGGCTCATCGGCTGGAACGATGTCACATGCGCTCAGCCCGACTGCCAGGGTCACCACCAGCGTGCACGCCTTGCTCTTCATGCTCACCTGCTCTGCGAAATCGATCCCTGACCGGCATGCGTCAGGGTCCAAGTGCGGTAGAACCAGTCGCCGAACAGCCAGCCGGCCGCCCCCAGCGCGGCGGAGGAGAGGAAGGCGAACGGGCTCGGGAGTTGCCCGAAGGCGATCAGGTCGACCATGAAGGTGACGACCACGCCGCAGGCCGTCGCCCCGATCAGCTCCAGCGGCCAGCGCGACGCCTGTCCTTGCGCCAGCTTGCCGGTGAGCTGCAGCAACAGCTCCGCGATCAACCCGCTGGCAAGGACGGCGACCATCACCATGCCCATGTCGACCTCGTACGTGGCGCGCAGCCAGCCGGCCAGGCTGAGCGGTAGGTAGGCCAGGAACGCGGCGCCCGGCCTGCGCGCGGCGAACCAGGCCGCCGGGGGAATGATGGCATAGCCCGGCACGTTGGCCCACAGCCAGGGAAGCTGCGCCTGGATGAACCCGCTGACGGCCGGCATCAGCACCAGCACGGCGAGGACCAGCGCGCCGACCCCGATCATCAACTGCGGATACGACAACTGGGCTATCTTCGAGATCAGCCGCGAGCTCTGCTCGGCGAGGAGCTGGGTCGGGCTGGCGCCCCCCTTCGATGGTGGAGCGGCCTGGCTCGGGGCCCGCGGTTGCGCCGTGGCGGGAGGCTGCGCCGTGGCGGCTTGGGTTTGGGGGACGCGGAGCGGCTGTTGCGACCCACGCCGCCCGCCGCTCAGGGCTTGGGTGATTTCCGCGACGTCTTGCCAGCGCAGTTCGGGGTCGTACTCGACCGCCCGCGCGATGATGCTGGACATGAGCTCCGAGACCAGGGGATTCACGGATGTCACGGACGGCAACGCGTGCGGGCTGCCGCGAGTAAGGGGATGCTGGCAGGTCAGGAGCTGGTACAGCATCGCGCCGAGCGCGCAGATGTCCGAACGTCGGTCGCTCTGGCCACCGCACCCGCGGCAGAAGCGGGCGCCGTCTCGATTCTCGCGCTGGCATTGGGGGCATCGAATGGCCATGCGTGCTCCGATGGGGCGACCGGCGTGCCAAGGTGCCAGGGCGAAGGAAGCTGCTACCATGTGCCAATCTCCCGGCCCCGGCGGACCGCCGGACCGTCGCGACGCCAAGCGGCAATCCGCTCGACCGAAGGAATGCCCGCTTGGTGATGTGACAACGTGTCGCTCATGCCCATCATACACGATTTCCGCCTCACTCGGAAGTCCAAGCCCGAGGGGCCTGCCGCGCGGCGGTCGCCCGGGGATTGCGGAGCCAGCGGCCGCGCGGCAGGCCATGCGCGTTCGGGCGGGGCGGTGGGAGTCTGGCGCGCAGTATGAAGGATGGGGAGGCAGCAAGGGAAGGCGGAAGGCGACAAGGGGGCGACAAAAATGCGACAGATGGATGTCGCGCCGCCGTCCCGGGTCGTCAGCCACCATGGATGAATGATCATGCTCGACAACCCCGCTGGCCCTTCGCCGCGTCTGATGGAATTGCAGTGGTAGACGATGCGAACCGGGCTGTGGTAAGATTACCACATTCAGGCTGGATGCAGTTGTCTTCGTAGAGTAACCTGATGGTCTCTGAAGCCCGTGTGGCCTGGCGGCGCCGTCGATGTTTCTGACTTTGCGTCGCCTGGCAGAGAGCAAGGCTTGACACGACGTTGGTGTGCGAGACGTTGGTGTATGATCCGGCACGGGTTTGGCGTATGAGCAGGCAAGGGTGACGATGGACAAGACATGCCCTGTATGCCGTGTTGCCAACCGCAGCGATGCGCGCTTTTGCACGAAGTGTGGGGCGAACCTGGCGGGCGCGAC
>CAZCJG010000196.1:0-9000 GCA_964498575.1 uncultured Anaerolineales bacterium | reverse complement strand
CGAGACTGTGACACTGGCCGGCTTCGACTACGCGGCCCCGGCACCGACGCGCAGTTACGCTGCCCCGGCGCCGGCGCGCAACGGCGGGCAGGCAGGCGCCAGCAGCCAGCCGCGCGGGCGCAAGTCCGGCGCGGCCCAATCGGGCGGGCGGTCGTCCGGGGACGATCGCCCCGCGTTGATCGCACTCCCGTCCGCCCGAGCGCCCCAGCCGGCGGGTCGTGCGTCCGCGCGCAACGGCCGCCCCGCGGTATCGCCCGCCCCCGTCAAGCCCCCCACCAAGCCCAATCCCAAACCCCAGGCGGGAGACAAGGCTGCGAAGGGATCGACCGCGGGAAGCCCGGTCGGGAAAGGCTCGGCGAACGGTCAGAAGGCACCAACCGCCGAGCCGCGCGCCGCGATCCAGATCGCCAAGAGTCCCTCCGCACCGGGCACCGGCCGCCGGCGGCGCGGGCGGCGGCCGTGGCGCAAGCGCGGGGCGGCGTAGCCGGAGAGGTGGCGGGGCGAGCCGGATGCGTTCGTCCCAAGCTCGTTTGGGCGTAAAACTGCTCAGCCGCCCACGGCCTGGCGATTAAATTCGCGGCTACCTCTACAAAGCCCCCCTCCGGGGGCTAAGACAATCCGTTGGCCCACCGACTGCCCGAGCCGGCGAAGGCCGGCTTCGTAATGTTAGCCGCGAATTTGTTCGCCAGGCGATGGGCTGAGTAGTTACGTTTGGGCAACACAACCCCACCATGATATACTCCCCCACCGGCGGCGCCCGGCACCAACCCGGCCAGCAAAGCTTCCGGCTGACATGCCGCCGCACCGCGACGCCCCACCTGCCCGCGGCGGCCGACACGCCGCAACCTGGAACGACCCGACTCGGTCGATGAACCTCACAGGAGTTGTTGTTATGTCCAATCAGCCCGCGGTTTCGCTGCTCCGGAACCTGTTCGAGAATGGCCATCACTGGATCGAAGGGACGATGGCCGACGTGACGGCCGACGTCGCCAACTGGGTGCCACCGGGCAAGCCGGCGACGATCGGCGCCAACTACGTGCACCACGCTTTCGGCGAGGATGCCTTGATCAACATGGCGCTGCGCGGCGGAGCGCCGATGGCGATGACCACCTTCGCGGGCCGCTTCGGCGCCGACTCGCCGCCGCCGGCCGGCACCTGGAGCGACTGGGGCCGCTCGGTGCAGGTCGATCCCGACGCGGCCCGTGCCTACGCCCAGGCCGTGTACGTCAACACCGACGCCTATTTGGCCTCGCTGACCGACGAGGACCTGGAGAAGGAGGTCGACATGTCGATCATCGGCGTCGGCATGATCCCCCTCGGCCGCTTCCTCGGCGGGATGCTGCTCCTGGACACCGTCGCGCACTGCGGCGAGATCTCGTGCCTCAAGGGCTTGCAGGGGCTGCGCGGGTATCCGTTCTGAGATGCTGAGCGCGCCGGCCCGAGGCCGGCGCGCTCAGGGCAGGATCACGTGCAGGTCCCCGAACTCGTGCCACAGGTACCGGCCTGCCAGCGCCGCCGCGTAGGCCAGGCGGACGTGCCGCGGTCCCGCCAGCGCCTCGAGCATCGCCAGGTGGCTCGCGCCGGGCGCGTGGAAGCCGGTGAGGAGGCCGTCCACGAGCTTGAGGCTCCGATCGGGCGTGATGACCGTCTCGGTCCAGCCCTCGCCCGCGCGCGCGAGGCCGTCCGGGCCGGCGACGGTCTCCAGCGCGCGCACCACCGTCGTGCCGACCGCGATCACGCGGTGCCCCGCCGCACGCGCGGCGTTGACGCGTTCCGCGGTGGCGGCCCGGACGCGGTAATACTCCGGGTAGGGCGGCTCGCCGGTCTCCAAGCTGGCGACGCCGGTGTGCAGAACCAGCGGCGCGAGGCCGATCCCGGCCGCGACGAGCCGGGTGATCAGCTCGGGCGTGAAGGCCCGCCCGGCGGAGGGCATCTCCGCGCTGCCGGGCTCGGTGGCGTAGACCGTCTGGTAACAGGCGATCGGCCAGGGTCGATCGACGTAGCGGTAGCGGATCGGCGTGCCGTAGCGGGCCAGGTAGGCGTCGATGTCCCCGCCGCCGGCGGCGCCCGCGATCCCTTCCAGCCGGGCCAGCCATAGCCGGATGCCGCCGAGCACCGGCGCGGATGGCCGGCGGTATGGTTCGATCAGGGTCAGGCGCGCACCGCCGGGCAGGTCGAAGGCCTCGCCGGCGCCGGCGCCGAGGAAGGGCCGGCTGCCCTTGTCCGCGTCCTGCCGGAGCTCGATCGACCAACGCCCGCCGGGAAGCTGCGTCGAGAGGTGTAGCCATAGCCGCGACCCGTCCGCGCGCAGCGCCGGCAAGGCGGCCGGGCGCGTGCCGCTGGTGTTGATCACGAGGAGGTCGCCCGGCTCCAGGAACGCGGACAGGTCGCGGAAGCGCGCGTGCTCGATGCGGTCGTCCTGCGCCCGCGACACCATCAGCCGCACCGCGTCGCGTGCCAGGCCGCGTGCCTCGGGAGGGGCAGCGGCTTCGAGCTCCGGCGGAAGGGTGAACGCCGAGAGCTCTCCACGGGGCGGGGTGCGCAAGTCGATCCGCCGGGTGGATGCACGCCGGGTCGCCAGCATCACGCCACCTCTAGAACGCTCGCCTCGACCTCGGCCGCGGTGTCCGACCCCGCCGCCGGCAGGGACTTCGCCACCGCGCGCGCCTCGTAGCGCCCGCTCGGCAGGTTTCCCTCGATCAAGGCCAGCAGGCCGGGCACGCTGGCTTCCGGCGGTGGGCGGTCGCCGATTTCCTCGCCGGGAAAGGCGTCCTGCTGCATCTGCGTGCGCATGTCGCCGGGATCAACCCAGTACACCCGCAGGTCCGGCCGCTCCGCCGCCAGCACCGCGGAGAGTTGCTCCAGCGCCGCTTTGGCCGAGCCGTAGCCGCCCCAGCCGGGATAGGGCTCCACCGCCGCATCGCTGGTGATATTGAGGATGCGCGCGCCCTCCGCCAGCGAATCCCGCACCGCCTGCAGCACGCCGAGCGGCGCGACGACGTTGGCGCGGTAGACTTCTTCCAGCACCGCCAGCGGATAGTCCAGCAGCTCGGGCTGGGGGCTCGGGCCGAGGATGCCGGCGTTGTTGACCACCATGTCCAGCCCGCCCAGCCGCGCCGCCGCCTCGCCCAGCGCCCGCCGGTGCTCGGGGTCGGCGACGTCGCCCGGCACGGCGGCCACGCGCGTGCGGGTGGCCAGCTCGGCCGCGGCTTCCGCCAGCGCGCCCGCGCCGCGCGCGTCGACGATCAGGCGCCAGCCGCGCTCCGCCAGCGCGCGCGCCAGGGCCAGCCCCAGCCCGCGCGAGGCGCCGGTGATCAGGGCAGTGGGTGGGTTCGACGATGTTTGTGCCATGGGGTTGCTCCTGGAGATCGAACTCGGTGAGCCGAGCCGCGAGGGTGGCCGCGACTCCAGGATACCGGGGGATGGGGGATCAGCGCATCGGGTGATGGGACAGGTCGGCACCTGTACGATCGTACAGGATTGGAGGCTCCAGGCTTGCCCACACAACGGATTGCCAAACGGATACGCGGATTGAGCGGATTGCAACAGAATGCCCGCCCGGGAGCGTTCCGCGAGGAGCCTGCGCGGTGGCCGTTGGTCAGGAAGATGAGTCCGCGCTGCTCGCCGACTTGCGGTGGCTCCAGGAAGAGGCGAACGTCTAAATAGCGGACGAGTTCCTGCTTGAAACCATTGATGAGGGACGCGAGTGATTGTTTTCGATGCCACCGTGATCGCGTACTTGATCCTGCCCGGGGCGTGCCTGCCATGAATGCTGTTGTGAGGAAGCCGTGCGCCCAATAGCCCGACTCAGCCTTCGCGCACGTCGCCGGGCACCGCCACCAACCCCCGCGCCGTCGCCAGCACCACCGCTTCCGTCCGGTTGCCGGCGCCGAGCTTGGAGAGGATGGCGCTGACGTGAAACTTGACCGTGCGCTCGCGGATCCCGAGCGCGGCGGCGATCTCCTTGTTGGCCAGGCCGCGGGCGACGAGGTGCAGGACCTCGGTTTCGCGAGGGGTCAGGTCAACCACGGGATCGGGCGGCGGCGCCTGCAGGTGGGCGACGAGGCGCGCGGCGACCAGGGGCGCGAGCAGGGTACCGCCCTGGTGGACGGTGCGGATCGCGCGGAACAGCTCGTCGCGCGGTGCGCCTTTGAGCAAGTAGCCCTTGGCGCCCGCCCGCAGCGCGTCGAGGATGCGCTCGTCGGTGTCGAAGGCGGTGAAGACGATCACGCGGACCTCCGGATCGGCCGCGCGGAGCGCCCCGAGCGCCGCTACGCCGTCCTGGCCCGGCATCTCGAGGTCGAGCAGGATGAGGTCCGGCCGGTTCAGCGCTGCCTGGGTGACCACCGCGTGCCCGTCGCCGGCCTCGGCGACCACGTCGAAGTCCGGCTGCGTGCCGAGGACCGCCGCGAGGCCGTCGCGGACCACCGGGTGGTCGTCGCAGATCAGGATGCGGATCGGCGCGGGCATCACCGCTCCCCGATCGGCACCGCCACCTCGACCCGCGTGCCCGCGCCCGGCCCGCTCTCGATCGCCAGCGTTCCCCCGAGCAGCCGCGCCCGCTCGCCGAGGCCGACCAGGCCGTAGCGGTCAGGCGGGATCGCGGCCGGGTCCATGCCCCGGCCGTCGTCCTCGATCGCCAGCGTCACGCGGTCCGGCGTGGTGACCAGGCGCAGGCGGATGCGGCCCGCTCCGGCATGGCGCAGGCTGTTGCCGAGCGCCTCCTGCGCCATGCGGTAGATGCCCGCCTCGATCCGCGCCGGCAGCGGCCGGCTCCCGCCGACCACGTCGACCACGATCGCGGGGTCGGCGGGGGATGCCAGCGCTTCGAGCGCTTCGGCCAGCGTCCGCCCCTGCAGCGGCGCGGCGCGCAGGTCCAGCACGGAGCGCCGGGCTTCCTCCAGGCTGGCGCGGGTCAGGTCCAGGGCCGTGTGGACAGCCCGCCGGACGCGGTCCGGGTCGGCGGACTGGTCGAGCAGTGACTCCGCCGATTCGAGTTGCAAGGCGACGCCCGCGAGGCTCTGGGCCAGGGTGTCGTGGATCTCGCGCGCCAGGCGGTTGCGCTCGCGCAGGGCGCCCAGCTCCGCGCTCTGGTCAAACAGGCGGGCCCGCTCGACGGCGATGCCGAGCAGATCCCCGACGGTGTAAAGCAGGCGCAACTCCTCGGGCGAGAGCTCGCGCCAGTCCGGACCCGCCAGGTTGAGCAGGCCGAGCCGGCGGCCGTGGGCGTTGATCGGCACGCTGGCGTGGTAGCGCAGGCCGCCCGTGCCGCCCTCCAGCCAGCGCAGGCGGCTGCACCGGATCACGTTGACGTTGGCCGCCCCGTCGAGGTCACCCTCGCGGTAGCTGTCCAGGCAGTAGCAGCTCCCCTCCATCCGCTCGGGGAAGTCCGCCAGCGCCGGCGGCAGGTGGAGCGCCGCGGCGAGGTAGGGCGCGCCCGAATCCGCGTTCAGCAGCCACACCCAGCCGGTGTCGAGCCCGAGCAGCGCCGTCGCCTGCTCCAGCACGGTCGCGAGCGCCTGGTCCAACGCCAGCGTCGCGTTGAGCGCCTGGGCGATCGCGTTGAGAATCGCCAGCTCGCGGTGGCGGGTGGCGGAGGTCGGGTTGTCGTCCGGGTCAGGCACGCTACACCCGCTCGACCGCGATCGCCGTCGAGCCGCCCATGCCGTGGCACGGGGGTCTGACCAAAAATCGTCCGGCGCGTGCGGAGGCCACGCGTGGAAGGTATCCGAGCCGCTGAACAGCAAATGGGGTGATCATAATGCCCATCCTGCTGGAGGCCAAGGGTCGGGATGCAAATCGGCTGCCTGCAGCACGTCGCCAAACACGCGGACGAGCCTGCGGAAACTACGGCAAGACCGATGCACGGCAGCGAGATCGAGCTGTGCCGTGAGCTTCGCCTGGTCCACGGTGCGGGAGTAGCTGCTCCCGTGGTGCATTCGATCATCCAACTCGCCCTTGGCATCGCGCGGCGCTTCGGGGTCAGGCGGCGAGGTCGCATCGTTGCGAATGCCGCAGGAGCCTCGCAGCGACTCGACGCTCGCCAGGAACCAAGCCTCGTACTCTCGATTGGCCATCACCACGAAGCACGGGATACCGCCGGAGATCTCGCGGGCCCAGCCTTCAAGTGTCGGCGCCAACTCCTTCGGGCAGTCGTCATCCGCGTCGAAGAGCACGAAGATGCAATCACAGCCGGGCGTGAGCCGGGCCACTTTGACCGCCGTCTGAAGCGAGTCTTTTCGCACGAGCTGGGTGCGCCGGCGCCGATGCGGCCGTGCGACCTGGATGTCCCAAGCGCCCGCCTCCGCCGCCAGCCGGCGAAGCAACAGAGGAACCGCCGACTCTTCACCTTGCCCTTCAACGATGGGTTGGACGATCATCCAAACAAGCTGCTGGATCACAGGCGGCAGGGGTTTCACCGCGGCACCGCCAGGAGCATCACATCGAGCAGGCGCTTCTCCTCACTGCCTTTGGGATACAGGGCCGAGAGGGCGTTGGCAAGGCGCAGGAAGTCCGACCCGCGATCCTGCTCGGCCTTGAGCAGTGCCTTCATGCGAGGGCCGGCGCCTCGCTTGGCGGCACGAGCGCTCTCCCGTTTTACGCCATTCTGGTCATTGATGTCCTGGCCTCTCATCACCAGAAACAGGGTGTCGAATCGAAGCATGGATTCGGATGATAGGTCCAGGCCACACTGCGGTCAACCCGGTTCACCACAGGGCTTGCGCAACGATAGCATCTACGCAACACACCGACCCTTGTAGTTCGCGATGGCAGTATTACTACATCCTGTGGACATGTCTCACCGGGTCGGGGTTGATGACATCATATGAAATATCTCTGCGCTTGATTTCACAATATTTGGGCCTGTATCGAGTCTCAGACCACTACCTGTTGTGGCCCACGTTTCCTATCGAATCGTTGCGCAAGCCCCCACACCCACCGCGTCCGAGCCATCAAGGCCAGCACCAGACGATTGATCGCCTTGCGCCTGAGGCGGGACCGTGATTGACCAGCGCCACGATCGGGCGTAGACTACCGGCACGATCCGCCCGAACCAACCTGCAGTCGCCCATGCCCCGCGCTCCCGCCCCTTCCCCCGACGTCCACATCGGCGAGTCCGACATTCGCCGGTGGGTCGGCGACCGCTCGTTCGCGCGCGCCCGTGTCTACGTCGGAACGTCGATCTATGTCACGCGCCGCCAGGGCGTCTCCCTCAAGGGCTGGTGCGTCGGCAGCCTGCCGGAGCCGTATGCCGTGCATGCCGAGATCGGGCGCGGTGACGTCGCGGGCGCGGGTTGCACCTGCCCGGTCGGCCTGGGCGGCCACTGCAAGCATGTCGCGGCCCTGCTTCTGACCTGGCTCGGGGATCCCGCCGCCTTCCGCGACGTCGAGCAGCTCGACGTCGCGCTTCGAAAGCGCTCCAAGGCCGAGCTGATCGTCCTGATCGGCACGATGGTCGAGCAGTACCCCGACCTGGAGCGGCTGGTCGAGCTGCCGGCCGCCGTGCCGCCCGACGCCAGCGCGCCGGCGCCGATCGATCCCGAGTCGGTCCGCCGCCAGGTGCGCGGCGCGTTCGGCTTCGCCGATCGGGGAAGATATGGCCGCGGGCGATACGATCGGCATGGCCACTGGGACGTGGAGAACCGGTTGCACCCCATCCTCGAATCCGCCCAGCAGCACGCCGCCCGCGGCGACTGGTCCAATGCTGCCCTGATGTACGAAGCGATCGCCCGCGAGTCGCTCGACCAGTACGGCACGATCGACGACGAGGACGGCGAGGTCGGCGGGGTCGTCAATGCCTGCGTCGCGGGGCTCGGCCACTGCCTGGCCGCGACCACCGGCGGCGCCGCGCGCGAGGACATCCTGCGCGCGCTGGTCGACATCTACCTTTGGGACGTCGACTTCGGCGGGATCGGCATCAGTGACGAGGTGCCTTCGATCGTCGAGGCGCAGGCGGCACCGGACGAGAAGCGGCAGGTCGCGCTCTGGCTCTGCGCCGCCCTGCCGGCCGGCGACTCCTGGTCCGACAACGACCACCGGCAAGTGCTCGGCGGCTTCCTGCTGTCGCTCGAAGCCGAGACTCTCGACGACGAGGGCTTCCTGCGCCTGTGCCGCGAAACCGGCCGCCTGACCGATGTGGTTCAGCGGCTGCTCGCCCTGGGCCGTGTCGACGAGGCGGTGGTCGACGCCCGCCGCGCCGACGACTACGCGTTGATGGCGCTTTCCGACCTCTTCATGGCCGCCGGATACACCGAGCTCGCCACCGCGCTGATCCGCGAGCGCGCCGGGACCAGCCAGGATTGGCGCCTCAAGCGGTGGCTGCGCGACCGGGCGCGCGAGCGCAGCGACAGCGCTGAAGCGCTGACCTTGACCGAGGAGCTGTTCTGGTCCCGGCCCTCAAAGGCCGGCTATCGGGAACTGGCCGAGGCAGCGCAGGCGGCCGGTCGATGGGCGGAGATGCGGCCCGGTGTCCTGGAGCGCCTTGCTCGCCAGAACCAACATGGGCTGCGCCTCGACATCCTGATCAGCGACGGTGAGATCGACGCCGCGCTCGCCGCCTACGATGCACTCGGTCCGAATCAAGCGTGGGGATCGATCCCCGTCGTGCTAGCCGGCGCGGCCGCGGCGGATCACCCGCGCGCGGCTATCCGGTTGTACGGCGACGTCGTCGCCCGGCTGATCGCCGCCCGCGGCCGTGGGAGCTACGCCGAGGCTGCCACCTATCTCAAGCGCATGCAGCCTCTTTACAAGCGCATCGGCGAGACCGGTGCTTGGTCGAGCCTGATCGCCGACCTGCGCCTGCGCCACAAACGGCTGCGAGCACTTCAGGAAGAGCTGGACAAGGCGGGTTTGTAACGCCTGGGTTTATATCCGCTCCACCGCGATCGCCGTCCCGGCCGCCCCATTTCTCCGCACGCCCGACTGTCCGTTCTGCTCCATTCTCTGTTCGCCTTACCCCGCCCATGCTCCCTAATTTCGTCCGTCTCGCTGTCTCATCCC
>CAZCJG010000195.1:0-9051 GCA_964498575.1 uncultured Anaerolineales bacterium | reverse complement strand
CCTCCACCCGCTGGTCCGGCTTGCCGAACTTGCGGATCCACAGGTCCGCCACGCACTGCACCGGGGTGACGACCGTGTCGGACTCCGCGTCCTCGTCGGTGTCGGTGCCGCCGATCGGGTTGTTGTCGGCGTCCCAGGCCGCGGTGGCCTGGTTGCTCTGGACAGCCGTGGCGCACGGATAGTTGGCCGGCACGCGCATGTGCACGTCGACGTCGTAGGTGCCGCCGGGGGCGACGTTGCCGACCGTGCAGGTCAACAGGTTGCCGCCGCTGACCGAGCAGGCCGGGTCGCTGGCCCACAGGAAGGTCAGCGCCGTCGGGAGCTGGTCGGTGACCACCATGCTGAAGGCGGTCGACGGCCCGTTGTTGACCACGTGGATGTGGTAGCTCAGCGTCCCGCCCGACGAGGTCGTCAGCGGCGTGCCGGTCTTGGTGATGTCGACGTCCTGCTCGTAGCCGACCAGCACCTTCTCGTTGTCGTCGCCGCTCTTGGTCGTGTTCGGCGTGTCCGAGGCGACGTTGATCACGTTGTCCAGGTCGCGCTGCGGCACCGGGGCGTTGGCCTTGGCGTCGGGGTCGACCGCGAAGCGCAGGTAGATCACCCGCTGCGGCCCCGCCGTCGTCGCCGGCGGCAGGTCGCCGAGGTTGCAGCGCACGTCGGTGGTGCCGACGTTCTCGAGGAAGCAGGTGCCGCCGCCGCCGACGATGTTGTAGTCCACCAGCTCGACCGCGTCGCTGTCCGCCGCGGCGAACTCGTCGAAGATGCGCAGGTTGTAGGCGGTCGAGGGACCGGCGTTGCGCACCGTGATCGCGTACTCGAGCAGGTTGCCCGCGACCACAGGGTTCGGATCGGCGACCTTGGTGAGCTGGATGTCGGCCGCGGTGGTGATGCCGGTGAGCTCGTTGTCGATGTTGTTGGTGTTGTCGTCGTCGAAGTTGTCGCTGTAGACGATGGCCTGGTTGATCAAGTTGGTGCCGTCGCGCACGCCGGGGTGCACGCGCACCTCGAACGTGACCTGCGCGGTCGCGCCGGCCGCCATCGTGCCCAGGTTACAGGTCAGCACCTGGTTGCCGGCGGCGCTCTGGGTCGTGCCGCAGGTGATGGCGCCCGTCGCCGAGCCGCCGATGATCTCGAGCTCCAGCGGCAGCGTGTCGACCACCACCACGTTCTCGGCCGCCGAGGGGCCGTCGTTGGTCACCGACAGCGTGTATTCGAAGGTCGTGCCCGCATCGACCGTGTCGGCGCTGGCCTCCTTGACGATCGACAGGTCGGCGACGTCCGTGATCTCGTGCTTGACCTCGGCGTGGTTGTTCGCGAGGTTGGGGTCGGTCGTCGTGCCCGTCGAGAGCACGTCGGCCACGTTGTTGATCGTCTGGGCGTTGTTGGCGCGGACGCGGATCGTCAGCATCCAACGGCCCGTGTTCGGGAAGCCGTCGGCCGCCAGGACGCCGAGCGGGTCGGACAGCGTGCAGTCGATGTCGATGTTGTTGTTGGCGCCCGCGATCAAGGGATCTTCGATCGTGCCGGCGCCGGTGGTGCCGGGCTCGGTGACGCAAGGGGCGACCAGGTCGCGGTCGCTCTGGATGTCGATCAGGTCGAACTTGCCGTTCGAGCGCAGCACGTCCTTGATCGAGACGCCGTCGGCCAGGTTCGGGCCGTGGTTGTCGACGATGACGGTGTAGGTCAGGATGTCGCCCGCGCGCACCTGCGCGTCGCGCTTGCCGAACTTGACGATGCTCAGGTCGGCCAGCTTGGTGATGCTGTGCTCGATCACCGGGGTCTGGTTGTTGCTGTTGTCGGGATCTTCCGAGCTGCTGAGCACGGTCGCGACGTTGTTGAGGTCCTGCGCGGTGTCGGCGCTGACGCGGATGGTCAGGATCCAGCGCCCGCTGTTGGGCGGGCCGTCGGCGGCCAGGACGTCCAGCGTGTCGTCCAGCGTGCAGTCGAGCTGGTAGCGCCGGTCGACGCCGGTCGTCGTGCCGCCGGTCGGGTTGAACGGGTTGCCGCCGTCGGGATCGGGCAGGCTCTTGCAGCTCGCGGGCAGGTCGCTCAGGACCTCGTCGACGTTGAAGACGCCGCTGGACTGCAAGAGATCCTTGACCGCCACGTTATCGGCGCTGGACGGGCCGAGGTTGTCGACCATGATGGTGTACTCGACCGGCACGCCCGCCGGCGAGGGCTGGTCGGGCTTGGCGATCTTGACCACGCGCAGGTCGGAGACGCAGCTCACCGGCACGGTCTCGACCACCGAGTTCTCGCGGTCGGACTCGCCGTCGTCGTCGCTGTCCCAGCGCACGATGGCGGTGTTGCTCAGATCGCTGCCGCAGTCGAAGTCGCTGTCGACACGCACGGTGATGTCGACGCTGCGGCTGGCGCCCGGCGGCAGGTCGCCGAACTCGCAGGAGACGTCGTTGCCCACGGCGCTACAGGCGTTGTTGTTGGCCGACACGAAGGTCGTGCCGGCGGGCAGCGTGTCGGCGACCGTGACGTCGAAGGCGGTCGACGGGCCGCTGTTGCGCACCGTGATCTTGTAGCTGAAGCTCGTCCCCGCCACCGGCGAGGCGATGCTGGACTCCTTGGTGATGATCACGCCCTGCTGCGCCTCGATCGTGATCTCCTCGTCGAGGTCGCTATCCGGGTGGATCGCGATCATCGAGTCGGCGCCGAGCACGATGCGGTTGGCCAGCGGCGTGCCGAAGGGGGCCGCCGGATCGATCGCCAGCTTGAGGTCGATGCGCACGGTCTGCCCGACCGCCAGATTGCCGGCGTTGCAGCGGATGCTGGTATAGGTCCCGTAGTCCTCCTGGTAGCAGCTCCCACCGCCACCGCCCTGGAAGTTGGCGCTGATCAGGTCGATGTACTGGCCGCCGCTGGTGAAGCGGTCGTCGACGACGACGTTGGTCGCCGCCGAGGGGCCGTCGTTGCGCAGGATGATGCGGTAGTCGACCTGGCCGCCGGCCGTCGCCGGGTTGGGGCTGCCGTCCTTGTCGACGAAGATCACCGCCACCTGGCCGACCAGCGTGTCGTCGCCGGCGATGTTGTTGCTGTTGTCGGGGTCGAACTCGGCGCCCCAGACCTCGGCGCGGTTGAAGAGGATCGTGCCCTTGGCGACGTTCGGGGCGACCTTGACGTCGATCGTGACCGAGCGTACGTCGCCCGCGGCCAGGTTGCCGAGGTTGCAGGTGACCACCAGGTTGCCGTCGGTGTTCTGCACGGTGGCGCAGTTGCCGCCGGTCGGCGGGAAGATGTTGGTGACCGACAGGCCGAGCGGCAAGGTGTCGCGCAGCACCACCCCGGTCGCGTCCGACGGGCCGTCGTTGGTCACGGTCAGGTCGTAGCTGTAGGAGCCGCCGGCGTCGGGGTTGGCGCCGTTGTCGGTCTTCTCGACCGACAGGTCGGCGGTGTCGATGATCTCGATGAAGGCCTGCGCCTGGTTGTTGCTCTTGTCGGGGTCGGGCGTGCCGTTCTCCCAGTCGGAGTTGTCGCTCGGGTCGTCGCGCGGCCCGGTGTCGACGATCACCTTGTTGACGATCGACTGGGTCTGGTTGGCGATCGCGTCGACCGTGATCACCCAGCGCCCGCTGTCGGGCAGGTCGTCGTTGTCGACGTCGGCGCCGCGCGGCTCGAGCGCGTTGTGGTTGGCGTTGAGCCAGCACGTGATCTTGTTGCCGCTGAGGGTGCAGGTGTCGTCGCGGTCCGGGTCGTCGTTCACGACGATGCTGTTGAGCGTGCCCGACGGGAACAGGTCGTCGACCAGGTAGACGCCGCGGGCCGACGAGGGCCCGAGGTTCTCGACGATGATGGTATAGGTGAACTGCTGGCCGGCGATGATGGAGGAATCCGGCGTGACCTTCATCACCATCAGGTCCGCGCGCTCCTTGACGATGTCGCAGTCCTCGGCCTGCTCGCGGTTGGGCATCGAGGTCAGCGTCATCGGCCGGGTGATCATCGCGCTGTTGCAGATCGTGCCCTCGCCGTACTGCGACTCCGCCACGAAGTCCGGCTCGACGATCAGGCCCATCTCCCAGCTCACCGAGCCCTGCTGCGGCACCGTGCCGACGTTGTAGGTCACCGTCGCCGGGCCGCGCACCGAAGCCTGCGAAGGCTGGTAGGGCCGCGTGCTGGCGACCAGGCGCGCACCGTTGGGGATCTGGTCCTCGACGCGGACGTTGGGGATCGGGCCGGGGCCGGTGTTGGTCACCGTCACCTTGCAGATCCACTGCTGGCCGGCCAGGATGATGCTCTTGGTGCTATCCGGCGGCGGGTTGTGCAGCTCGGTCTCGGAGGCGAAGCACTTCTTGGTGATCGAGATGGCCGGCGGGTGGAAGACCACCGAGCGGACCGGATCGTTCTTCTTCTTGCCGATGTTCAGGGTCGGCGTGTTGAACGAGTACTGCAGGCCGGTGGTGCCGTCGTCGGCCTCGATGCCGATCGTCGCGCTGCCGCCGCCGGCGCGCTCGCAGTCGTCGTTGGAGCAGTCCTGCTGCTCGAAGTACTCGAAGCGGATCTCGCCGGTCGCCTCCAGGATCTGGAGCTGGAAGGTCACCCAGCCGGCGTCGGGATCGTTGAAGAAGGGCATCTCGTTCCACTGCACGATCAGCTTGCGGTTGGGCGCGCTGCCGATCACCTGGTAGTAGATGCCGCAATCCAGGTCGGGGTCGGGGCCGCACTCGAGGCCCTCCGGGGCGCTCGAGGCCGGGTTGAGGTCGTCCCAGAACACGTACATCGCGTCCTCGGGGTCGGTGCCGTTCGGGATGGGCACGTTGGAGAAGGCGTTTGCCCCGTCCTCATCGAAGGTCACGAAGCCGTTGGCGCTGATGAAAAAGTCGTCGCCGTTGCGGTTCGAGCCGTAGAACTTGAACGGGAAGGGGAAGTCGATCTCCCAAACCCCGTCGTCAAGCAGCCCGTTCACCGTGCCCGCGATGTCGAGGCCCTCCCTGGCCAGCACCGTCCCGGTCTGCGAGATGTCGGTGAACATCACGCCGTGCGCCGGGTGGATCTGGTCGTCGTCGAAGGTGTAGCCGAAGGCGTCCGGGCCGCCGGACTGGGCCGACATCGCCTGGGGCGCGTCGGCCGAGGCCGGCGCGGCGGGGGCCTTGTCCTCCGCCGCTGCGTCAGGGGAGGACTGTGAGACCTCCTTCTGGATGCCCACGGTGCTGGGGGCTGCGCCGGCGGTGCCGTCGGGCGACATCGCCCGGGCCTGCCTGCCGGGGCCGGCGGAGGTCACGGCGCCGACGAGGAGCACCGCGGCCAGCACGGCCAGCACCCGCGCCCAGGTCGGGGCGCGCAGTGCGAGGTTGAAGCGAGTGTGTTCGGTGGGGTTCATTGGGTCGTCCTCCCTGTCAGACGATTGTGAGCGACGAATGCTGTGAGGTAGTAGGGTTAAACGCAAAGAGCCGGTGCAGCAAGGCCCGGGCGTGCTTGTCGGTGCGATAATGCCGATCTATGGATGAAGTTCTCAACCGTTTCAAGCGTCTGCTCCTGTGGTCCAAATTGGCAACTCAGATCGATGGTGCGCTTGAACAAATCCCCCTTGCCGGGACGCGGCCCGGCAGCGGTACCCGGGACATACCGAATCGCCGGCGTGCTGGCGCAGCGGCTGGTACCGATCTATAGAAACGCAGGGGGGGGTTCAAAAGATACGGGCGCGGCTCATCAAATCGCGGTTTGGGACGGGCCTACCTCTGTAATTGTCGCTCAGGTTTCCTTAATTTAACGTAAGATGGGCGGCGGAGAGGCGACTTGCGGCCCCGTCCTCAAGTCAGGCCACGGCCTCGCCCTCACCCGCGCGGTCGCCTGACTGGGCAAACCCGCGCCGATTCGGCTATACGTATTGATGTCGAGGTCATCCCGCCGCCATGCCATCCATGCCACCCAGCCCGATCCGGACCCGAGCCCCCGCACTGGCCTTCGCCCTGGGCCTCGCGCTGGCGATCGGCGCGCCGGCCGCCGGCCTGGCGCCGGTCGCGCGAGGTCAGGACGAGTCCGGCCAGGGCGCCGGCACCGAGCTGGTGATGGGCGTCCGCCCGCTGTTCGAGGGCTGGTACGATCCGGGGCGCTGGGTGCCGCTGACGGTCGACTTGGAGAATCCGGGCGCGGACCTGGAGATCGAGATCCAGGGGGCGACCGGGTCCGGCCGCACGACCTACCACATGCCGGTCGAGCTGCCGCACGGGGCCCGCAAGCGGGTGCCGCTGCTGATCCAGCACAACGGCGCGCGGCGTGTGGGGGTCGCGGCGATGCTTGGCCGGACCGAGCTGGCCGAGAGCAGCAGCACCCTGAAGATGACCGACGGCGAGCCGCTGATCGTGGTCGTCGGCGACGACTCCACCCCGCCCCCGGGCGTCGACAAGCTCGGGCGTTCCGGGCGGCCGATCGTGGTCACCGCCGATGCGGACGGCCTGCCGGAGCATGTGCTGGGCTGGGGATCGGTCGACTACGTCGTGCTGGCCGGCGACGCGCTCAGCCGGGCGAGCGAAGCGCAGCGCGAGGCGCTGGCCCAATGGGTCGCGCTGGGCGGCGAGCTGATCGTCACCGGCGGCCCAGGCGCCGCCGCCGCCCTGGCCGCCCTGCCCGACGCGCTGCGGCCCGCCACGGTCCAAGGGTCCCGCGAAGCGGAAGTTTTCGGCGGGCTGGAGGCGCTGGGGGGTGGTCAGCCGATCGCGGGATCGGCGCCGATCGCGCTGCTCGATGCGGCGCCGGGAGCCGTGCCGATCGCGCCCGACGCCGACGGGTCGCCGCTCCTGGTCCAGCGCCGCTACGGCGACGGGGCGGTGGTCGCCCTGGCCTTCGACCCGTCGCTGCCGCCCTTCGCCGACTGGGCCGGCCTCGAGAAGCTGTGGCAGGCGCTGCACGTCCAGCGCGGCGAGACCGTGTGGACCGCCCCCACCGGCGACATCGCCCAGCTCGGCTCGGGCCTGTACCAGTTGCCGGAGTTCGACCTGCCCTCGCTGCGCTGGCTCCTGGCGCTGATCGCCGTCTACATCCTGCTCGTCGGCCCGGTCAACTACCTGGTGCTGCGCCGCCGGCGGCGGCTGGACTTGGCGTGGGTGACGATCCCGGCGCTGACCCTGATCTTCAGCGCCGCGAGCTACGGGGCCGGCTTCGTGCTCCACGGCCGCGACCTGGTGCTCTACGAACTCTCCGCGGTGCGGGTGATCCCGGACGCCGGCATCGCCTACGTGCGGACCTACGTCGGCTTGTTCTCGCCCGGCGCGCGCAGCTACAGCGTGAGCCTGCCCGGCGCCCTGGTGCAATCGGCCGGCGACAACCAGCCGATCGAGGCGATCCAGGGCCTGGAGAGCGGCGTCCGCGACCTCGCGGTCGAGCAGTGGGCGCTGGGCAGCTTCGTGGCGGAGGCGGTGATCGACTGGCCGGGCGCGGCCCCCGGCCACCTGGCCCGCGACGACGCCTGGGCGCGCGGGCGGCTGGCCAACCCCTTCGGCCGCCCGGTCGACGAGGCGGCGGTGTTCACCCGCGGCGGAGTGGCGCCGATCGGCCACTGGGACGATGGGGGCACGCACGACGCCAGCCTGAAGCTGGACCACGACGGGAGCGTCGCGCTGACCTTCAACCCGGCGACGACCGACGACGCCCTGCGCCACGTGCAGTCCGGCATCTTGAGCACGGCGTTCGGTTACGTCAACTCACCGGGACGTTACGGCTCCTACAGCTACAACACCTATCCCCAGGAGCCGTGGGTGAGCGTGCGCGATACCGCGCTGCGCGACGCCGCGGTGGTCTACGGCTGGTCGGCCGATCCGCCGCTGGCGGCCGAGCTCCCCGGCCGATCCCCCGTGCGCCGCCGGCACACGCTGGTCCACGCGCGCGTGCCGATGGTCCCCGGCAACCGGGAAGCACCGCCTGACAACGTCGTCTACGCGACCGCCACCGAGCGCAGCACCCCCAGCCGGGATCTATGCGGCCCGGGCGGCGCGCTGTTCGAGAACGACGGCCCATCAACACTCGACGCGGCCGAGTTCCGGTTCGATCTCGATCTGGGCACCGAGCCCGGCACGCCGCTGTGGGTGGATCTCAACGGACCGTCGGACGAAGTGCTCGCAGCACAGCCGGTCGTCGGAGAGGTCAAGGTCAAGCTGCGCTCTTGCGACGGCGGGGATTGGATCGAGCTTGGCGACAACGCCGCGTTCGGGGTGGACGATCAGGTCCCCCTCCCGCCGGAGATCCAGGCCGCCGCCCTGGCGCGCAAGGCGATCTGCCTGCGCCTGGAACCGAGCTACGGCCAGCAGCACTACTTCTCGGCCAGCCCGCAGGCGTGCTGGTATCCCTGGCTGGTGCTGGACGCGGCACCCGGGCCGACCCCGGCCTCGGGGGCCTCGCCGGGAGGTGGCGGATGAGCGAGCCAAGCGCGATCGAGCTTCGGCCTGCGCCCGGCCGGGCGATCCAGACCCGACCCGCGCTCGACCTGGCCATCGAGACCCGCGGCCTGGTCAAGACCTTCGGCCGGCAGGCGGCGGTGGACGGACTGGACCTGGCGGTGCCGCGCGGCACGGTGTTCGGGCTGATCGGCCCCAACGGCGCGGGCAAGACGACGACGCTGCGGATGCTGGCCGGGCTGGTCGAGCCGACCGGCGGGAAGATCCGCCTGGCCGGCCAGCCGGTCGAGGGGCTGCGCCACGAGAGCACGGTGCACCGGCTCGTGGGCTACATGCCGGACTTTTTCGGGGTCTACGAGGACATGCGGAGCTGGGAGTACCTGGACTTCTTCGCCCGCTGCTACGGCATCCCGCCCGCCCGCCGGGCCCAGCTCGTCGACGAGCTGCTGGATCTGGTCGACCTCTCCGGCAAGCGCGACGCCGATGTCAACACGCTGTCGCGCGGCATGAAGCAGCGCCTGTGCCTGGCCCACGCCCTGGCGCACGATCCCGAAGTGCTGCTGCTGGACGAGCCGGCCTCGGGGCTGGACCCCCGCGCGCGGCTGGAGATGCGCGAGCTGCTGCTCGAGCTGCGCGCGCTGGGCAAGACGATCATTGTCAGCAGCCACATCCTGCCGGAGCTGCAGGACATGTGCGACGCGATCGGCATCATGGA
>CAZCJG010000194.1:0-9056 GCA_964498575.1 uncultured Anaerolineales bacterium | reverse complement strand
GTCACGTCGCCGCTGTCGATCATCTGCGCCAGGCCCTCGACCACGGCGGTCTTGCCGACGCCGGGATCGCCGATCAGCACCGGGTTGTTCTTCGTCCGGCGCATCAGGACGCGCATCATGCGCAAGAGCTCCGACTCGCGCCCGACCACCGGGTCGAGCTTGCCCTCGCGCGCGAGGCTCGTCAGGTCGCGGCCGTACTTCTCCAGCACGCGGTAGCGCGGCTCGTGGCGCGGGTCGGTCACGCGCTGGCCGGCGCGCAGCTCGTCGATCGCCACCCGCACGTCCTCCTTGTCGACGCCCGCCTCGGCCAGCAGCCGCGCCGAATGGCCGCGCTCCTCGCTGGCGATGGCCAGCAGCAGGTGCTCGGTGGAGATGAAGTCGTCGCCCATCGACTGCGCCTCGCCCAGGGCCACCTGGCCCAGGCGCTGGATGCGCGGCGTGACGTAGATCTGGTCGACCCCGGCCCGGCCCGGCACGTTGAGCTTGCGGTTGTTGGCCAGGTACTCGTCGAGCTGCATCGCCACCAAGTCGGTGTTGACGCCGAGGATATCTTCGAGCACCGCGGCGGCGATGCCGTCGGTCTGCTCGAGCAAGGCGAGGAACACGTGCTCGGTGTCCATCTGGTTGTGCGAGTAGCGCCGCAGGATGTCCTGCGAGCTGGAGATCACGTCTTGAGCACGTTCGGTAAACCGATCGAAAGGTATCATGTCAACAATCTCCCGCGCGGCTGCGGCCCCGGCCGCGACAGCAGCGATTATAACCCCCATCCACGCCACCGCGCAAGCGCCGGAACGGTCCTCCGGTTAATATGGCGTTAGAGAATGGTCGGGAAGCTTAACGGCACTGGCGTTGCAGCCTCGGGAGCACCGGCGCTCCCAGGCTTTCGCCATAACAGCCCTGCCGGGGATACGTATTTACCTCGCGTGATCCACCTGCGCCGCTTCGCGCCCTACGGCCTCCTGGCCGTGGCCATCACGGTCCTGGCTCTCGTCGGCGTGCTACCCCCCTCCACGCCGCCGGCGCGCGCCCAGGCCTGCCCGCCCTACTGCGCCACGCCGGTGATCACGCCGGCCTGGCACCTGCACATGTGCGACGAGCCCTATCAGGAGCAGCAGGACGACAACCACTGCATGCGCGGCAAGGGCGTGACCGAGTTCCCGGCGGCGACCGACCGGGTCTACATCATCTACTGCCACAAGTACTCCGACACCGTGATGGTCTTCGTCAAGGACTCCGGCGGTGGCCTGCAGTTCATCAACCACCCCGACGGCGTGACCTACAGCGGCGAGGGCTGCGAGACCCTGATCTTCGCCCACGCCAACGGCATCCCGCCCGGCGGCAGCCCCTACTTCACCTCGGCCTCCTGGCCCGAGGGGCCCTTCAGCGGCGCCGGGGCGGGCATCGAGTGGTACATCGGCGGCTACATCGCCTTCGACCAGGACGACTACTACGGCAACGACGCCCAGGCCTTCATCACCGCCCGCGACCCCGGCGCGGAGCCGGCGCCGGGCCAGCGCCGCACGATCGAGGTGCGCGTCAGCTCGACCAGCGACCCCACCGGCATCCCCTTGACCTTGCGCGAGCAGGCCGCCGGCTTCTCGATCTTCAAGTCCGAGCAGCCCCTGCGCTTCTCCCAGCTCGCCTCCAACGCGGCCCAGGGCGTGATCAAGGTGCGCAACCGCGACGTGATCACCGTCAGCTTCTGCCCGCGCAATTGCACGACGCCCTATTCCGACACGGCGACCTGGTATCAGCTCGCGGTGACCGTCACCCCCACTCCCTTGCCCACCTGGGCCGGCCCGCCGCCGACCGAGACCGCGACGCCGCCGCCGGACCTGCCGGTGCGCTACCTGACCCTGCGCCCGGCGCCGGCCGACGTCGGCTACGTGCCCCAAATCGGCACCAACAAGGACCGCGCCAACCACCTGGGCTATCCGACGATCTACGCCGGCATGTGGACGCGCGGCCGCAACATCCACCACGGCATGGTGCAGTTCGACCTCTCGGAGCTTCCCGAGGACGCGCGGGCGATCGAGGCGCGCCTGGAGATGGTCGGCCGCGAGTCGACCTACACCAAGCCCGGCACCTGGTCGGTGGCGCTGCTCGACGGCGCGATCGACGCCGGCTGGCGCCAGGCGACCTACGACCAGGTCCACGGCACGCAGGTCCTGGCCCAGCTCGAGCCCGTGCTGGCGGACTACGACGTCGGCGTCGGGCGCCGCAACGGCTTCGGCTTGACCGGCGCCGCCCTCGACGCGCTCAACCAGCGCCTGGCGACCACGCGGCGGATCAGCTTCCGGGTCGACGGCCCGGGCGGGGAGGACAACAACCTGTTCGCCTGGGAATCCGGCGTCGACACCTACAATCGCGCTCCCGATCCGCCGGACCCGGCCCTCGGCCCGTCGCTGCACCTGGCCTACGGGGTCCTGCCCGAGCCGACGCCGGAGACGCCGGGCGCGACGCCGGCATCGGCCACGCCCATCGGCCCGCTGGCCACGGCGACCGCATCGGCCACGGCCAGCGCCACGCCGACAGGCCCGCTCGGGGCAACCGCGACGTCCACGGTCACGCCCCCTCCCGCCTCGACGACGCTGACACCCGTGACCCCGTCCACGCCGCCGCCCACGACATCCACCGCACCTACGCCATCCCCCATGGCCACGCCATCCACCACGTCCACGGCGCCCATCGCCACGTCCGCCACGCCGTCGCCCACGGATACGGCGCCCGCGGGCACCGCGCCCACGACACCCCCCCCGGCGCGAACCGCGACCACCGCGCCGACCGCCACGCCATTCGGCCCCGCGACGGGGCGCCAGGTGTGCGTGCTGGCCTACGACGACCGCGACGGCGACAGTCAGCGCGGCCCCGACGAGCGCTTCCTGGCCGGCGTGACGCTGCGGCTGACCCACACCCGCAGCGGGGTATTCGACAGTTGGACGACCGACGGCGCCAACGATCCGGACTACTGCTGGAACGGCCTGGTCGATGGCCCCTATACTTTGCGGGCGGTCGGCCTGCCGCGTGGCTATGTCGCCAGCGGCCCGCAGGAGTACCGCCTGGACGTGCCGTACGCCGGCTCGCCTCCGCACTACGCCTTCGGCGCGCGCCGGCCCGAGCTGCCGACCGCCACCCGCGCCCCCAGCGCGACCATCGCGTCGACCCACACGCCCGCGCCGACGCCGACCCGCACGCCGACGCCGGAACCGACGATCAGCGGCCCGAGCGGCGAAATCTGCCTCGAGGTCTTCGAGGATCGCGATCGAGATCACGCGCCGGGTGAGGACGAGCCGCGGCTCGCCGGCCCGCGGCTGCGTATCGCGGACCAGAACCACGCCGTCGTCCGCGAGCTCGTCGCGCGCTCGGACGGCCCGGTGTGCGCGCGCCTGGCGACCGGCGTCTATTATGCCGGCGTCGTGGCAGGCTCCGCCGGGCTGCCGGGCCTGGTGCCGACGACCGCGCTGGAGGAAGCCGTGCTCCTGACCGAAGGCGTACGCCGCGGCGTGGCTTTCGGCTGGTATCGACCCGGCCCAGGCGAACGGGCGTGGCTGCCGCGCGTGCTGCGCGAAGGGCCGCGGCCGAGATCGGGCCGCCCCACTCTGTGGTGGTCGGCTGGATGGTTGACGCCGCGAAGCATGGATCACGACCGCAGATATGGTAGATACGGTGCCGCGCAAGCCTGGCGAATTTCGCCCGAGATCTTGACAAATCCGGCCCGCATCGGGTATACTCCCCCCGCTTCGCCGCAAGGCGGAGCGGATTCGGAGCTATGCGAACTGTGAACATCGTGACCCGCACCAACTTCACGCGCCTGTATCGCCGCCGGCTGGCGGGCATCCAGGCTGCGCCTGGCCGTAGTGCGCCTATGCTCCGTTAATGAATCTGTAACATAGCGGACCGTGGGCGCCAAGTGCGGCTCCCACGGTTTTTTTGTGTCTTCAGCACGCATACCCGACCTGACGACGCGCCGTGGGCCACCCGCCCCGGCGCGTTTTGCTTGCCGCCCGTGGACCGCCGGTACAGGCCCCGTCGCGACGCAGCGCCCCCGACCCGACACGTCAGATTATCCCGGCCCACCGGCCCGACCTATCCAAATCCACATGCCTGTTTCACCCAATAGGAGATGACCCATGACCACCGTATTGATTCCAGAGCCAACCGAGTTGCGCGTAGGCCCGCGGCCCCAGCCTCTCGTGCTGGTCCCGGCCCCCGCCACCGCCCGCCCCGCGCTCGAAGTCCGCGCCGCGCGCAAGGTGTTCGCGAAGCGCCCGAGCGTGGTCCAGCGCCTGCGGCGCGACAAGGCGGCCGCCGTGGTCGCCGCCGAGCGCTCGGTCGTCGCGGTCGACGACGTCAGCTTCGAGGTCGCGCGGGGCGAGATCTTCGGTCTGCTCGGCCCCAACGGCACCGGCAAGAGCACCCTGATCCGCCTGATCTCCACCCTGCTCGTCCCCGACGGCGGCGCGATCCGCGTGTTCGACCACGACGTGGTGCATGACGAGATGGCGGTCAAACGGATGATCAACCGCGTGTCGGTCGAAGCCTCGTTCTTCAAGAAGCTGACGCCGATGGAGAACCTGCTCTACGCCGCGCGGCTGTACGGGGTGGACATGCGGACCGCGCAAGGGGCGATCGTCGACATCCTGAAGCGGCTGGGGCTGGAGGAGCGCTCGATCTACGCGCCGATGGAGGACATGTCGCGCGGCATGCAGCAGAAGGTGGCGATTGCGCGCGCCTTCCTTACCTCGCCGGTGATGCTGCTGCTCGACGAGCCGACCACCGGGCTGGACCCGCACTCCAAGCGCGACGTCCAGGCCTTCGTGCGCGAGATGCGCGACAACCACGACACCACGGTCATCCTGACCACCCACGACATGTACGAGGCCGACGGCCTGTGCGACCGGATCGCGATCGTCGATCGCGGCCGGATCGTCGCGCTGGACACCCCGGCGGAGCTGAAGAAGCTGATCGCCCAGAAGAACGGCCACGCGCCGACCCTGGAGGACGTGTTCCTGGAACTGACCGGGCGCGGCCTCAACGAGGAAGAAGAAGCCACCTGAGCCCGGGCGTCCCCGGTGGGCGCCTGAGCCGTCAGAGATCGAGGAGCTGACAAAATGTCTGCGATGAAAGTCGGAAGAACCAACGCGCTCTCCAGCGAGCTCCGCGCGAGCTACGCCTTCGTCGAGCGCAACATCAACCTGGTCAAGCGCTACTGGGGTTGGGAGCTGGTGTGGATCGCCTACACCATCGCCAACACGCTGGCGGTGGTGCTGATCGCCCGCGGGGTCAACGCGGCGGTGGACGCGCACGCCCTGAACAAGGCCGAGATCGACCGCCTGGTGCTGTTCCTGGCGATCGGGGCGCTGGTCTGGCACTACCTCGGTGTGGTGTTCAACGTGGTCAGCGAGATGATCAGTTGGGAGCGCTGGGAAGGCACCATCGAGTACACCTTCATGGCGCCGGTGCGCCGGTCGACGCACATGATCGGGACCACCGCGTTCTCCTTCGTGTACGGCCTGGTGCATACGGCGATCATCCTGACCGTCGTGGTGATGATGTTCGACCTGGACATGAGCCGGGCGAACTACGCCAGCGCGACCCTGGTCCTCCTGGCCGGGAGCCTGAGCCTGATCGGCATCGGGATCATGGGCGCGGTGCTGCCCCTGCTCTACCCGGAGCGCGGCCCGGAGATGACGCACGTGATTCGGGCGACCCTGGTCCTGGTCTCCGGCGTCTACATCCTCCCCGAGGAGATGCCGGAACCCTTACGGACCCTGTCGTACTTCAGCCCGCCGACCTACGTGCTGGACGGCATCCGCCGCGCGCTGATCGACGGCGCATCGACGCCCGACCTCCTGCCGACCCTGGTCGGCCTGACCGTCGCCGGCCTGGTCCTGATCCCAGCCGGCGTCAAGGTGTTCACCTGGGGCGAGCACTACGCCAAGCGGACGGGGCGGCTGAAGCGGAGTGGGTAAGAGGGCGTACGCCACGGCCTCGTCGCACGACATCGCCCGACCGGCCGCCCAGGCCGCGTCGAAGGCGTCACCGCCGGCGTCGGCGCGGCTCCGTCGAATCCGCGCCTCGACCAGCTCCCGGTCGAGGCGCGGATTCGACTCCCCCATCGCCTCGCGCAAGGCCTCGGCGCCGCCGAAGATCCGGGCCGCGCGGAGCGGTTGCGACGCGGCCGCCGCGATCAAGGCAAGGTTGTCGAGGCTCTCGGCGATCAGTGGCCGGCTTTCGATGCGCTGGCCGACGATCAGGGCCTCGCGGGCCAGGTTCTGCGCCTCGATCAGATTCGACTCGTCGCAGGCGAGCTGGCTCAAGTAGCCGAGGCCAACCGCGGTCTGTTTCGCGTCGCCGATCTGCTGGCAGAGATCCCGGCTGGTATCGAGGTGCTCGCGCGCCGCAACACGATCGCCCTCGTTGCGGGCGAGCCACCCGAGCAGCCCCAGCGCAAACGCGGCACCAGGCATTGGCCGACCTCGCCCGCGAAGGCGGCGCCGTACAGCCGGCGGCCGAGCTCGCGCACCGTCAAGGTTGGTTCGGCCGCCGCCCGGGCGGGGACGAGGTCGCGCAGGACGTGACGCGGCAGCCAGGTGAAGCCACGCAGCTCGGCGGCGGTGAAGGGCGGGGCGAATTCGGCCGCGGCCTCCCCGACGGGTGAATCGACGACCCGCGCCTGGTAACGCCCATCGTGCAGCAGGATCAGCAAGTCGAAGTTGGCGAAGCTAGGGGCGGCCATGGATGATCATCACGCGAGAGCTATTCAACCATCAACCAATGCTTTCAACCGTCCACACATGATATCATACCCGGCGATGCGCCACGGCATGACTCGCCCCATGACTCGCCCAAGGTTGAGCAGCGACAGGCGGATGGGCGCGCCTGGCGCCCCGCAAGGCATCCACCGATGGCCGGCCGGTGCTGCTGATCTCTGCACAAGCTCGTTCACTCGGCTACAATGCGGCTGAGTGTGAATCCCCTCCCCCGCTCGCGGTATGTCGTAGGACAGAACGTTTGAGCGGCATGACAGGGTTAGGGTGATGTGGCATCATGGTGCCTTCCAGAAAGGGAGGTAGACATGGACGACAGAGTGGAAGGATGGGCGGAGAACGAGTTTGGCGGCGCGGAGTTGGGTGACACGCGGCGCCGGGCGCGAACTGCGCACCTGACCGTCCGCCACCGCCAAGTGACCTTGCGCCCACCCCGCAAGCAGGGCAGGTCCAGGCTGCCGTGGGTCACGGTACAGGCGATCTTGGCCTGCGAGGAAACACCCCCCAAAGACGCCGAGGCGGTCGAATGGATGCTGCTGACCACCCTGCCGATTGAGGGGGCGGAAGGCCGCGCGACAGCCGAGTGAACGAAGTGGTGCAGAGATCAGTAACATCGTTCGAGGAGTGCACGATCGATCCGCCTGACCTACGCTCCCCGCCTCCCCCGCCGATCAGCGTCGGGCTCAACGCCGTCATCATCACGGTCGGCCACGAGGTGCCGCGCGTGCTGACGGTGACAGGCAACGGGGGGGCACCTGCGGCCGAGGTCCCCGCTTGGCTGGCGCCGCCAGCCACGTCGGAGAGCGCCCCTGCCGATCCCATGCTGCTTACCCCATCCGGGTCACCTCCCCCCCCCGAGCCGCTCGATGCCCTGCCCTTCGGCCCGCTCGATCCCGCCGGCGACGCGACACTGGAGCGCGCCCTGTTGCGCTGGGTTCGCGCGCAGACCGGGCTGGAGCTGGACTATGTCGAGCAGCTTTACACCTTCGGCGACCAGTTCCGCGATCCGTGCGAGGCCCGCGGCGGGCCGCGGATGGTGTCGGTGGCGTACCTGGTGCTGGTCGAGGCGGGCCGGCCGCCGGGCACCGCGGCGGCGCACTGGCGCGACTGGTACGCCTTCCTGCCCTGGGAGGACTGGCGCGCCGGCCGCCCCGCGGTGATCGACCGGGCGATCGCGCCGGTGCTGGACCAGTGGGTAGGCGCGGCCGAGGACGCCGTGCGCACGGCGCGCCGGGAGCGGGCGGAGATCAGCTTCGGCCTGGGCCGGGTCGCCTGGGACGGCGAGCGCGTGCTCGAACGCTTCGAGCTGCTCTACGAGGTCGGCCTGGTGGCCGAAGCGCATGTCGACCTCGCGGTCCGCGGCGCCGCGGGGGTCGAGGTGCGCCACGCGCCCTGGTTGCGCGCGGTCGAGCCCGCGCGGCTGGTCGGCCGGCCGATGTTGCGCGACCACCGGCGCATCCTGGCGACGGCTCTGGGGCGGCTGCGCGGCAAGATCAACTACCGGCCGGTGGTCTTCGAGCTGCTGCCGCCGGAGTTTACCCTCTTGCAGCTCCAGCGCGTGGTCGAGTCGCTGGCCGGCATGCGCCTGCACAAGGCCAACTTCCGGCGCCTCGTCGAGCACGGCGGCCTGGTCGAAGGCACCGGCCGCCTCGCGCCGACCGGCGGCCGGCCGGCCGAGCTCTTCCGCTTCCGCCGCGAAGTGCTGCGCGAGCGCCGCGCGCCGGGGGTGGGGCTGCCGGGGTCGGCGGGGCGCCCGGGCTGATGGCTTGCGTACAAACTTCCTTTCCAGGTGGTTGCATGTACAATCCCGGCGCCACCCCGGCCGGCATCCTGACGTCGGGCGACGGACCAGGGCGGCCTAGGGGCAGGAACCGCATGCCCATCGAACAGCGGCGGCGAGGTGGAAGCCGTGACCGCTGAAGTCAAGTCTAAGGAGAGAAGCCATGGCCAAGCGCAAAGGCAAGCAAAAGGGCAAGCATCAAGCGGAGCAGAGCCCGGTCGAGCAGCCCGCTTCCGAGGCCGGCACGGCTGAGACCCAAGCTCAGGTCAAGCCCAAGATGTCGCGCCGCGATTTCGAGAAGGCGCTGGAGCCGCTGCAGGTGGAGCTGGTCAAGCTGCAGGAGTGGACCGTGGCGACGGGCGCCAAGGTCTGCGTGATCTTCGAGGGGCGCGACGCGGCCGGCAAGGGCGGCATCATCAAGCGCATGACCGAGCGCACCAGCCCGCGCGTGTTCCGTACCGTCGCGCTGCCGGCACCGACCGAGCGCGAGAAGTCGCAGATGTACA
>CAZCJG010000193.1:1520-9057 GCA_964498575.1 uncultured Anaerolineales bacterium | reverse complement strand
AACCGCTGATTTTGGGAATTGCTAGTAAAATCGGACAAAAATCGGACAAGTTTTCCGGCTACGGCCAAGTTCGGGCCAGGATCTCACGGTCCCCGTCGTGTAGGGCTTGGGACGTTCCCGCGGGGCGAATGGCTCGGGATTGGCCCGGGCCGGGCCGTGGGAACAGCCGCTCAGATGGGCTCGCAGTCCATGTCCGCGTAGGGTGCGTAAATGCCGGAAAGCGCCGCGTACAGCGCCTGGCTCATCTGCTCGCAGGCGGCGAGGGCGCGCGCTTGGTCGCTGGCGTCCAGGCCGCTCATTGCGGCGGCCAGCCGGGCCGGCTCGTCGTAGTCGTCCTGGTGCAGGCGGAAGTACTCGCCGCAGGCTTCCGGAAGCTGGGTGTAATGCTCCCGCAGGCCGGCCAGCTTGCTCCGGGCCGTCAGCGGCTGCTGCGCCTCGAAGGCGTAGAGGCCGCCGAGCGCCGTAGACCGCGCCCCGAACACGTCATGCGCGGCGGCGAGCGCGGCGCCGACCTCCGGGATGACCGGATCCGCCATGTCCGTCTCCAGGCCGGCGGCGAAGCTGCGCCACCAGATTCGGGCGTGGCCCTCCTCGATCCGGGCGATCGCCGGATCTCCCGCGGCCTCCCAGCCGCGCGCGATCGTCTCGACGAAGGCGCCGTACTCGCGCGCGTAGTCGGCCAGCGCCGCGACCGGCAGCGTGCCATCGGCCCAGGCGCGGTAGAAGGGGTGGTCGAGCAGGCGGTAGCGCGCGATGATCGCGTCGCAGCGGTCGGATACGGTGGGGGTGAGGGATGTCGGAGTCATGGGAGTCCTTTCGTGGGTGTCGGCGCGCGAGCCAGGTCATCGGAGCGCCCGGCGCCGGCCAGGGCGAAGATCGGGCGACATTATGCCACAGGTGCGAGGGTGGGCGGAAAGGCGCCGGGCGCTCCACTAGATGGCGGCCGTCCCATGACCTTGTGGCCCGCTGCCGTGTCATCTATCATGATAAGGCGTGCCGCGACCACGCTACCCTGCCGCCAGCGCCTTGTATGTCTCCCTGCCCGGTTGCGATCGCTCGAACCGCAACACCCGAACCGCAACACCCGAGCCGCCATCGAAGGAGCCTTTGTCATGCGCCACCTGCTCGCCGCCTCCCTTGGGGTTTGCCTGATCGCCGGGATCATCTGGACGCTGGATCGTCCCGCCGGCGCCCACGCGCTGTGGCGCTCGCTCGGCAGTGCCACACGTGGGAGCATAGACCATGAATCAGGTCAGACCACGGCGAGCGCGCCGATCCACACCCAGCTCTTCACCCGCCAGATTGCGTGGTCCGCCACGCCGGGCACGGCCGCGCGCGTCGAGGTCGCCCGGCGCGGCAAGGTGATCTGGCGCGGCAAGGGCGAGGCCGGCGGCAGCGGCAACCTGGAGTTCCAGCCCGAGAACCCGGGGGATCGCCTGCCGGCCAACGAGGCCTTCTTCGCGGCTGGCGACGTGGTCAGCGTCCTGCGCGAGGTCGCCAGCCCGATCACCTACACCCTCGCGGACCTGCGGGTGGCGGTGGACACCGGGGCGGACCGCGTGTTCGGCTCGGCGCCGCCGGGGGGCGTAGTGACCATCACGGTTCGCCCGGACCCGAGCTTGCCCGCCGTCCTGGTCCGCGCCGTCCAGGCCGATACCGCCGGGCACTGGGCGCTGGGGCTGGCCGGAACGGCGGACCTGGGGATGAGCAGCGACGGCTGGGCGGTTCACGCCGATGCCGCCGGCCACCAGTCGATCGCCCACTTCGCCGCGCTCCGGGCCGAGGTGCAGCTCGGCTCGCCGGCGCTCACCGGTCGCGGGACGCTCGGCGACGAGCTGCGTGTCGCGAGTGTATCGCCCGAGGGCGCGGTCCTGCCGACCGCCGTCTTCCAGCTCTACGGATTCGTGCGAGGCTCGCCCCCCGGCTTGTTCCAGTGGCAACTGCGCCCGCTGGAGCCGGGAACGCGCCTGCGCCTGGATCTCATGTCCGCGCTCGCCGGGGCCTCCCGGACGATTTCCGTGACCGTGCCGGTGCTCGATATCGTGCCCGAGGGCGGGTCGGGCCGGGTGACGGGCAAGGCCCCGGCCGGCGCGGCGGTGGTCGTCGAAGCGATCTCCCCGGACGGCGCGACCTTCCGCCGCCAGACCACGGCGACCGCGGCCGGTGCCTTCAGCGCGGACTTCGGGGCGGAGGTGGTCTTCGAGCGGGGCTGGCGCTGCTACGCGACAGTCGAGCACGGTGGCGCGCTGCGCATCCGCGCGCTCGGGGTGATCAGCCAGGTCCGGTTGGACGTTTACACCGATCATGCCAGTGGCATCGCCCGGCCGGGGACCGAAGTCAGCGCCACCCTGCGCGACGCGGGCGGCGCGCTGCTCGGCACGGCCGAGGCGCAGGCGCGGCCGGATGGCCAGTGGCGGTTGAGCTTCATCGACGTGAATCTGACCGAGAACATCCCGATCGATCCCGGCCGCATGGTCGAGATCGACTTCGACGACAGCGGCGACCCGCTCTCGTTCGTCGCCCCACGCCTGTCCGCCCGGACCGACGTCGACGCCGAAACCGTCAGCGGCGAGGCGATCGCGGGTGCCCGCGTCCGGGTCACCGCGCCGACCGACCCGCCGGTGACGCTCACCGTCGAGGCAGACGGCGGCGGGCGCTACCTGGCGGACTTCCGGGGCCGCGCCGACCTCGATCCGCCGATGATCGGCACGGTCGAAGTGACCGATCGCGGCGGCCATGCTTACCTGACCGAGTGGGCGGCGCTCAGCCTGACCACCGAGGTCGGCGGTATCGGCCTGATCGAGGGCAACTCTCCGGCGGGCCGGCAGGTGGCCGTCTCGCTGCTGGACCCCGCGGGCCGCGAGCTGGCCACCGCCGCGCGCCGCACCGGCTTGAGCTTTTCCGAACACGAGTGGCGGGTCGGCCCGCGCGATCTGACCGGCCAGCGTGTCGTGCCCGAGCCGGGCGACCTGGTCCGCGCGGTGGTCGGCGACGACATCGCGGAGATGCGCGTCCCCGAGCTGCGCGGCGCAATCCACGTCGAGAGTGACCTGGTCACAGGCAAGGGGCCCCCAAACGCCTTGATCGAGATCCAAGGCCCCAAACACAACGACGTGCCGACCGCTCCGGTCACGACGACCAGCGACGCCGGGGGCTTCTTCAGCCATAGCTTCGCCGGCGTGTTGGACCTTGGCTTCAACGAAGGCGTGACCGTCATGGCGTCGCTCGGTCGCCACCGCGCGCAGCACCGGATCGCGAGCCCAGGCCTGACGCTGGACCTGGGCGCGGGCGAGCTGCGCGGGTCGGTGGAGCCGGAAACCGATATCACCGTGGCGCTGAAGGGCGCGGCGGGCGGCACGCGTGCCTTGGCGAAACTGCGGACCAACCGGCGGGCAGAGTTCGTGGCGGCGCTGCGCGATCCGGCGGGCACGCCGGTTGTGCCCCAGCCGGGCGATCTCGTCGAAGTGCTGGCGCCGGGGGCTGAGGTACACAAGGCGATCTCGATGACCGTGCCGCTCCTGGAGATCGATCTCGAAGCAGTCGCCGCGCGGCTGGATGGCCGCGCCACGCCGGGGGGGCGGCTGGAGGTCTCGTTTGACGAGCACTATCCCATCTGGGACGGGCGAGGTTTCGGCTCCACCGTTCCGCAGATTCAGCCGGACGGCACGTGGCGGGCGGATTTCGGCAGGCCGGTGATGTTCCGCCCGAGCGCGCGCTTCGAGGCGCGTTACACCGAGCCGGGCGGACACATCGCCCTGCGCCGGCGGACGGTGCCGATCGTCAACGTGCAGCACGGCGGCAGCAACGTCTGCGGCCTTGCCGATCCCGGGACGGCGATCGAAGTCTCGGCGCTCGATGCCGGCGGCAGGACGCGGATGTCCGGCGCGGCCGCCGCGGGCGCGGACACGCGCTACATGCTGGCGCTGCGCGATCCGATCGGTGCCGTGCTGGCGACGGACGCAGGCATGACGATCCGTACGCTGATCGAGGGGCGGACCGTGAGCGTGACGCTGCCCGCCTTGTCCATCGTCGTCGATTGGGCGACCGGCGCCGCTGAGGGCGTCGGCCCACGGCGGGCGGACTACGTGGTGTCCGCGCCGGCCTTCGGATGCTTTGGCGACGGATCGGAGGAGGCGCAACTCGATGTCGAGTCCGGGCAGACCGACGACGATGGCGGATTCTCGATCGACGCGCTCCAGCTCGACCCGGACGCGCCGGGCCTGGAGATCGCGTTCCGCACCCGCGAAGGGCATCGCTACTATCGCCAGGTCTTCCGCTCCTTCGTCCAGGTCTTCATCCGCAGCCACCGCGTTACCGGCCGCGCGACGCCGCTGTCTCCGGTCGCGGCTGTGCTGTTGGACTCCAGGGGCGCCCGGCTCGCTCAAGGCTCGGCCGTGGCGGACAGCGATGGCCGGTTCGAGCTGCGGCTGGCGGACGACGACGCGCAGCCGGTCCTGGCCGAGGCCGGCGACCACCTGCGGATCGAGGCCTCGGGCGAGTCCCCGGAGATCCAGGTCGAGCCGCTGGATTTCGACTTCAGCCCGAGCGGGATCGAAGGCATGGCGCCGATCGGCCGCGAGGTGCGCCTGGTGCTGACGCTGGATGATCGGCGGGTGATGACCCTCACGCGCCAGTCCGACGACCGCGGGCGCTGGGTCTTCGTCCCCGCGATGGTGCCGCCGCGCGCCGATTGGACCTTCGACCAGATCGAGCACGTGCGGGCGGAGCTGGAGACGCCGGGCGGGCACGTGATCATCGCCGAGACGGCAGGCGAGGCACGGCGGCCGACGGTGTACCTGCCCTGGGCGGACGGGGCGCGGTAGCAGGGCACTCCGGCGCCGATCTGACGCCGAAACAGCGGCCAAGCGCCGCCGGAGCACCCGGCTTGCCTGTCCTTTTCCCGCGTATCCTGGCGTCAGCCGCGACGGGCCTGCCTGCCGGCGCAGGGCATGGCGCCAGTCGCGGCAACCTTGTATCATTGGGGCACGTTGCAGATGCCCCCGACGCCCGACAAGGAGGCCCATGATGAACCTGCGATTGTCGATCCGCCCACGCCACACGTCCACCCTGCTGACCATCCCTTGCCTCGCCGCCGGCCTGCTCGCCGGCTGCGACCTGCTCCCGCCGCTCGACCAAGCCGTGCCCACGGGGTCCGACGGTATATACGACACCGCCGCGACACCCGCCGTGAGCCTGGCGTCCACCGCTTACCCCGGCCCGGCCGCCTACCCCGCGCCCGCGGCCAGGCTGCACGACACGATCTTCGAGCTTCCCGATGGAGTCACGCCTGATCTCGACTCGGCCTGGCTGCTGGACGGCAGTAATCCGGCGCTGGTGCTGCATGCCGTGCCGCTGTTCGCACCGGAAGGCCCGCTCGACATCGCCGTGGTAATGAGCGACGCGGAGGGCAGCGCCGCCACGTGGCTGTTCAGCCGCGACGCACACGTACCGTTCGAGACACGCTGGACCAAGGAGGTCGCCGTCTGGTTCCAGGAGGAGGGTGTGATTCCAGCCATGATGGTCGGGGCGGAGGATGGATCGCGCGGCCTGCTCGTGTGGAGCGGGATATCGGCGGAGGAGGACACTCCGGTTCACATGATCGCCTGGTTGCCTCTAGCCGGTGCGGACTTCGCGACGGGTGACGAGATGGTCCAGCTCTCGCGGACCGATTGGTCCGGAGACGGCACCTTGGATGCCCTGCTCGCGGCCGACGATGGCCAGGCCGCCGCGTTGTATCTGGGTACGGACCGGCCGGCGGTCTTCCGCCCTATCGCACGCATCGTTTCTCCATCACAGGTCATCGACGTCGACGGCGACGGCGCCCACGAGATCGTGCGGCGTGATGGCGATACCTGGCGGGTCGAACGCTGGGATGGCCTTGCCTTCGTGGCGGCGGAACCGATCCCGGCCGCGCTTCCAACCGCCGCCCCGGTGACGGATGGCAGCCTGCCGCCGCTGCCGGCGGAGCTCCTCTTCTTGCGCGGCGAGGAGATCTGGGTGTGGCCAAGGGTGGCGGGGCCGCCAATGGTGTCGGGGACCGGTGGGAACGCTCTCCGGCGGGTCATGGCCGATCCGGGCGCCGGCCGGGCCGACGGCTGGCAGGGCGGCAAGCCGCGCCTGACGAGCTTCCGCGTGGGGCGCGAGGGCGGGCAGATCGCCTACCCATTGGGGCGCTTCGAGAAGTCGAACACACCCGAGCAGTACGACATCGAGGTCACCGAGCTGTTCGTGTTTGACCCGGCGACGGGGCAGACGACCAAGGTCGCGGCGGACATCGCGGATCAGGGGGCGCCCAATTCACATGCCAGCTTCTTCGACATCGGCCCGAATGGCGACTTCGTGGTCTTCGTCGGCCCGACCTTGACGCCGGACCGCTGCCTTAGCGCGATCTCGATCGCCCCGGTCGCCGATCCGAGCCAGGCGCGTGAGATCGGCACGTGTGGCAACCGTGCCGAGGTCTCGGAGTCCAGCTTCGCCCGTGTGGCTTACGCCGGCGGGCGCTGTGGTTGCGACGGTCTCCTGATGTCACCCGACGGTCGCAGGCTGGCGTTCAGCGACGAGCGCGGCCTGTGGGTGGCGGATCTGCCAGACGGCGAGGCGCGCCTGCTGGCCGAGAACGAGGAAGAGCAGCAGGGTGGGGTCGACGGCATCCAGCAGCCGCGCCTCTGGTCGCCGGATGGGCGGTATCTTGTCAGCAGCGCGGGCTATTTCGAAGGCAGCGGCAAGGTGCTGTGGGACGTTGATGCGGGGACGCCCCAAGATCTCAAGCTATTCGAGTATGTCGGTCCGGGTTGGGATCTCGCCTGGTTGCCGATCAATCCAAGGCTGATCGCCGAAACGGGAGGCCCGTCCCCGCTCAACGTGTTCCCACCCCCCGACACGGGGACGAGTGACGCGACACGCGCCAAGCCCCTGATTCAGCGCCTCTGGCCAGACATGCCAGACGACCAACCAGTGGCCGTCGGCGCAGGCGGCCTGTACGCCGGCGGCGGCATCGGCTTCGCCCTGCGCCAGAGCGACACGACGCTGTATCCCGGAAACGGAGTCTTCCGCTTGGGGTCGGACGGTAAGGGACTGCGCGGCCTGGCCGCGCTGCCAGAGGTCGAGATGGACGAGCACGGGCGGCTCCGCTACGATCTGGCGGGCGATGTGATGTGGTCCCCCCTCGGCCAGGCATTCTTGGTCTTGGAGGTTGATCCCGTGGCCCAGGCGCAGGTCCCCGCGCTCCTCGGCAGTTCCAACGGGAGCGGGGTATGGGACGTGCAGGAGGTGTTGGGTGATGCGAGCGGGTTTGTTTGGGGACGGGAGGGATCCCAGTAACCACACAACGGATTGCTAAACGGATACACGGATTGAGCGGATTGGACAGATTTGGTTTGCCTGCCTGGTGCGAATGCGCCGGTGGCAATCTGTCTAATCCGCTCAATCCGTGTATCCGTTTAGCAATCCGTTGTGTGGCTAGCCACAATCTTCCGCACCGTGTTCGCATTCCGGAACGTCGCCGGCAGCCCCAGCGTCTTCTCCAGCACAGCGCCGG
>CAZCJG010000193.1:0-1420 GCA_964498575.1 uncultured Anaerolineales bacterium | reverse complement strand
TTCGCATTCCGGAACGTCGCCGGCAGCCCCAGCGTCTTCTCCAGCACAGCGCCGGAAAACGCGGAGTCGCTCATCCTCCCGCTGCGCAGCCAGTAGACCTCGCGGCCGGCGACGTGGAAGGTATCGGAGTCGGTGGCGAAGGGATCCAGCTTGGCCTGGTGCTCGGCGCCTAGCGGTTGGGACAGGAAGGCGATGTGCAGGGTGTGGTCCGGCGCGTCGCGGTAGGACGGGTCGAAGGGCCAGTAGCGAACGATCTCCGAAAGCTCGGCGGGGGTGCGGATGAAGGTCTCGACCGCGTAGCCGAGCTGGGATTCGAGGTGGGCGGCGATCTCGCGCTCGAGGTCCGCGGCGCTGGCGGACGGCGCGTCGAAGATCACGTTGCCGCTGGCGATAAAGGTCGCTACCTTCGTGTAGCGAAGTGCGCTAAACAGCGCGCGCAGATGGTCCATCTTCACCGTGTGACCACCGACGTTGATCGCACGCAGGAAGGCGATGTAAGTGTGCATACCCCATTCACTCCGGATGATTCAGGACGATTGATGACCCGAGGTCGAGGCCGGGTCGGATCGCGACGCGCGCAACCCTTGCCGCAACAGCCAGAAGATGCCGAGCGCCAGCAGCAGGACGCCGACCAGTGACCCGCCCAGGTCGTTGACCAGCGCGCTCACGTACTCCCACTGGCTGCCGAAGGCGTAGCCCAGCGAGCCGTAGAGCGCGAGCCAGGTCGCTTCGCCCGCCGCGGCGAAGGCGAGGAAGCGCGGGAAGGGATAGCGGCTGCCGCCCGCGGCGAGGTTCATCGGCAGCGCGATCGGCGTCAGGAGCCAGCGCGTGAGGTAGATCGCCAGCCCGCCGTGCCGCTGGAACTGCGTTTCCGCGCTGCGCCAGGCTGTGGTCTGGCCATAGCGGGAGACGATCGGCCCGCGCAGGACGTGGCCGATGCCGTAGCCGAGCGAGTCGCCAAGCAGCACGAAGGCCAGGGCGACGAGCGCCGTCGTGTAGAGGTCCAGCACGCCTTGTTGGATGAAGGCGCCGCTGGCGAGGACGGCGATTGTGGCGGGCAGTGGCACGCCGAGGGCCGCGACCAGGACGATCAGGCCGACCGCCAGGGCGCCATAGCTGACGATGAACGCCAGGACCGCGTCGCTGAGGTCGGAGACGCTCATTGCGGCGGAGGTGGCCTATCGTCGGGAGGCCGGGCTTCGGGGACCGCTTGCAGGATGTCGTCGATCAGCGCGCGCAGGCCGCCGGGGTACTTCAGCTCGTCGGCCAGGATGTCCAGCGGCTTGCTGGCGTTGCCGTCGGTGTCGCCGTCGGCGGGGATGTCGAGCTGGGCGAGGATGTCCGCCTCCGGCACCCCGCTGGTGTTGGCGATGTAGCGGATGCTCATCCAGGGCCGCACGTCGCGCAGGCCGGTGGCGAC
>CAZCJG010000192.1:0-9161 GCA_964498575.1 uncultured Anaerolineales bacterium | reverse complement strand
GCGCCGCGTAGCGCATGCGCACCGCGCTGGCCTTGATCGTCACGCCGCGCTCGCGCTCGATGTCCATCGAGTCCAGCGCCTGGGCCACCATGTCGCGCTGGCTGATCGTCCCGGTGCGCTCGATCAGCCGGTCGGCCAACGTGCTCTTGCCGTGGTCGATGTGGGCGATGATGCAAAAGTTGCGGATGCGGGCTGGGTCGATCATGCGGTGGTGGCGGGACGCTTCGTGCTAGAATCTGGCCGCGCCGCGACCGGCGGCGGTGTTCGGCGCGGGTCCGCGAGCGGACGCCAGCCGGACGGACGATTATAGCACGGTGCCGATCGCTACCCGTAGCCGCGATTTCCCGTTCATCCTCCAGTCCCCCACGAGGCCGACATGAACCCGCGCTTCCGACCGCTTGCCGTTCTGTTCCTGCTCGCGCTGTCGTTGATCCTGGCGCCGGGCCTCGCGCTCGCCGTCCGGGCGCCGGACATGCTCGGCCGGCCCGCAGCCGCGCTCGACCAGACGGCCGAGCTCCCGTCGCTGGTCGTCGATGGCCGCACCGTCGACCTGGTTGGCGAGCAGGTGTTCGACCACGTGCTGGTCCGCAACGGCGGCGTGCTGTCGGTGACGCAGTACGCGGGGGTGCTCGGCGGCGGCCAGCTCCAATTGCGGGCGCGGCGGATCGAGGTCGATGCCGGCTCGCGCATCACCGCCGACGGCGCCGGCTGGCGCGGGCGGCTGGAGGGCAAGGGCGAAGGCCCGGGCGGTGGCGAAGGCGGCGAGGTTGATGTGGTCGCCCAATTGCCGCGGGTCACCGGCCCGACTGGCAGCTTGTCGGCGATCGCCCGCCCTCCGGATCACCTGCCGCAGGTCGCCGCCCCGCCCCGCACGCTCCACCCCACCGGCTCCGGCGCCGGCGGCGGCTATGGCGGCCGGGGCGGAGATGGCATCAAGGAGACGCGGCGTGGCGAGTGGAAGGGCGGCCGGCCCTACGGCGCGGCGGACGGCCGCGCGGTCGAGCTGGGCTCGGCCGGCGGTGCCCCGCCGCCCTCGCACCACGAGCATGCCAGCATCGCCGGCGGCGACGGCGGTGGGGCGATCCGCCTGGTCGCGGACGAGATCGTGATCGCCGGCGAGGTCAGCGCCAGGGGCGACCGCGGGCCGGCGGCGACCTACGACGCCGGCGGCGGCGGGTCCGGCGGCGGCATCCTGATCGAAGCCGGGCGCCTGGACCTGACCGGGCGGCTCTCGGCGGCCGGCGGGCCGGGCGGCGAAGCCTACGACGTGGGCGGCGCCGGCGGCGGCGGGCGAGTGCAGGTGTACTACCAAAGCGGCGAGGTCGATCCCGCCCGGATCGACGTCCGCGCCGGCCACGGCCCCTGCCCCGACGACAAGGCCAGCCCCTGGGGTTGCGACGGCACAGCGCATGTCGAGCTTCTGCCGGCACCGCCGCCGCCCCCGCTCTACCTGCCGCTCGCGCTGCGCGGCGGCTGCGTGGGGCCGGACCGGCGGGCGATCGTGCTGGTGATCGACGCTTCGCAGAGCATGGCCACGCCGACGCGCAGCGGCCGCCGTGCGCTCGACGCCGCCATCGAGGCCGCCGGCGACTTCCTTGCACGGCTCGGCACGGAGGACCGCTGGGGGCTGGTCGCCTTCGCCGAGGAAGCGGCGGTGGTGCAGACCTTGACCGCCGATCGCAGGGCGGCAGGCGCGATGCTGGGGCGGATTCGCCTGGGGCATGGCTCGCGGCTGGACCGCGGCCTCGCGGCCGGGCGGGCGGTGCTGGCGCTGGGCGCCCGGCCCGGCGAGCGCCGCGTGCTGCTGGTGGTCACCGACGGCCTGGCCAGCGCGGGCCTGGACGCCGTGCGCGCGGAAGCGGCGGGCGCGCGCGCCGAGGGCGTCACGATCTACGCCCTGGGCATCGGCGCCGAGCTCGACGCGGCCCTGCTGGTCGAAGTCGCCGGCTCGCCGTCGCGCTACCTGGCCGCGCCGGACGCCGAGGACCTGAGCGCGCTGTACGCGGCCATCGCGGCGCGCGAGGGTTGCGGTGGCCCGTGATGAGCGGCGCCAAGGGTGTCGCAGGCCTGGTGGACATCCGCCGCGATGCCTGTCATCATGTCGCCAAGCGCGTGCCGGTGCCCGGGGACTTTGGCGCAAGTCCGAATTCGGTCGTAAAATCGAGTTGCGACAACCAAGATCGATCCCAACGCGTAAACTCAAGCCTTGGCAAGCCCCGACGACGGTTTGCCCCAACTCCCACTCAAGCCGATCGCGACCCGAGGAGATATCCCCATGAATGATGAAATGCCGACTTCCGCCAGCACCATCGATGATACCGCCGAGGCGGCCGGCGCCGAATCAGCCACCGACCCGACTTCCGCCGCGAGCGCGGTCCAGAACATGGCCAACGACCTCAAGGCGCTCGGCCAGCAGTTCGGTGCGGTCCTGAAGGCCGCCGCCAGCACGCCCGAAGCCGAGCAGCTCAGCGGCCAGATCCGCGACGGCCTGAGCTCGCTGCGCGACGAGATCGACGATGCGCTGTCCGGCGTGCGTGGTGGCGCGCGCAAGGTCGCCGGCGACCAGGCCGGCAACGTGCTCAACCGCGCCCAGATCGAGCTGGCCAATGCCCTGCACTTGCTCAGCCGCGGCATCGACCGTGTGGCGACCGGCGTCACGCCCGCGCCCGACATCGCGGCGCCGGACGACACCGCTCCGAGCAGCGACAACGGATCGGTCGGCGATACGCCGGCCTGATTCCGGGGCGACCGTGATCACTTCGGCCACGGGCAAACGGTGATGTCACCACAGAGACACAGAGCCACAGAGAAAGGCTTTCTCCGTGGCTCTGTGTCTCTGTGGTCAATTCCATTCCTGGGCGGCCGAGGTCTTCGCCGTTTCTCGTTCCTCTCCTCGCCCGGCGCGTTCGGCCATCGCCGCGAACTCGCCAGGCTACTTGCTCTCCAACCGCACCACTCCCTCCCGCACCGTCCGCCGCGCCAGCCCCCGATCGACCAGCCAGTCCAGCAGCGCCACGGTCTCGCCCAGGCAGTCGTCGAGCGTGTCCGGCGGGGGCGGCTCGGGGTCCAGCGCACAGGCGACCTCCCAGATCGTGCCGGCCCCGCCGGATAGCGCGCGGCGTGCCGCGAGCAGGCGGCGGCGCGTGCCGGCCAGGCGCCGGGCGATCAGCACGCGGTGGGCTCGGACCGCCGGCCCGCGCGCGGCCCATACCACGTGGAGCGGCAGCCCGCCGATGCGCCGCCACGACCGGATCAGGTCGGCCAGGGTCTGCGGGCGGCTGCCGTCCTCGCGCCGCGGCTCCAGCGCGAGCGTGGTCGGCGCGTTGCGGGCGAGCAGGTCGCCGCCCAGCAAGGTGCCGGACGGGGCATGATGGAAGCAGGCATGGTCCGCCGCCGGGCCCGGCGCGTGGAGGACGGTCCAGGTCGCGTCGCCCATCCGGAGCTGGGCCGCGTCGGCCAGCGGGCGCAGCGCGTCCGGCGCGACCGGCGATCCCAGCCCGGCCCGCGCATTCAACGCGGCGGCGAAGGCGTCGACGATCGCGGGCGGAACCGCGGCCGCCCGCGCGGCCCGCAGGTGAAAGGCGGTGCGCGCTTCCCAGGCGGCGTCGAAGCCGGACAGGAAGGCCGCGGCGGCGGGATGGGCGTAGACCGGCGCGCCGGTCAGGCGGTGCAGCTCCCCGCACAGCCCGGCATGGGCCAGCCCGCTGTGGGTCAGGACGATCCGCGCGACGCTGTCCAGGCTGAGCAGCACCTCACGCGAGCGGGCGGACAGGACGGCGCGCGCGTCGGCGGTGGCGGGTCCCGTGCCGACCAGGGTCGGCGCCGCGCCGGGCAGCAAGAAGACGTGGACCAGGCCCGCCGCGAGCGGGGTCGGGACCTCGATCGGGAAGACTTCCGGGCGCGGTGCGGCCGGCGCGCGCCGCGGCTCAGCTCGCGCCGTCGCCGGGCCCCAGGTTGGGCGCCGCCGCCGGCGTGGGGGAGACCACGATCGCCCCGTCCCCGTTCGTCGCCGCCCCATCCCCGGCCTGCTCCTCGGCCGGGCGCGAGCGGATGAGGATGCGCCAGTCACCTTTCTGCACCACCTCGTCGCGCTGGTTGACGACGCGGACGTCGAAGGTGACGATGCCGCCGCCCATCGCCGGCTGGGCGCGCTTGTCGGTGACCGCGACGATGACGTGGATCGTGTCACCGAGCAGGATCGGCTTGCGGAACTTCCAGTCGAGGCCGAGGAAGGCCAGCGTGGTACCGTCCAGAAACCCGAGCTGCGAAGCCAGGCCGGTCGCGACCGCCAGGCCCAGCACCCCATGGGCGATGCGTTCGCCGAAGGGCGTGTCGCGCGCAAACTCCGCGTCGGTGTGCAGCGGGTTGTAGTCGCCGGACAGCCCGGCGAAGGCGCAGACGTCGTGCTCGGTGATCGTCCGGGCCGGGCTGACGATGGTGTAGCCGGTCTCGAAGGCATCGAAATAATGGCCGCGCACGGCACGGCCGGCGGTAGACGCCATGGGCGAACGCTCCTTAGCAGTTGGGATGGCGTCCGGATTCTACCGCCGGCCATTCTCACGTGCAACCCGTCGCGGGGCAATCGCATCGCGAGCAATGACTTTCGACACATCCGAACCCCGCCCTCCCTCGGTTGACGCGCGGGATGCCCGGTGGTAAGCTCCGTCTCACCATACGACAGACGGTTGCCCGCCTCACGAAGGGCGCGATCCCGGCGATGGCGTCCGCGTCAGCGGACGTTTTCGCGCCTTGCCAGATCCGACCCCCAAGCTCATCCCCGATGCCGCCAGCACACGAATCCGATCCCCAGGTCGACCAGCGACCCCCCCCGGCCGCGTCCCTCTTCCGTTCCTTTGCCCTCTCCGGCACCCTTTGGGCGGTCGTCGCGGCGACGGCGGCGCTGCTCGTGATGCTGAGCCTCGCGACCGGGATCGGGCCGGGGCTGTCGGCGCTCGGCGCGGGGCGCCTGAACGCCGCCTACATCCGTGCCGCGTTCTTCGGCGCGATCTCGCTGCCGCTGGCGGGCGCGCTGCTCGCCGCCACGGGCGGGTTCGGCCTGGCGGGGGCGCCGATCCACCATGCGCGGCGCGGCTTGTGGTTGTGGAACGGTGGCCTGGGCCTGGGGCTGCTCGCCATCTTGTTCCTGGACGCCTGGCCGGATCGCTGGGGCCTGCGCCCGGAAGTCTGGGCGGCCGCGCCGGCTCTGGCCGACGGCCTGCTGTGGCTCGGCGCCCTGCTTTGGCTCTGGGCCCTGTGGTCCACCGCCGCCAGCGCGCCCGATCCCCTGCCGGTCGCGGCCTGGTTCGGGCTCGCCGCGGCGATCGGCCTGGTCGTCTGCCTCGGCCTGGGCCTGGCCTTGCTCGGCAGCGTGAGCGGCGCGAGCCAGGCGATCGCCGGCACGCTCTACCAGCCGGGGCTCGTCCTGCTGTGGGCAGCCCCGGCCGCGCTCGGTGTGGTCGCGGCGCTCTTGCCACAGGCCGCCGGCGCGCCGCTCTACGGCCGGCGCGTGGTGCGCCTGGGGCTGGCGGGATGGTTCGGCCTCGGCGCGCTGGCCCTGCCGCAAGGCCTCGTCCCGGAGCTCCTGCCGACCTGGCTGATCCGGCCGGTCGAAGCGGCGGCGCTCGCGCTCGTGGTGCCGGCGACCCTGCTGGGCGTCATGCTCCTGGGCACGCTCGTCGGCGCCCGGCGCAACCTGTGGGCGCGGTCCGGGCTGCCGGGCCTGTGGATCGCGCGGCTGGCCCTGGCCGGCGGCGTCCTGCTGCTGGCGGAGATCGTCTGCGCCGCCGCGCTGCCGCCGGGCGCGCGGCGCCTCGTGCAGCTTTCGGCCTGGGACCCGGCCACGGGCCTGGCCCCGCCGCTGGCCGGGCTGTGGTTGGTGGCGATCGCGGCGGGCTACGCGTTGTCGCCCACGGGCGGCGCGGACGTCGCCCCGGCCCGGCTGCGCGGTCATGCCTGGCTGGCGATCGGCGCCGCCCTGCTGTGCGTGCTGCCGCTGCCGATCGTCGGCCTGGCCGGCGCGGCGGCCGAGGTCGCGCGCGTGCTCGGCGTCGCCGGTCTGGAAGGCACGAGCATCGGCGGAGCGGCGCTGCTGCGCGCCGAAGCCTGGCTGCGCCTGCCCGGCATGATCCTGCTGTGGTGCTCGGCCGCGCTGTGGCTGGCCAAGCTCCGGCGCGCGCCCGCCCCGGCCGATCTGCCGGAGGAGCCGTGGGCGCGGGGCGGCGAGCCGGCGCTCGCCCCGACCATGCTGGCGGGGGTGACCCTGGCGCTGCTCGGCGCGGGCCTGTTCGTCGTCGTGTTCCTGCCGTTGGTCGATCCGGCGGCCCTGTCGCCCGGCCCGCGCGCGTCGGCGCGGACGGTCGAAGCGGGATCGCTGCGCGACGAGGGACGCCGGCGCTACGTCGCCGAGGGCTGCCTGGCCTGCCACACCCAGCGGGTGCGAGACGCGGCGGACGGCATGTTGTTCGGGCCGCAGACGACCCGTGGGGACTATGCGCCCGGTCCGGCACTGGCCGGTCAGCGCCGCGCAGGACCGGACCTCGCCTGGGTGGGCGATCGCTTCGACGGCGATGCGCTGGCGGCCCGGCTCTCGGAAGCCCACGGCCCGCGCGGCACGCCGGCGCTGCTCTGGCTCTTCGAGGCCGGCGGGCCGACCCCGGAGGGGATGGCGGTGGCGGCCTATCTGGCCGGGCTGCGCGCGGAGGCGGTGGATGACTGATCTACCGCGGCGTGATCCCGGCCTGCCGCGTTTCGTGCTCGGCATCGGCGCCCTGGCAATCCTGGCCCTGTTGTGGCTCCTGGTCCGTCCTACCCCACCGCTGCCCGGGGCGCTCGGAGCGGCGGTCGAGAGCGCGGTCAGCACGCCCGAGACCCCGCTGGATCGATCCGGCGCGTCGGTCTTCCTGGCGCAGGGCTGCGGTACCTGCCACAGCACCACCGGCGCCTCGACCGCGCTCGGGCCGGGCCTGGGCGGGGTCAGCGCGCGCGCCGCGGCACGGATCATCGCCCCGGACTACACCGGCGGTGCCGGCAGCGCGCGCGACTACGTGCTCGAGTCCATCCTGGACCACTGCGCCGACACCTTGCCCGGCTACACCTGCGCCGAGCTGCCGGATCTGGGGCTGCACCTGACCACCGCGGACGCCGACGCCCTGGTCGACTTCCTGATGCGCTTGCCGGCGGCGGAGGAGGGACCATGAGCCCAAGCCTGCCCTCGACCCGGATCGAGGACGCGCCCGACCTCGACGCCCGCTTCGCGCCGGGGGAGGACATCCGCCCGCTCTTGCGCTCGATCGCCGGCGGGCTCGCCGGCGGCGCGCTGGCCATCGCGATCGACGGGCTGATCCCCCTGGCTGGCCTGGCCACCTTCGACCCGATCGGCCAGGTCGCCATCCCCTTGCCGCGCGGGATGATCTGGCCCGCGCTGTGGGCCGATGCCCTGCTCGGCGACCCGCATCAGACGGCGGCCGGCATCGCCGGCGGGCTGGTGCTGGCCACCTTGATCGCCTTCGGCTACGCCTACGGGCAGCTCCGCCGCTTCCTTCCCGGCCCGGCCTGGCTGCGCGGCCTGGGCCTGGCGGCCGCCCTGGGCCTCATCGCCATGCCCGTCCTCCTGCCCCGCGCGGCGGTTTGGCTGGCCGCCGGCATGGCGGGCGGCGGGGGCACCGCGGCCGCCTGGCTTGCCGGGGCGGCGCTGATCTGCGCCAAGGTCGGGCTGGGGCTGGCGGTGTATGGGGTGGTGGTGGGGGTGCTCAATCCACCCGCGATCCGGCGCGCGTGACCGGCGCCTGCTTGGCGCCGTCCTGTCCGGCGGATTCGCGCTGCTGCTCGCCGCCGGTTGTTGGCCGCAGCCCCGGGTCGCGCCGAGCCCGCCACCGATTCGCACGCCCTTGCCCTCCCCACCTGCCGGCGATGCCCGCGACCTGCCCGCCAGCCGGGCCATCGCCGCGCTGGGAGCGGAGCATTACGCGCGCTACTGCACCGAGTGTCATGGAGCATCCGGAGCCGGCGATGGCCCCGCCGCGGCCCTGCTCGACCCAGCACCGACCGACTTTCGCGACGCGGCGTACATGCATGAGCAGAACCCGCGGTACTACTTTCGGGCGATCACCGACGGGCTCGCCGGCTCGGCGATGGCGCCCTGGGATCCGCGGCTGGATGACGAGGCGCGCTGGGATACCGCCTTCTACGCATGGTCGCTCGCCACGGCGCCAGGGGAGATCGAGCGCGGTCGCGATGTGTATGCGGCCCGGTGCGTGCAGTGCCATGGCCAGGCCGGGGATGGCGTGCCGACGGCGCGGCTGAACGACCCGGCGCGTGTCGCCCTGTCGCGCGCGGATGTGGCAGAGGCGGTGCGGCGGGTCCACCCGGAGGAGGAGATCGGGGATGCGGGGGAGCTGGAGGCGGTGGTGGCGTACGTGTGGACCTTCTTGTACGAGCCGGCGGGAGATCCTTAGGCGGGACACAGGTTGACGCGTAGGCGGGTCGATCGTATGATCATTGTGTAGTTCTGCGCCACACGTGGAGTGTTACTGCGATGGCAGCCCCAGGTGACGAATCAGTGGATTGTCATGTGCTTCTGGCTGAGTACGAAGCGAACGTCGCATTGTGGCAGCATGACGACTCGCTCCGCCAACAGAGGAGCGGAACCTTCCTGACGGTCAATACGGTGCTCCTGACAGCACTAGGCGCGCTGACAGCACTCCAAGCGCCGCTGCGCTATGTCGGGGTGCTTGCGCTGGTCTTCTCCGTGTTCGGAATGATCGTCTGCCGCGTGTGGCATGTCGTTCAGTTGCGCAATGCCGAGTACATCCGATTCAGACGTTATCAACTTCGGTCGATCGAGGCTCGCCTGCCAGAGCTTACAACCTTCACGAACACCTACGACGCGTTCTACAAGGGTGCTGAGGTGAAGTTCCCGGCGACCGGGGATAGCTTCCGCGTTGAGATGAAGGCCCAACGGCGTTCAACGCTTTCGGAGGGACTCTTGCCCGTCTTGATCGGGGTATTTTGGTCGATCGTGGGCCTGGCAGGACTCGCGTTTGCTATGGCGAATTGAGCGAATGGCTTGAGCAAGCGGCTACGCGCGACCGACTACTGCCGCCCAATTGCAGGGCGAACGCATTCTCGCGCGGGAGCCAGAGCCAGGCGGTTGGAAACCGCGG
>CAZCJG010000191.1:0-9162 GCA_964498575.1 uncultured Anaerolineales bacterium | reverse complement strand
AGCCATAGGCAACCCGGTACAACTCTTGGGGAACCTGGTCGGCAACGCGATCACGGGCGACTGCCAGCCGGAAGCGGTGCTTGCCGTGCCGGGCCCACCGTAGCGGGCGGAAGGCGGCATCGGGAGCCCGCGCCCTGCAACGCCGGGGCGCACCGTCTCGTCCTCGGGGAAGCGCCACCCCCGGCCGGCCCCACCCAGGGCTGTGCCGGGGATCCTCTTCCCACCCAGGAGTGCTCAGCCATGGGTTACCGATGCCGAAGGATCCGCCGATCCCGTCTCTTCCCCTGCCTGTCCCTCGTCGGCTTCGCCCTCGCGGCCGCCGTGCTCCGTGGTCCGGCGCCCGCGGCCGACGCCAGCCGCCTGGCCGGTATTCTCGGGCCGGGTTCGACCGAGCTGGGCCTGGTCAACCTCGATCCTACGGGCAACACCGACGCCCTTGTCACCTTCTACCCCCAGGGCGGTGGCGCGCCCATCCGCCGAGCCGTGCAGGGCTTGGAACCCTTCCGCTACAAGGGCTTGGACTTGTACATGGAAGAAGCGCTGACGAAGGGAGCCTATGCCGCCGTCGTCACCGCCGATCGGCCCCTCACCACGCTGACCAGCACCCATTGGTTCGATTACGGCGGCCGCATCCTGCACGGCGACCTCGTGCCCTCCACCGCGGTGCTGCTGCCCTGGGTGACCAAGCGGCTTCTGGGGACCGAGGCCGCGGCCGTGCAGGTGAGCATCCAGAACACCGCCGCCGCCCCCGCGACCGCGACCTTCGACCTGATGGCCTCGGGCAGCACGACACCCAGCGCCTCGGCCACGCTCGCGATCGGCGCCGGGGCCTCCGTGACGGTGGACCTGGCGCGGCATCCCGATTTCGCCGGTCTGCCCGACGACTTCGTGGGCTGGGGCCGTGTCCGGTCCGCCGTGCCGCTCGCGGTCGTCGCCCATATCGATATCCCGGCCTGGCCGATGAGCGTTTTCGCGGTCGAAGGAATCCCGGAGCGCGCAACCGGAGAAGAGCTCACGGCGCCGATGGTGATGAATGCCCCGGGCGAGCGCAGCTCCTGGATCACGGTGCTCAACCCGGCGAACGCGGCGGTCGAAGTCGGCCTGACCTATGCCGGGATCAGCGGCCCCTGCGCCGGGCGGACCTTCACTCACGACAGGGCGTCGATCGGCGCGGGCGGGATCGCGACGTTCTACCAGGGCGACGCCCCGCCGCCCGGCGCCGGTCGCAGCCCTCTGCCGGCGGACTGCGCGGCGGCCGCACGTATCACCGCGACGGGCCCCGTGGCGGCGGTGGCGCTCGTGGCCGGCCTGTCGGCACCGCCGGCGCGGCGCGCGGTCACGGCCTACGGCGCCTTGCGCGACGACCAGAGCGGCCGGCAGGTGCTGTTGCCGCTCATCCGCCGCAACCGGCCCGGGAATAGCATTATCCACGTCGTCAACCTGTCCAGCGAGGCCGCGACGGTGACGCTGGAGTACGCCAGTCTGGCCTCCGGACGTAGCCTCAGGCCCTTCACCACCTGCGGGACGCGCTGCCGAGTGACGATCCCCGCCGGCGGCGGCCACCGCTGGGACTTCACGCTCCTAGGCGACTTCGACGACCTGTCCTTCGGCACCGCGCGCCTCACCGGCGACAAGCCGCTGCTGGCCACCGTCTTCGAGCTCAACATCGACCGCAGCATGATGCGCCGGGGCACCGATATCGCCTATAACGGGACCGCGCTGGACGCCGTGCTCTCCCCTGCGCCGTCGATCCGGCCCATTCCGCTGGTGCTACGACGCTTCGGCGACGCCGCCCCCACACGGACGCCGGCGCCGACCAGCCCGGTGCCGACCGCGACGCCGCGCGACGTGAGCCACAAGCTCGGGTCGAGCACGCTCATGGTCACCAACCTGTCGGCGACCGGCGCCGCGGACATCGCCGTCGATTTCAGCAGCCAGACCGGCGGGCCGCCGGTCACGATCCGCCACCCCGGCATCGCGGCGGGCGATACGGCCTATCTGGACCTGTCGCGGCTGGGCGGCCTGGCGGACGGCGTCTATGCCGCCCGTGTCCGCGCCAACCAGCCGGTCGCGGCCGTGGCTCGGACGGTCTGGTGGGACTGGTGCGACGGCGGGCACGCGCTGATGTACAACGCGCCGGAAGCCGGAACCGAGGTCGTGTTGTCGTCCCTCTTCAAGCCCTATTCGGGCCCAGCCCCGATCCTCACCATCCAGAACACCGCCGACCAGGCCACGACCGCCGTCCTGCGTGTGATGAAGTTCGGCGAGACGGCGCCCTTGGCCGCGCTGGCCGTCCCGCTCGACGCCGGCGCCGCCACGACTTTTGCTCTTGACGCCCATCCCTTCTTTGCCCGGCAGCTTCCCAACGACGCCTACCTTTGGGGGCGGGTGACCGCGGACCAACCCGTGGCGGTGCTCATGACGATCTGGGACCGCACGGAAATCGGCGTCAGCGCCCGTGCCGGCCAACCGGCTGCATCGGCCAGGGCGACCTGGATCGCGCCGATGGTCTTCAGCGACTATGCGGCCAATCCCGGAGTGGACGGGGCTCACCTCGACTCCGGCATCCAGGTCCTGAACCCCGGGCCGAGCACCGCCAGCGTCAAGGTCACCTATCGTGGCGCCGAAGCCCTGGGGCGCGCCAGCACCTGCCAGGCCCAGACCGTCGAGCATGACAGCGGCACGCCGGTCTCGATCCCGCCCGGCGGGAGCCACGGGTTCGGTCAATATAGGCCCTTGGGCGGCGCGGCCGGGCCGAGCGGTCTGCCGGCGGACTGCGCCGCCGCGGCGGTGATCGAGGCGGAAGGGGGCCGCGTCTTCGCCCGGGTCGGCCTGTCCGGGCGGATGTTCTCCGAGTACGGTGGCATCGCGCTGGATCAGGGCAGCCGGCGCGTCCACCTGCCCTTCATCCGGCGGCAGATCCAGCCCATGACGCTGATCCAGGTGCAGAACCTCGGTGCGATCACGGCGACCGTCGCGCTCGCCATCGAGGACGAGGGCGGGCGGGCCTTCGCCTGCGGCGGCGACTGCGAAGCGGCGATCCCGCCCCTTGGCGCCCACCTGTGGTGGCCGAGCGCGATCGCGGGCCTGCCCGACAACTTCAGCGGGTCCGCCCTCGTCACCAGTGACCAGCCCGTCGCGGCGGTGGTCACCGCCATCAGCCACGTGTCGCCGGGCTGGCTGCCCATCGGGGGCATTACCTTCCAGGGGATCCTCAACATGGCATCCTACCGGGGCGTGGCCGACACCGGGCGCATCGAGACCGCCTTGCCCCTGCTGCTGAAGAACGGCCGGTTCGGCACCCTCGCGCCGACCCTCGGCCCGGCCTGGAGCGTGAACGGCGGCGGCGTGGCGCTTCTCCCGGCGCTGTCCAACCCCTGATCGCGGTGGCGCGTGGACGGGGCGGGCGCGGGGGCCCCGCCCGGTCCTTCGTATCACCTTGTTATGTTTCCCCGCCCCGGCTTGTCCTAACACACAGCACGCCCGGCGCCACCTCTACGCGTCCACGCCGGGCACCGATCCCAAGTAAGGAGCAAGCCGACATGCCCATTCACCGCAAGCCCAGCTTCCGCTGGCCATCCTTTCGCACACCGAGATTCCTCCTTCCACTCCTCCTGACCCTCGCCGCGCTCGCCGCGGTCTTCCGCGCGCCGGTGCCGGGCGCCCATGCCCGCCTGGCCGGCATCGCGGGGCCGGGCTCGACCGGGGTGATGATCACCAACCTCGACGGCGTGAACAGCGCGACCGCTGTGGTCGACTACTACAAGCAGAGTGGCGGACCGCCGGTCTCGCGCACGATACCGAACATCCCGCCCAACGACTCCTACACCGTCTACCTGCCCATCGAAACCGCGCTGGCCAACGGCGCCTACGCCGTCGTCGTCTCCTCCGACCGGCCGGTGACCACCCTGGTCAACACCACCTGGCAGCCCGGCGGCGGATCCCTCGAACATGGTGAGATCCAGCCGGCGACCGAGGTGATCGTGCCCCTTGTCGTCAAGAACTACCTCGGCCAGACCTCGATCGTCAACATCCAGAACACCGACACGGGCGCGGTGGCCACGGTGACCTTCGACTGGATGGCCTCGGGCAGCAAGTTGCCCACCGCCACGACCAACCTCACCGTCTCACCTGGGACCTCCGCCTCCGTGGACGTGTCCAAGTTCAGCGGCTTGGCCAGTATCCCCGACGGCTCCCTCGGCTGGGCGCGCATCAGCTCCGCCACGCCGCTGGCGGTCGTCTCCTATACCGATATGGAGACCACGGCCAAGGGCGTCTACGCCGTCGAAGGCATCCCCGCCGACACGCTGGCCGCCACGCTCACGGCGCCGATGGTCGCCAGTGGCGGCAACGGCATGACCTCCGGCCTGTCGGTCCTCAATCCGGGCGACACCGCGGTCGACGTCAACGTCACCTACACCGGCCTCAGCGGCACCTGCGCCGGTCAGACGATCGCCCACGACACGGCATCGGTGGGCTCGGGCGCTATCGCCGTGTTCTACCAAGGCGACATCTCGATCCCCGGCACCGGCCGCAGCCACCTGCCGGCCGGCTGCTACGCCGCGGCCAAGCTCGCGGCGACGGGGCCGATCGCTGCCGTCGTCAACCTGTCCAACCTGGACAAGGGCACGTCGACCGCCTACCCCGCGCTGCGCGCCGACCAGGCTGACCAGAAGGTGATCCTGCCGCTGATGCGCAAGCTCTTCTACGGTACGACCGAGCTGCAGGCCGTCAACACCTCCGGCGCCGCCGCCACGGTGACGCTCGAATACTCCGTCAGCTCCCTCAGCCCGTCCAGCCCCGGCGTCGGCCAGCCGTTCAAGTCCTGCGGCGCCGAGTGCGAGGTGACGATCCCCGCCGGCGGCGCCTGGCGCTGGGAGTTCGGGAACATGAACAGCATCGCTGACAGAACCCTCGGCACCGTGCGGCTGATCAGCGACCAGCCGCTCGTGGCCACGATGCTCGATGTGTGCGATGCGGGCTGTGGCAGCAATCCCCGCAACGACGCGGTATACAACGGCGCCGCCATCGGCGCGGCCGGCGCGCCGCCGCACCGCCGCCACGTCCCGCTCGCGCTGCGGGCCTTCGGCGATCCCGTCCCGACACGCACACCGGGCGGTGATCCGGCGACCCCGACCCCGGGCGGCCAGCCGACCGCGACGCCCGGCTCCGGCGAGTCCGGCGGCACCGGTGGCATCGGCGGCGCCGGCATCAGCGGCGTGCAAGTGGTCAACCTGTCGCGGACCGACAGCACCGATATCAGCGTGGTCTTCCAGCGCCACACCGGCGGCGCGCCGGTGACCGTGACGCGGGAGGATGTGGGGCCCGGCAAATCCGCCAACGTCTACCTCCCCTCGGAGTCCGAGCTGCAAAACGGCCTCTACGCCGCGCATGTCGTGTCCGAGCAGCCGGTCGCCGCCATCGCGCGCACGGACTGGAACTCCGTCGGCGGTGCGGTGCTCGGCAACGCGCCCGAGCCGGCCACGAGCGTCCTGGTACCGTTCGTCACGCGCGGCTACAACGCGCAGAACTCGATCATCGGCATTCAGAACATCGACGGCGCTAATGCCACGACGGTCCAGATGGAGCTTATGCAAATGGGCCAGACCACGCCGCCCAAGACCCTGACGCTTCCGCTGGCGGCGGGCGCGGCAACGACGGTGGACATGGGCACCCGGCCCGAGCTCGGCGATCTGCCGGCCGGCTTCCTCGGCTGGGCGCGCCTGAGCGCCAGCACGCCGATCGCGGTGACCAGCCTGGTCAACATGGAGAACTCGCAGAAGGGCGTCTACGACATCGACGGCCTGCCCGCCAGCCGCGTGGCGGCTACGCTGCACGCGCCGATGCTGTTCAACAACTTCCAGGGAATGACCTCCGGCATCTCGGTGCTCAACCCCGGCACCATCCCGGTCATGGTCAAGGTGACCTATCACGGCGCCGCGAGTGGCGGGCTGGCCAACACTTGCCAGGGCCAGACGATCGAGCACAACGGCGGCGCCACGGCGATGATCCCAGCGAGCGCCAGCTTGGTGTTCTATCAAGGGAATATCAACATCCCCGGCTCGGGCCAGAGCAATCTGCCAGCCAACTGCGCCGCCTCGGCCGTGATCGAGTCCGTCGGCGGCGGCGTGCTGGCCGTGGTCAACGTCGCCAGCCCCACCCAGGGGACCACCGGGGCCTATTCGGCCCTCACCACCGGCCACGGCGCCGAGCGCGTCCACCTGCCGCTGATCCGCCGCGAGCACACCAACAGGGAGCTGACGACGCCGATCCAGGTGCAGAATCTCGGCGGCGCGCCCGCCGGCGTCACCTTGACCCTGCGGGACGACGCCGGCCAAGCCATCGCCTGCGGTGCCGACTGCGTGGTGACCATCCCGCCCGGCGGCAGCCGCCTGTGGTGGCCGCCGGACGTCGTCGCCTGGCAAGCCGGCACCTATGGCACGGCACAGCTTGATAGCGATCAGCCGATCGCCGCCGTCGTCGACGACCTCAGCCTGACCGGGTCGATCGACCAGGCGATCTACGTCGGCCTGCCGGAAGGCGGTCCCAACGGTCGCGACCTCCCGCTCCTGAGCAGGCTGTGGCAGCTCCGCCCCTTGCCGTCTCGGACTCCGACCCCTGTTGGCACGGTGCCGACGCCGCGGCCGACCGGGACGCCGGTGCCGGGCGGCAGCTACACCCTGCCGGGACAAAGCGGCATCCAGTTCACCAACCTCTCCGAGACCGACGCAGCGGACGTTTCGGTGAGCTTCACCAACCAGACGACCGGCGCCTCGCTGACCGTCAGCCGGCCCGGAATCGCGCCAGGCGCCTCCGCCAGCGTCTACCTTCCGGCCGAGGCTAACATGCCGAACGGCGTCTTCGCCGCCCGCGTCAGCGCCAACCAGCCGGTCTCGGTGCTGGCCAACAATACCTGGAACCTGACCGGGCACTCGGTGATCTACAACGCGCTAGAGCCGGCGACCGACGTGCTGGTCCCGATGCTGCTCAAAGGCTTCGCGGGCCAGACCTCGGCCCTGTCGATCCAGAACACCGCCGCCAGCGCAACGACCGCTGAGCTGCAGTTGATGCGGCAGAACGAGACCGACCCGCTGGCGATCCTCTCACTGCCGCTCGGCCCGGGCGGCGCGACGTCCTTCTCGCTCGGCGCCCACCCGCAGCTCGCCGGCTTGCCCGACAACGCCATCCTCTGGGGTCGCGTCACCGCCGACCAGCCGCTGGCGGTGTTGATGACGCAGACCAACATGTCCAGTGGCACCTACAGCCTGGCTGGGCAAGCGGCGGCGTCGGCCGGGATGAGCTGGTACGTGCCGATGGTCTTCAAGGACTACTGGATCGACCCGGCCAACCACGTCGCCGGTCAACTGGGCACCGGCATCACCGTGTTGAACCCCGGGCCGAGCACGGTCGGGGTCAAGGTCACCTACCAGGGCGCCGATGTCGCCGGGCGCAGCCACGCCTGCCAGGGCCAGACGATCGAGCACAACGGCGGCGCGCCGGTGCAGCTCGCGCCGGGCGCGATCCACTTCTTCTACCCGGCCAACGACGCCGCCGTGCCGGCCAACTGCGCGGCGTCCGCGCTGATCGAGGCGACCGGCGGCGGCATCGTCGCCACGGTCCGGATGAACAACCAGCAATCCGGCGCCGAAGCCGCCTTCGAGGCGATCCCCGCCGGCCAGGGCGGCCAGCGCGTCCACCTGCCGCTCACGCGCCGCGAGCATACGTCAAGCAAGCTGACGACGCCGATCCAGGTGCAGAACCTCGGCGCGAGCCCGGCGACGGTGACCTTGGCCATCCAGGACTGGCAGGACATGGCTGTCAACTGCGGGGCGGCCTGTACGGTGACGATTCCCCCCGGCGGCAGCCGCCTGTGGTGGCCCACCGACATCGCCGACTGGCCGATGAACAGCTACGGCTCGGCCGTTGTCACCAGCGACCAGCCGGTGGCCGCGACCGTGGCGGACCTCAGCCTGAGCAACCAATTCGACATGTCGGCCTATCTCGGCGTGCCCGCTAACGGCAGCCTCGGCTCGGCCTTGCCGCTGCTGCTCAAGGGCGGGCGGATCAGCGACGTCCCGCCGATCACCGGACCCACCCCGACGCCCACCCCGGCCCCGCCGCTGGTCGGCCTGCCGGCGAGCATGCCGGCGCCGGTGGGTGGCCGGATCAGCGTGCCGGTGGCCTTCGACGCCGGCGACTACCAGGTTGCCGAGCTCGAGTTGACGCTGGACTACGACCAGAGCTGGCTGCGCTTCGACCCCGCCGACGGCAACGGCGACGGCGTGCCGGACGCGGTCGGCGCGGCGCTGCCGGCCGGCTTCACCGTCACCGTCCAGCACGACGCCACCGTAGCCAACGCCGAGCTGGTGATCCGCGTCTCGTCCCTGGGCGGCAGCCCGCGGGCGCTGCCGGACGGGAGTTGGCTGACGCTGCAGCTCGATGTGATCGGCGAACCAGGCCCGCGCTCCGGCGGCCTGGCCTTCGGTCCCAACAAGGGCGTGCGGCTGCGCGACCTAGAGGGCAACGAGATCGCCAGCCGCGTCGCCGGAGGCTGGAGCCCGAACAGCCAGCGGGTGGTGCTGCTGCCGGCGCTGTTCAGGAACCACTGACCGCCGGCCCCGGTCCCCGATGCACCCTCCGGGGTGATTCGGGGACCGGGGGTCTCCCCCGCTTGGCGGCCGGTCCCGGGACGCGGGGTCCCGGGACCGGCCGCAGCCGATGGCGATGCCGATGTGTTACGATATGCCAACCCTATGGATTCAGTAGGATTGACCCGCATTGCCACTTTCGAAGCTGCGCTCGCGCCGCCCGCTCGACCCGAAGCAGAGCCTGACCGCCGCCGACGACCGCACGCTGGTCGGCCGGACCGTCCGCGGCGAGAAGGGCGCCTTCGGCCTGCTCTACGAGCGCTACGCCGAGCGCGTATTTCGCTACCTGGTCTTCCGCCTGCGCGACGCCGAGCTGGCGCACGACCTGACCCAGGACGTCTTCCTCAGCGCGCTGCGCGGCCTCCCGGCCCTGGAGCACCCCGAGCGCTTCGAGAGCTGGCTCCTGCGCATCGCCCACAACCGCTTGGTCAACCACTGGGCGCGGCAGGCGGGCAAGCCGGATCTCCAGTCGCTGGACGCCCGGCAAATCGCGCAGGCCGGCTGTCAATACCTC
>CAZCJG010000190.1:0-9204 GCA_964498575.1 uncultured Anaerolineales bacterium | reverse complement strand
CAGCCGCTCCAGCGAGGCGGGCACGTCCAGCGTGCGCCCGGGCTTCGGCGGTGTGCTATGGACTTCTGTACCCTCGACGGCCACCGCCGCGTTCTCGGCGGGCCGATCGAAGTCCGCGGCCACGCCCGCCAGCGCCGCCCGCGCCGCCGCGGCGTCGAGCTGGACGATCGGGGCGACCGGATGGGGCTGGAAGCGCGCGGCGAGCATGTCCCACACCGCGCGCGGCCGGGCGCCCCGGCGGCCGACGGCCCAGGCTTCGGCCACCGTCGCCCGCGCGTCGAAGATCAGGCCGCTGGCGGCCGGGTCCAGCGTGAAGGTTTGGTCCGCCGTGCGCAAGCTCACCGGCGCCGCGGGATCCAGCCCGGCCTCCGCCAAGCGGTTGATCGCCTCGCCCGCGCTGCGACCGCCGACGTGAATGCCCGCCACGTAGACGCCGGGGAAGATCGACGCACGATGCACGGCTTGATAGGCCAGCGGCAGCAGCACCAGGGCCGTGCACAGGGCAAGCGCCGCCAGCGTCAAGGCAGACCCGCGCCGCCCTGGGTGCTTGCGCCGCGGGTGTTCGGTCGTCAGGACACTTTCGGCCATGGTGTGGGCACTGCTCCTTCGAGGCTGCTCGGGCGTGGTCTCCGCGGATCCGGCGCGATCGCCGCCGCAGGTCCTTCGGATGACTGCCGGGTCAGTCGTTCGCCATTCGCAGCGCATTAGTCTACCCGACGCCGCAAACCCTGCCAAATGCCCGCGGTCCACCCGGCACCCCTCTCATCCCGAGCCATCCACCATCGCCTGTGCCCCGCGGAAGAGCAAGTAGAACGCGAGCATCTGGATCACGTGGTAGAGGTCGTTGTGGTTGAAACGCGGGTGCGGGGCAAGGCCCCGGCGCTGGATCGCCGCGCCGGCGAAGCCGACCAGCACCGCCGCGACGATCCAGCCCGCGCCCGCCACCTGCCCGCGCCCGATCGCCAGCGCCAGGATGGCCAGGACCGCCAGCATGTTGCCCCCGTACAGGTAGACGGCCCAGCGGAACTCGGCGTCACGGGCGATCCACACCCAGTAGACCAATACCTCCACCCCCAGCGCGGCGAGCAGCCAGCGCCGCACGGGATCCGCGAAGGTCGCCCAGACCACGGCGCCGGTAAAGCAGGCGCTCGCCAGGCCGATCGCACCCATCGACACCAGCCACAGCGCACGCTGGACCCGCAACGTGACATAATCCACCCACCCATGCGCGCTGCCCCCCACGGCCGCGGCAACCGCCGAGGCGCCGAAGCCGGCGGCCCACAGCAGCACCTCGGTCCCCCAGTCGGCGCGCTCCCCCCGAAGCAGCAGCCCGGCGAACACCAGGCACTCGACGGCCAGCACGTAGTCCGTCAAGGTGGTCGTGGGTTCACGAATCCGCATCACGCGACTATGATACCCGCCATCGCCGATACCCGCCATCGCCCCCTACCCCGAGCCAGCCCAAGCCCACCAACCCATCGCCCATCCCAGCCAATCCGCCCAAGCCCACCAACTTCCGTCCCACCCAATCTGTCCAATCCGCTCAATCCGCGTATCCGCTTGTCAATCCGTTGTGTGGTACCCCATGCTAAATTCCATCAACCCCACCACCGCCCAAACCCTCGCCACCTGGCCCGCCACATCCCCCGCCGCCCTCGCCGGCATCCTCGACCAGGCGCGGGCCGCCCAGCGCGCCTGGCGCCGCGTCCCGATCGAGGACCGCATCCCCATCGCGCGCCGGTTGGCCGAGCTGCTGCGTCGCGACAGCGCGGAGCACGCGCGGCGGATGACGTTGGAGATGGGCAAGCCGATCGCCCAGAGCCGGGCCGAGGTCGAGAAATGCGCCTGGATGGCCGACTTCTTCGCGGACCACGCCGCCGACTTCCTCGCCCCCGAGACGATCCCGACCGACGGCCGCCGGAGCTACGTCAGCTTCCAGCCGCTGGGCGTGGTGCTGGCGATCATGCCCTGGAACTTCCCCTACTGGCAGGCGCTGCGCTTCGCCGTGCCGGCGCTCCTGGCCGGCAACGCCGTCGTGCTCAAGCACGCGCCGAACGTCACCGGCTGCGGCCTGGCGATTGAGGCGCTATGGCGCGCGGCGGGCTTGCCGGAGGGCTTGTTCCGGACGATCCTGGTCAGTGCGGAGGACGTCGACGGCGTCGTCGGCGAGATCATCGCGCATCCGGCGGTACAGGCGGTGACGCTGACCGGCAGCACCCGCGCGGGCAAGGCGGTGGCGGCCAAGGCGGGCGCGGCGGTCAAGAAGACCGTGCTCGAGCTCGGCGGCAGCGATCCCGCAGTGATCCTGGCCGACGCGGATCTCGACCTGGCCGCACGGAGCTGCGCCGCCTCGCGCCTGATCAACAGCGGCCAGAGCTGCATCGCGGCCAAGCGCTTCATCGTGGTCGAGGCCGTCCGAGCGGCCTTCACCGAGCGCCTGATCGCCCACCTCACCGCCGCGACGGTCGGCGACCCCTTGCGCGACGACGTCGAGGTCGGCCCGCTGGCGCGGCTGGACCTGCGCGCGAACCTGCACCGCCAGGTCGAGGCGAGCGTCGCGGCCGGCGCGCGGCTGTTGGCGGGCGGGGTGCTGCCCGACGGACCCGGTGCGTTCTACCCGGTCACGGTGTTGGCGGACGTCCGCCCCGGCACGCCCGCCTTCGCCGAGGAGACCTTCGGGCCGGTGGCGGCGCTGATCGCGGCGCGCGACGAGGCCGAGGCGCTGGCGCTGGCCAACGACAGCGGCTTCGGCCTGGGAGCGGCGGTCTACACCTCCGATGTCGAGCGCGGTGAATTCATCGCGCGCGAGGCGCTGGAGGCCGGCGCTTGCTTCGTCAACGGCCTGGTCAAGAGCGACCCGCGCCTGCCGTTCGGGGGCATCAAGGAAAGCGGGTACGGGCGCGAGCTCTCGGCCTACGGGTTGCGCGAGTTCGTCAACATCAAGACGGTGTGGGTGGCATGAGGCGCGCTCGTGGGGAGTGCCACCTGGGCGACAGCGGCCCGCGACCGTCGACCTTGGTCTACGGCAACGCCTCGCGCAACACGTCCTCGCGCAGGATCGTGATGAGCCCATTGTCATACGACAGGATGCGCTCGTACTGATAATCCCGCATCAGCCGCTCGACCTGGACCGGGTACAGGCCGATGATCCCGGCCAGGTCGTCCACCGTGACCACGCGGTCGATGCGGATGCCGCCCTCGGTCTCGACGCCGGAGCGCTCGGCGAGGCCGAACAGGGCCTTGGCCAGCCGGCCGTGGACGTCCAGCATCGCGACGTCCGCGAGCTTCTCGTTCATGCTGCGAACGATGCGCGCCAGGGCCGCCAGCAGGCCGTGCAGGGCGGCGGTGTCGTTCTCGACCAAGCTGAGAAAGTCCGTCCGGCTGACCCGCAGGACCTCGGTCGGCGCGGTCGCGGTTGCCGTGGCGGAGCGGATGCAACTGTCGAGCAGGGCCAGCTCGCCGAAGCCGTCGCCGGGCCCGAGCAGGGCCAGGGTGATATCCCGCCCGGTCGGTGACGAGACCGAGATCTTGACCTCCCCGATGCGCAGCAAGTACAGCGCATTGCCGGCATCGCCCTCCTTGAAGATCGTCGCGCCCTGCTCGAAATGGCGGTGCTGCACTTGCATGGCAAGCTGAGCCAGGTGCTCGGAGGATAGATCCGCGAAGAACGCGGAGTGCTGCAGGGCTTCGATGTCGGACTGCATGCCGGCTTGCTCCTTGGGAAGGCTGAGATGTTGAGCACGCTGAACGCGCTCGCGGCTATTGTGCGTCAGGATTGGAGCTTCGCGCAAATCGCGACTCCTGGCAATTTGACGGATGAGGCGGCCGCCTGGGTGCGCGGACCGTCAGCGCGTGGACGGGGCGACGATCGCCGCCGGTCCGCGCACCCAGGCTATGTCGCTAACGCCGTCCCCAGTACGCGTCCGGCGGGCAGGGGATGGCGACCGCGATGGCGCGGTAGATGCGTTCGAGATCCTCGGCGTCGGCCGTGCGGTAGAAGAAGTCCGGCTGGCTCGCGATATCCGCCAGCGCCTGCGCGTCGAGGTCCTCGCCGAGGCCGATGGTGAAGATCACCACGCCGCCGGCCTTGGCCAGCCCGGCGCGGGCGACGGCCTCGGCGACCGGCTGCGGGTTGGAGCGGCCGTCGGTCAGCACGATCATCACCGGCGTGTGGTCGCCGCGCCGGCGCGGGCCGTGCAGCTCCTCATCGGCGCGCTCGATGCCGCAGACGATGCAGGTCTGCGGCGCCAGGGCGATCCCGCCGAGGGCGGCGTCAAGCGCGGACCGGTCGCCGGTCAGCGGCTGGGACAGCGCGGCTTGCTGGTTGAAGGTGACCAGCGCGGCCTGGTCGCCGTCGGCCAGGCGCAGCTCGTCCAGGAAGGCGCGGGCGGCGGCCTGGGCTGCGACGAGCTTGCTGCGGCCGGCGCGGGTCGGCTCGTTCATGCTGGTCGAGGCGTCCAGGACCAGGGCGACGTCCAGCCGCTGCTGCTTGGGCTGGCAGGCTTCCACCAGCGCCAGCGGGAGATACAGCGGCGGCGGCGCCGCCTCGCGCAGGGCGATCGGGAAGTGGGCGTCCTTGGGCGTCGGGGTCGGCGTGCGTGTCGGCGTCGGCGTCAGGGTCGGCGTGGCCGTCGGCGTGTCGGTGGGGGTGGGCGTGTCGGTCGGCGTCGGCGTGTCGGTGGGGGTGGGCGAGGGTGGGACGCACAGGCCGGACACGGTGATCGGCCGGCTGGGCATCGGGACCGTGCGCTTGAAGCCGCCGGTATCCTCCAGGTCGAACCAGCCCTCGATCGGCACCAGGCCCTCGGCGCTGGGGCGGACGGTGTAGGTGACCACCCGCGGCTCGGTCTTGCGATACGGGATCCAGTCCCAACGCAGCACGGTCTCGCCGCCGGTGGTGATCACCGCCGCAGGCGGAGGGATGGCCGATCCCGGGACGTAGGCCAGGCCGGGAGGCAGCTTCTGGCTGAGCGAGATATCCTGGATCAGCTTCTCGCTCTCCCGTCCCTGCGCATCCCGCAGCAGCGGCTGCAGCGAGTTGCGGAACTTCAGCACGTCGATGTAGCGGGTGGCAAAGTAGCGCTGGTCGGGCTGAATGTAGGCCCAGAAACCGCAGCCGCCCAACGTGTCCAGGGCGGTGCAGCCCGCGAACAGGTTGTTGGTCCGGGCTTGGATGATCGACCGTGCGCGCAGGACCACCTCAGTGTACTCGATCCGGGTCTCGGTGCTGCCCTCGCGCGAGCCGTAGATCGCCACGATCTCCACACAGGCTGGCACACCGCCCTGATCACGCGCCTCGTTAGTTCGCGACGCGGAGCGCAGAAGCTGCACGGCGTCGCGCGCGGCCCGGTCGTAGGGGCCGCCGTCCTGGGTGCCCATTTGGGGATTGCGCAGCGCGTTGCGCACCTGCTGGAGGCGCGAGGTCATCTGCTGGATAATCCGCGAATCCGTGTCATCGTACTGTACGACGCCGGCCTGGATCAGCAAGGGGCGACCGTATTCGTGCTCGTACTCCCGCTGGAACATCTCCAGGCCGACCAACATCTGCTCGGACATGCCACGCATCCATTGGTTGGCGGTCGCCATCTCGGGCTGGATGAACACGACGCTGATGCCGCCCAGGCAAAACGGGCACTGGGGCGCGAGCTCGACCGTCGTCGTCACCACGTCGCAGACGCGAACCGTGTCGGCCGAGACCGTCGACTCGACGTAGCCGGAGCACTCGCTCTGATCGTCGTCCGGCGTCGGCCGGGCCGGGCTCGGGCGCGGGCCGGGGGTCGGGCGCTCCTGGGCGGTGGTCGGCGCGGGGATGCCGAGGCTCACGGTAGCCAGGATCGCCATACAGGCGGCCAAGCCGATAGCGCAGGCAAAGCGACGCATGGATCATTACCTCCTTGTTGCCCCGTGTCTTGCGGTCGGCGGCACGACCCCAGTCCACCCGACATGGATTGCCCGAAGCGGGAATCGGGCGGTGGGGGTGGCAGGGATGTCAGTCATTGTAGCTTTGTCGGGTCGGATCGGCAAGGGCTGATCTGGCGTAGGCGCTGACGGGCGGCGTAAAATGATCGGGTCAAGCTGAGCCGGTCGGGATCGATCGGCCCATGACTCACGGGAGGAACCCCATGCACCACCGCGCCCCGATCCAGTCCAACCTCGATCTCGACGCCTTGGAGGCGGCCGCCCGCGCCCGCTTGCCGCGGATGGTCTACGACTACTATGCCGGCGGGGCGGACGACGAGCGTAGCCTGGCCGACAACCGCGCCGCGTGGGATCGGTATGCGCTGCTGCCACGGGTGTTGGTCGACATCGGCCGGCGCGACCTGGCGACCACGGTGCTGGGCCAGGCGATCGCGGCCCCGGTCGCGGTGGCGCCGATGGCCTATCAGGGCCTGGCGCATCCGGAGGGCGAGCGGGCGGTCGCGCGGGCGGCGGGCGCCGCGGGCCTGCCGATGATCCTGTCGACCTTCTCGACCTACGGCATCGACGCGGTCGTGGCGGCGAGCGGCGGCCCGGTCTGGTTCCAACTGTATGTGATGACCGACCGCGGGGCGACGCGGGCGCTGATCGAGCAGGCCGAGGCGGCCGGCGCGCGGGCCCTGGTCGTCACGGTCGACGCGCCGCTGCTCGGCAACCGGCGGCGCGACGCGGCCAACGACTTCCGCTTGCCGGAGGATGTGCGGGTCGGCAACTTGGACGGCCTGGCGATCCCCGCGGCACCGGACAGGCCGGCCGGCGCGGCGCTGGCGGCCTGGTTCAGTCGGGCGGTCTGCCAGTCCTTGACCTGGGACGACCTGGCCTGGATCCGGTCGGCCAGCCGCCTGCCGCTGGTGCTCAAGGGCATCCTGGCGCCCGCGGACGTGCGGCTGGCCGCCGCGCACGGCGCGCACGCCGTGGTGATCTCCAACCACGGCGGGCGCCAGCTCGACGGGGTGCCGGCGGCGGTGGACCTGCTGGCCGAGGCGGTCGACGCCGCCGAGGGGGCGCTGGAGGTCTGGGTCGACGGCGGGGTGCGGCGCGGGACCGACGTCGCCAAGGCGCTGGCGCTGGGCGCGCGGCTGGTGCTGGTCGGCCGGCCGGTGTTGTGGGGCCTGGCGGCCGAGGGCGAGGCCGGGGTCGCCCGCGTCCTCGGCGGGCTGCTCGCCGAGCTGGACCTGGCGCTGGCCCTGTGCGGCTGCCCGACCCCGCGCGACATCGGCCGCGGCCACGTGCGCCCGGCGGCGCGGGCGTTTTGATTTGCACCCCCACGCTGGCCGCCTATAATCGCCGCCGATGACCCCGGAACCCAAGAGCGTGCGCGCAGGGGCACTGCTCCGCGACATTCTCGAAGCCGTCGTGCTCGCCGCCGTTCTGTTCTTCGTCCTCCAGTTCGCATTCCAGAACACCATTGTCGAGGGGCAGAGCATGGAGCCGAACTTCACCGACCGGCAATGGCTCCTGGTCAACAAGCTCGCCTACCGCTTCGGCGAGCCGGCGCGCGGCGACGTGATCGTCTTCGATGCGCCTGAGGAGACGAACAAGGAGTTCATCAAGCGCGTCGTCGGCCTGCCGGGCGAGTCCGTGACGCTGCGCGATGGCGTGGTGGCGATCAACGGCCGCCCGCTGGTGGAGCCCTGGCTGCCGCGCAAGGATCGGACCAACTTCGGCCCGTTCGTCGTCCCGCCGGATCAGTACTTCGTGCTGGGCGACAACCGGCCCAACAGCAACGACTCGCGATCCTGGGGGCAACGCGGCGCCGCACTGACCGCCGACAAGATCGTCGGCAAGGCCTGGCTCAGCATCTGGCCGCGCGAGCTGTGGGGGATCGTCCAGGCCGACAGCCCCGGCCCGGCCGCGACGCTGAGGCAACGGTAGGCGCGTGCAGCTCACCGTCCTGGGCGCCAGCCCGCACCGACCGAACCCCGGCCGCGCCTGCTCGGGCTACCTGATCCAGGCCGGCCCGCGGCAGGTCCTGGTGGACTGCGGCGCGGGCGTCCTGTCGCAGCTCCTGCGCCACACCAGCTTGACCGAGATCGCCGCGGTGCTGATCACCCACCTGCATCCCGATCACTGCCTGGACCTGGTCAACATCCGCCAGGCCCTGGCGCATGGCCCCGGACCGGCGCGCCCGGTGCCCTTGCCGGTGCACGTCGGGCCCGGCCAGGTCGATCCCCTGCTGCGGCTCGGGGCGGTGTTCCAGGACGGGCCGGCGTCCTTTTGGGACAACTGGATGACGTTCCACGTCTTCGATCCCGCCGCGCCGCTGGTGCTGGACGATCTGCGCGTGACCTTCGCGCCCGCCCGGCATTACGTGCCGACCTGGGCGATGCGCTTCGAGCACGCGGGCCGGGTGCTCGCGTTCACCGCCGACGGCGGTCCGGCGGACGAGGTTGCGCGGTTGGCCCGCGGCGCCGACCTGATCCTGGCCGAGTCGGCCCTGCACACCCGCGTCGGGCACGAGGCCGCCTGGGGGCACATGTCACCGGAGGAGGCCGGCCGTCTGGCGGCCGAGGCCGGTGCCGCGCAACTGGTCCTGACGCATTACTTCGTCGAAAACGATCCCGCACAGCTCGTCGCCGCGGCACGGGCGGTGTGCAGCGCGGCGGTGGACGCGGCGGAGGAAGGCAAGCGCTATGAGGTCTGAAGCCACCCTGCATGATTCCCTGGCCGCGCGCCTGGCCGGCGCGGCACCCGCGGATCGCGTGGTCGTGACCGGGTTGGGCGCGATCACGTCGATCGGGCTGGGCGCGCCGGCGTTCTGGGCCAGCGTCCAGGCCGGCCGGAGCGGCGTCAAACGCATCTCCGAGGCTTACGTCGATCAGTACCCGAGCCAGATCTCGGGCAATGTGCCGGAGTTCACCGCGCCGGACTTCCTGGACCGGCGCGAGGCGCGGCGCATCGCGCGCTTCAGCTTGATGGCGCTGGCGGCGACGCACGAGGCGCTCTCCGACGCCGGCCTAGGCCACGCGCTGGAGTCCGACCGGGCCGGCGTCTGCCTCGGCTCGGCGGTCGGCGGCATCGACATCACCGAGCAGGCGGTGGACATCATGCGCCGGAAGGGCGGCATGCGCGTCTCACCCTTCTACATCGTCACCGCGCCCTGCAACATGGCCAGCTACCACGTGGCGCACCAGTTCCGACTCCTGGGCTACAACAACACCTGCGTCACCGCCTGCGCCGCCGGCACTCAGGCCATCGGCGAGGCGGCCCAGGTGATCCTGCGCGGCG
>CAZCJG010000189.1:0-9253 GCA_964498575.1 uncultured Anaerolineales bacterium | reverse complement strand
AGCCGCCTGCCGAGGAGCACCCGCCGGCGGACTCCCGGGTAGCCCGAACGGGAGACGCTCCGGAGACGCTCCAGGAGACACCCCGGAGACGCGTGGTGGTTATCATGGCCGGGCAGTCTTCATGCAGGAGGCCTTCCCAGACTCGTGTCACGGTCTAGGCCCGAGAGAAGAGGCGGCCCGGGCACTTCCCGCATCCCCCGTCAGCGCTGAAAGGAGGAGACGGCATGTCTCCAAAGCTGGTCCACCCCCGCCGGCCGCCACCGTATCGTGTGCGCCACCTCAGGATCGTCGCGACCGCGATCGCCGGTTGCCTGGCGATTGTGGTCGTCCTTGCCATGCCCGGCTACGCCTATGCGCAGGCCGATGTCTACATCCGCGACACTTCCAGCGACACCGGCGTCGAGCCCAACCCCGACACCGGGCCGATGTGGGTCAGCACGGACATCTGGAACCGGAAGGATCCCATCTCAGGCTATCAACCTACCGTTTTTACCGCCAATCCGGTGTGGCTGACCAACCTGGGGACCCCCGACCAGCGCCATCAGAACCCGGAATATCGCGATCCCCAAGGCAGTCGGCCCAACTACCTGTATGTGCTCGTGACCAATCGCGGCAACAGCCCCTCGATCGGCAACGAGCGCCTGCGGATCTACTGGTCGAAGGCCTCGACCGGCCTGAGCTGGCCGACGCAGTTCGTGGACTACATGGCCAGCGGCTGCGGCGGGCCGAGCAAGCTGCATGGCATCGAAGTAACCAAGCCGCGCCGCAACATCGCGTCCATGAGCATGGCTTCGGGCAGCAAGGACTTGGCCGAGCTCGATGAGTACAAGAATGCCATCCTCACAGTGGGAACCGGGGGGGCAGCGTACAAGTTCCCGGACAATGTAACATATTGGCACAAACAAGACGCTGTACATACCCATGTTGTTAATAATGCTGTATCAACGTTCGGGGCGCATGGATCCCCCGGCTTCCTGCCCTGGCATCGAGAGTACATCAACCGCTTCGAAATCCTCCTTCGCAAGGCGTATCCGGCGGTCACGCTGTTTTACTACGACTGGCACGTCAACCCAAGCACCATCCCTCAGGTCGCCTACGTGATGGGCGGCTTCAACGGACCGATCGGCCCGCCCTTCAACGCGCTCGGGGGACCGGCGGTCAGCCGCTTCACCGGAACCGATCCTGGGGCGCTCAACCCCACGGCGACGACGGACGCGTTCATTCTCGGCCAATCCACGTACGCCAATCACCGAAGTCAGAGCGAGGGCCCGCATGGCACCACGCATGTCTACGTCGGCGGCCTCAACGGCAACGTGGCCGATGTCGCGATCGCCGCGCAGGATCCCTTCTTCTTCCTCATCCATACGAAGGTCGACGAGCTCTGGGCGCGCTGGCAGCGCGCCAGCGCCACGAGCACCAGTCGCTATACCGTGGCCACCGCTTTTGGCTCGACGGCGTTCGCCAAGACCGAGCCGATGTCCCCCTGGAGCGGCCGGAGGGTGACGGCCCCCGCCAGTGGAAGCAATCTCCCGCACAATATCAGCCCATGGACGGCCGCCGACGGCTATATCAACCTTAAGCCGGCCGAGGACCCCTCGGTGGTCTTCCCCCCGATCTACGACAGCGCGCCCTTGAACATCCCCGTCCTCCAGGCGGGGCAGTCGATCGTCATCGAGGTGCCGTGGTATCCCCCCGATCCCGGGGACTTCGGCTGCCTCGGCCCCGACGAGGGCCATGTCTGCGCGATCGCCCGCATCGAGACCAACCCGACGGCGCCCTACGGCATGTTCGTCGCGGAGGGTACCGACATCAACCTCAACACCAAGAACAACAACAACATCGCCTGGAAGAACATGTCCGTGGTCGACGACTTCCCCGGCTTCCTCTTGCTGGCGCCGATTTGGGTGCGCAACCTGGCCCGCGAGCAGCAGATGATGCGGCTCGATCTGACGGTGCCCGAGCGTGACTGGGCGATATTCCAGTTCGGCAACGTGTACATCGATCTTGGGGAGGAGCTGTTCACCCGCTGGGTGGATAACGGTGCCCGCGGCAGGGGCTTCGAGCGCGATCCGGCGGGTGGCCTGAGCCAGCGCTTGCGACTCCTCGGCTCGGAGGGGGGCGTGCTTGAGGGCATCCCGCTGTTCCCGGACGAGGTGCAGCGCGTCGAAGTGCAGCTCCAACTGCAGCGGCAGTACCCCGACCCGGACGGGCGGGCCTTCGCGGTGGACCTTGAGCAGCGCGGAACGGCTGGCGATCCCGCGGGGCTGGTCGGCGGCCAGCGCTTCCGGTTCGATTTCAACAAGCTCGTCCTCACGGCAACAGGCGACACCTGGCGCTACTTGGATACGGGCGCCGCACCGGGCCAAGGCTGGGACCAGCCCGGCTTCGACGATTCCAGATGGCGCACGGGGGCGGCCGAGCTGGGCTACGGCGACGGCGACGAGAAGACCGTGATCGACGGCGGCCCGACCGGCGCGCGCCACATCACGTCCTGGTTCCGGCACCGCTTCGAGCTGGAAGACCCAGGGCTGTACCGCAACTTGTGGCTGCGGCTCAAGGCCGACGACGGCGCGGCGGTCTACCTCAACGGGCGCGAAGTATACCGCCTGCGCCTGCCCGCCGGCGCCCTGCAGCCCACCACACCGGCCACGGCAGACGTCGACGGTCTGGCGGAGGATATCTACCACCCCGTCGACTTGACCGGCTCGCTCGGCCTGCTGCGAGCCGGCGAGAACGTCCTGGCCGTCGAGGTGCACCAGCATGGCCGCGACGACGATGACCATAGCTTCGACCTCGAGCTGGCCGCCAACATCGCTTCGCCGCGCTTCCCGCCCGAGGTCGCCTTCACCGCGCCCGCGGACGGCAGCCTGCACCTCGCGGGCGAGCCGATCGCAATCGCGGCCGAAGCAATCGATCCGGACGGCAAGGTGACCCAGGTGCAGTTCCTGCATCAGGGCCAGCTCCTCGGCACGGATAACGACGCGCCTTACACGTTCACTTGGAACGGCGCGCCGGCCGGCGACCAGGTTGTGACCGCGGTCGCGACCGACGACTCCGGCCGGACAGGCAACGCCGCGCTTACCGTACAGGTGCTGCGCAACCTGCCGCCCGTCGTGGTCATGACCAGCCCGGCCAACGACGCGATGTTCGATGTAGGCGATCCCATCGTCCTGAGCGCGGACGCGACGGACCACGGTGGGCGCGTCACGCGGGTCGACTTCTATCAGAAGGCGCACCGGCGCTCGTTCGCGGAGCCCGAAGTGCTGGTCGGTACCCGTACGTCCCCGCCCTGGTCGGTAACGGTGAGCAACCTGCCCGAGGAGCACTACTTCCTCTACGCGGTCGCTACGGACAACGAGGGCGCCACCAGCATCTCGGGCCCTGTGATGGTCGAGGTGATGGACCACGGCCTGACGCCGACGCCCACCCCCACGCCCACCCCGGCGCCCACCCCCGGCACGCTCTCCAACCTGTCGACCCGCAGCTTCGTCGGCACGGGCGACAAGGTGATGATCGGCGGCTTGATCATCCGCGGCGCGCCGGTGAAGGTGATCATGCGGGCGCTCGGGCCCAGCCTGGCGGCCAGCGGCGTGCCCAACCCGTTACTGGATCCATTGCTCCAGCTCTTCAGCGGCCAGAACAAGATCGCCGAGAACGACAACTGGCAGACCGGCAACTGCCCGGCGGAAGCGCCGGAGGGCCTTAGGCCCAAGGACGCGCGCGAATCCTGCCTGGTCATGACGCTGGCGCCCGGCCCCTACACCGGCATCGTCCGCGGCGTGGCCAACGGCACCGGCATCGCCCTGATCGAAGCCTTCCACGCCGGCGGAGCGGGCGAACTCTCCAACATCAGCACGCGCAGCGACGTGCAGGTCCTCGACCGGGTGATGATCGCAGGGTTCATCGCGCGCGGCGCGCCGACCAACGTGATCATCCGGGCGCTCGGCCCCAGCCTGGCGGCCAGCGGGGTGACCGGCACCCTGTGCAATCCCAAGCTGACGCTCTACAGCGGCCAGACCGTGATCGCCGAGAACCTGGACTGGAGCCCGATGCCCGGCCTGCCGCCATCCCTCCACCCCAGCAGCCCGCGCGAGGCGGTGATCGTCGCCACCCTGCCGCCCGGTCCCTACACCGCCATCGTCCGTGGCGAGGACGCCTGCACCGGCGTCGGGCTGGTCGAGGTGTTCAAGACCGGTCCCTAAGGCCCAGACCGCCGCGCGGTTCCCCACGGCCATCGCCGCCGCCGTCGAAGCCCGGCCGCCACGGTCACCTCCCTCAAGGGTGACCGTGGCGGCCGCCGCCCTCGCCCCCCGCGACACTCTTTCCGTGCTCTCCGTGCGTTCCGTGTCCATCCGTGATTCAGTCGTCGTCCCCGCGGGGCACGCCCCCCCATGTCAGGATTTATCGACTTGCGGGTTAATGAGAGTGTGGATCACCCATCCCCGATTCCAGGCGGCCCTCCGCTGCGTCGATTCGGCGCGATCAGCCTCGCCCTGCTGGGTGCGCTCGCCGCCGGCCTGTCGCTCGGCGCGCTTGCTCGGGCGCAAGCCAGGGCGCTGCGGCGACGTGGGCGGGATCACGGGAGCCGGGTGGACGGGGCGGGGAGGCGATCGGCGGCCCGGTGATCCACGTGCCGCTCGCGCGCATCCAGCTCAGCGCCGCCCAACGCGCCCTGCCGCTGGACCCCGACAAGACCCGCCGCGCCATCGAGCGCGCCCGGCGCGCCGGCGGCTCGATCGAGCCGCTGCGGCTACGGCGGGTCGGCGACGGCTACCGCCTGCTCGACGGGCTGCGGCGGCTGGCGGTGGCGCAGGTGCTGGGTTGGGAGACGGTGCCGGCGGTGGTCGACGAGGGCTGACGGTGCCGAGGAAAAGCGTTTGTGGCGGGTCACCCTGGATCAGACGACCCTCTCGGCCAACCCTGCCGATCGGCTCTAGCGGATCTCCACCGGCGTCGCGAGGATCACGGCCCCATCGCCGGTCCCGGCGGCGGGTTGATCCGAATCCCCCCGCACCGCCAACCGCTCCCCGGTCGCACCGTCGTACATGCCGAGCGCGATGCGGTACTGGCCGGGCGGGGCGCCCGCCGTCGACACGACGTAGCGGTCCTCGATGAACTCGCCGGCTTGCCAGCCGCGGGTCGGGCGGAGGCCGCCGGCCGGCTGGGCATCGGCTTGGGCGGCGATCCGGCCTTCGGGATCGACGAGGTGGACGAAGACCGTGTAGTTGCGGTCCATCGGGGCGCGCGCCTGCCAGAAGAGCGTCAGGCCCAGGTTCTCGCCGGCCGCGATCGCGGGGCGATCCAGCCCGTAGCCCAGCAGGCGCGCGCCCGCGCCGAGCTCGGCCGTCTGGGGGTGCGGGATCTGGGCGGGCGGCTCGAAGCGATGCGGCGGGGCGTCGATCGGGATCGGCCGCAGGGTCGCCGCGGCGCCGGGGATCGCCCGGCCGCTCTGCGCGCCGACCAGCTCGATCCGCGCCACCGCCTGGTCGCCCGGCACGGTGGGGTCCAGCTCCAGCGCGTATTGCGCGCGTACGATCTCACCGGCCTGCCAACGGCTGGTCGGGTAGGCCGTGTGGGGCAGGTTGGCCTCGGCCCGGACCCGGCCCTCCGCGTCCAGCCAGCGCAGCCGCAGGTTCAGCTCCTCACTGCCCACCGCGCCCGCCCGCCAGAACAGCGTGAGCTTGCGGCGGTCGCCGGGGCGCATCGGCAGGTCGGACAGGTTGTAGCCGAGCAGGCGCGGACCGGCCATGGCGTCACCGCCTGTCGGGGGTTCCTGGCCGAGCGCCGGGGACTCGTCGGCCACCACCGGATGCTCGATGTCCAACCGCTCGAAGGCCGGCGGCACGCTCGGGCGAAGCAGGTCTACCTCGCCAAGCAGCAGGGCGTGGTCCGGGCCCTGTGTGCGTGGATCGTCGACCGCCAGCGGCTCCGCGTCCTCGGCGGTGTGGACCTGCAAGCGCACCGCGTAGCGTCCCGGCGGCGTCCCCGGCAGCACGGGCAGGGCATACCAGTCCTGATCCAAGGTCTCCGGCGGCCAGACGCCGGTGAGCTGACAGTCGGGACCGAGGATCGCCTGGTCGAGGCTGCCCCAGACCCCGCCCTCCGCGTCCTCCAGCGTCAGCTTCGCCGAGAGGTTGCGTCCCCCAACGTCCTCGGCTGCCCAGGAAACCGCGACCGGCACCGCCTGGGCGGACTCCACGGCCCCCCGGCCGATGGTCGCGGAACGCAGCGACAGGGCATCACCGAACCTGACGCGATACAGGTCATTCGAGTCGCTGGCCGCGGATCTGGGGAGGGGGGATACGCTCATGCGCAGCCCGATGAGCCGCGTTCCATAGGGGACAACGTCATGCTGTACGAACGCGTCGCCGGCGGTCACGGCGTAACGCGGCGCGGCCTGGGCGTCGCAAGCGCCGCCGTAGTCGACGTACCACAGGTACGGGTAGTGCCGGGCGAGGTCGGCGAGCTGGGCATCCAGCGCAGTCGGGTCGTCCACAGCGCCGGTAGCCGCGACGTAGACAGGCAAGGGTCCGGCATACTGCCGCTGGAACACCGAGGGCTCGCTGAGCAGGATCGCAGCCGCATCGACCTTATGGCCCTGCCCTTCGAGGTACTTCTCGACCAGCCGCGCATGGTCGTTGCGGTAGACGCGGGCGTATTCGATCCCGTTCAAGCGCACGATGCGCTCAGGCTCCAGCCGGTCGAAGATCGCGTGGGCCGCCTCGTGGAAGCGGCGCTGGAGATCCGACACGTAGAAGATCACGTAGTCGGCCTGGGCGGGCGAGGTGAACTCGAGGAAGTTCAACGTATGGCCGCGGAACAGCGGCGTGAAGCCGGGCTCCAGCCAGGCCACCGCCGTCAACGCCTCGGCGCCGGGCTTGCGGTTGAGGTCGTCGGCTACCACGTCCATCCCCTCGCCCCAGCCGACCAAGAGCACGTGCACCGCGCGCGCCCCGCCGCCGAGCAGGGGATTGTAGTAGGCGAGGTAGTACGGGTGATGGGCCAAGATCGCGGCGACCTGGACACCACAGATCAGCCCCAGGGCGATAAACGGCAGCAGGACGACGCCACGGTGCTCCGCCGAGCCTGTACCCGACCCGACCGGCCTATCCTGCCCGGCCGCGCCTGCCCGCCCCGCCAGCTTCCGCGACACGCGGCCGGCCCACCACGCCAGCCCGACCGCCGCCGCCAGGTCCAGCGCGGGAAAGACCGGCAGGATGTAGCGGTCGAACTTCTTGGCGCCGAAGCTCATGAACACGATGAACGCGGCGGCGAAGAACAGCAGCGTCACGGCGACCCAGGCGGAGCGCGTCGAGTCGCTCGGCGGCCTGCCCTCGCCCGACGGCATACGCTCGCCCGTCGGCACCGGCTTGTCCGTGTGATCCCGCGCGGCCGATCGTCCCGCCCCGCGCCGGAGGAGGGACCAGGCCAGCGCGAGCGGGAGGGACATCAAGCCGATCATGACCAGCGGCGACAGGCGGAACGCGATCGCGACGGGGTAGAACAGGGCGCCGGGATCCTCGACGATGCGGCCCATGAAGAAGGTCAGGTTCTCGTGGGCCGTCAAGGCGTAGCCGGTTCCGGTCTCCCAGACCGCCACCAGGGTCCGCGGCGCGGCCACCCACAGGGCCGGCCAGAGCGCGAACACGGTGACCACGAGCACACCGAGCCAGATCGCCAGGTCCGCCGCGGACCTGGCCAGCCGGGTCGCAAGCGGGCCCGCGCCCTTTGCGGCGGCGGCCAGCAGGAGCAGGGCGGTGAGCGGGGCCAGGAACAGGCCGGACGACTTGCTGAGGACCGCCAGGCCGGCCGCCACCGCCGCCAGCGCCAAGGCCCAACGGCGGCGCTCGGCGAGGTAGACCAGCAGCGCGACGAGCGAAAGCATCATGAACACCGTGGTCAGAGCGTCGAGCTGGAACACGCGCGAATGGGCGAGGAAGAACGGATCGGTGGCGATCAAGACGACGCCCAGCAGCGCGGCGGCCGGGGCCAGCAGTCGGCGGGCCAGCAGGTAGATGCCGGTGATCGCGAGCGCGATGGCCAGCGCCAGCGCCAGGCGCGCCGCCGGCAGCACCTCCGGCAGGCGCTTCATCGCGGCTTCGGTGGCATGGCGGGCGGAGGACGCCGCCCCCAGGTCGGACAGATCGCCGCAGCCGCCGGGCTTGAGCGCGCAGCCCAGGGTCATCCCCACGCTGCCCAGCCACATCGTCGTCACGCCGGGGTGGCCGACGAGGAAGGTCTCGCGCAAGTCACCTTCGCGCAGGGCCGTGCCGAAGCGCAAGGCGCGGTTGATCCACTTGGGCTCGTCCCAGGTGATCGAAACACCCGGCTGGATCACCCGCGGCAGGAGCGCGAGCAGGAAGACCGCCAGAACCAGCAGGCCGGCCCAGGCGCGGGACCGGCCGGCCGGCCGACCGGCGTCCCCCGCCACATGCTCGCCCATCACCGTTCGGCCTGGCCGGGGGATGCGGTGCCGCTCGAGCCCGTGGCGCCTGTCGCGCTGGAGGCGAGCGCCGCGGAGTCCGGGCACGCCGCCGCCCGCTGTAGCAGCAGCGTCCGCTCTCGCGCGTTGCGCGTCAGCCCCGCCGCGCGTTCAAGCTCCGCACGGGCCTCGCCCCAGCGTCCGAGCTTGGCGAGGAGGTCGCCGCGCACACCGGGAAGAAGATGGTAGGCGCGCAGGGAAGGCTCCGCGACCAGCGCGTCCGCCAGATCGAGGCCCGCGGCGGGGCCGAAGGCCATCCCGTGCGCCACCGCCCGGTTGAGCTCGACCACCGGGGACGGCGCGAGCCGGGCCAGCGCGTCGTAGAGCGCCGCGATGCGCGGCCAGTCGGTGTCGTCCGGAGTCCTGGCCCGCGCGTGGCAGGCGGCGATCGCGGCCTGGAGCGCATAGGGGCCGCGGACGCCGCCGAGCGCCTCGGCGCGGTCCAGCGCGGCGAGGCCGCGCCGGATCAAGAGTGGGTCCCAGCGCGCCCGGCTCTGGTCCATCAGCAGGATCGGCTCGCCCGCCGGGCCGACGCGCGCGCGCAGGCGCGAGGCCTGGATCTCCATCAAGGCCACCAGGCCGTGGACCTCCGGCTCGCGCGGGGCCAGCTCGGCCAGGATACGCCCGAGACGGAGCGCTTCCTCGCACAGCTCGGGGCGGATCCAGTCCTCGCCGGCGGTCGCCGCGTAGCCCCCGTGGAAGATCTGGTCGATGACTTCCAGCACCGAGGCCAGGCGGGCGGCGCGTTCGGGGCCGCGGGGGACCTCGAAG
>CAZCJG010000188.1:0-9259 GCA_964498575.1 uncultured Anaerolineales bacterium | reverse complement strand
TGACGGCGTGGTGCTGCGCTTCGGCCAGCGGGCCGAACTCGCCGTCCAGCAGGATCTCGAGGTAGGCCAGCATCGAGGCCAGCGGCGAGCGCAGCTCGTGGGCGGCCACTGACAAGAACAGGCTCCTCATGTCGTCCACCCGCCGGAGCTCGGCCAGGGCCGCGCCCAGCTCGATGTTTTGCAGGGCCAGTTGGTCGCGCAGCAGGTGTAGCTCGTTGTGCTGTTGGGTGATCCGCTGCTCGCGCCGGCCGCGGGCCGTTGCGTCCTCGACCACCACGACCAGCCCGATGATCGATCCGCCGGGCGCGCGCCGGGGCAGGAGCACGAGGTCCAGGTAAGCCGTCCCGCCGTCGGCCGCCTCGCGGTTGACCGTGTCGACCTGATAGCGCGGCAGCCGGCCGCTCAAGACCCCCGCGATCACCTCGTCGGCACCCGCCAGCTCGGGGATCAGCGTCGTCAGATCGAGGCCCCCGACGTCGTCCTCGTCGGCGAAGGGCTCGCCGTCGCCCGCGGAGGGGGTGTCGGCCGGCGACGCGCCGGGCATGGCGGGCCGATCGATGGCACCCAGCAAGTCCACGCTGCCCCCCATGGTCCACACCCGGAGCGCCGGATCGGCGACGACGAAGGCGATCCGGCGTTCGCGCAGGATCTGGCGGGTGATGCGTCGGTCCGACATCGCGTCGTGCTCAGCCCGAGGCGGACGCGGCCCGGTCGACCAGCGCTCGCCCGAGGTGGCGGAACAATCCCTCCACCTCGTCGCCGTGCTTGGCGCTGGTCAAGGAGCAGGGCACCGCCAGCGCGTCCGCCACATTGCTCACCCAGACCGGTGCTTGCTCGGAATCGTCGAGAAGGTCGCGCTTGTTGGCGGCCATGACCATGGCGGTGTCGGCGGTGACGGACCTCAGGCTCTCGGCGATGCGCGCCAGGCCGGCCGCGGTATCGGGCCGGGTCAGGTCGCATACCAGGATCGCACCGACCGCGCCGCGCAGGTAGCTGGCGCGGATCTGGTCCGCCGCATCGGTGCCGGCGAGATCCCAGAGCAGGAGGTGCAACTCGACCAGACCGTCCTCGCGCGCGACCATCACGGTCTTGCGGCTGACTTTCACGCCGATCGTGCTGAGGTACTGGTCGTCGAACCGGTTGTGGACGAAGCGGCGCACCAGGCTGGTCTTGCCGACCGCGAAGCTGCCCAGGAGGCAGACCTTGGCGCTCAGGCTGCGCTGTACGGAGGGTGTCATGGCTTCGGCTCCGGTGTCGTCGGCCCGCTGGGGCCGGGGGAAACAGCCGCGTCGGGCTCGCCGGGCGGTGGGGCGATTTGCCTCGGCGGCGTCGATGGGGCGAGCTGCACCAGCTCCGCCGGGACCCAGCCGCGCAGCTCGCCGCCGGCGCCGGAGGTCCAGCGTACCAGCAGCCAGGCGTCGGCGGCGTCGAGGATCTCGACCGCCTGCCCGCTGCGCACCACCCGCATGCGCGGCGTCTCGCCGGCCGGTCCCTCGTGCGCCCAAGCGTGGCCGAGCAGCACACCGTGCCGTGCCGGGGCGATCGGGGTCGGCGGCGTGGTCGGCGCGGGCGTGGCGGTGACGACGATCACGATCGCGGGCACAGGCGCCGGCGCGGGCGTCGGCGCCGGCCGCAGCGCGCGCCACAGCAGGAAGCCACCGCCCGAGAATGTGGCGATGGCGGCGAGGATTCCCAGGATCGCCCCGACCAACAGCCACTTCTGGGTGCGGCCCAGCGGCCGCGGCTGGCCGGTCTCCAGCAGCGCTTGCAGGTCGGACTGGGCGGGGGCCAGCGCCGCCGTATCGCCCGCGAAGTCGCCGAGCACGGCCGCGTAGTCGCGCTCGATCGCTTCCACCCGCGCGCGCAGCTCGGCCCGGAAGCCCAGCGGCTCGGTCCCGTCGGTCACCACGGCGAGGTAGGCGAGCCGGCCGGTCTCGAGCAGGATGTGCTGTTGGCCGTACTGGATCTCGTCGAGCTCGGCGGTGTCGCGCGTGCCCAGGACGTCGCCGGCAAAGTCGCGGATCGCGGTCAACATGCCGCTGATGATCTCGCTGTCCGCCTCGGCCTGTTGCTGGCGCGAGGCATGCGCCAGGAGCAGGCCGGTGTCGCGATGGATCAGGAAGACCTCGGCCACGCGGAAGGGCAGGAAGGCGCGCAGCGAGAGCGCGTCGTCCGGCACGCCGCCCAGCCGCGCCCGCAGGCGCCACCACCACAGGCGCGGGTCGACGCCGAGCCGCATGCGCGCGTCGACCTGGCGGGCCAGGTCGCGGATCGCTTCGGCCACCGCCCGGCCGATCAGGGCGCCGATGATCGGGTAGAGCGCCTCGATCATCTCGGCGCGCGCGTCGTGGATCTGGCGGCGGATCGCGGTGGTCAGCAGCGGCGTGATCGCCGTCGCCAGCGCCTCGTCGTCGCCGACGTGCCGCTCGACCGAGCTCAGGCGCGCCTCGACCACGTCCAGGCGCGCGTTTTCGCGCCCGGCCAGGATCCGGCGCAGCGATTCGAGCGGCTCCCGCTCCCCCCCGTTGGCTGGGCGAGCTTGCTCGACGGTCGCGGGAGGGGGCGGCTCGACGGTCGCCGGGCTCACTTCTTGGCGCCGGCGCCGGGCTCCTGACCGCCGACCAGTTGCGACAGGCCGGCCAGCAGGTTGCTGTCGCCGTCGCCGCGCTTGAGCTGGGTGCCGAGCTGGATCAGGAGATCGCCCAGGTTGAGCCGATCGACCTTGTCGTCGGTCAGCTTCTCGACCGCCTGGCGCAGCTCGGCGCGCAAGCTGTCGTCGTCCTGGCGTAGCTCGGTGCGCAGCGCTTGCAGCTTCTTGGTGAAGCCGGCCTCGTGCTCGCTCTGCACCTCGCCCAGGCGGTCCAGCGCGCGCTGCAGCCGGTCGACATCGTCCTGGAACACCCGGAAGCGCTGGTCGTAGTCCCGCATCTGCGGGCCGAAAATGATGTCGCGGATGCGATCGACCTCCGGATCGGCACCCCCGTCCGCCCTGGTCTGGTCCTTGCTACTCATCCCCCTCTCCTTTGCCTGCATGTTCGTCGAGTCGAGATTGCGTGCTGGGATCGTGCGCAACCTATACTACACTATGATGGTCGACAAATCAATCGCCCCGGCCGGGTTCCGCGCGCCGGAGCGGAATCCCCACACCGAGCCTTTGGGCCTCTACATCCACATCCCCTTCTGCGCGCAGAAGTGCCCCTACTGTGACTTTAACACCTACGCGGGGCTGGATGGGCTGCACGACGCCTATGTCGACGCCCTCTGTGCCGAAATCCACCGCTGGTCCGTGCCGCTGGCGGGGCGGACGGTCACGACGATCTTCCTCGGCGGCGGCACGCCGACGGTGCTGGCAATCCCGCAGCTCGAGCGGATCCTGTCGGTGGTCCGCGATGCCTTCGCGCTCGCCCCGGACTGCGAGCTCACGTCGGAAGCCAATCCCGGCACGGTGGACCGGGCGACCTTCGCCGGGCTGGCGGCGCTGGGTATCAACCGACTGAGCATGGGCACGCAGAGCTTCGATGCCGGCGAGCTGGCCTTCCTCGGCCGCATCCACGGCGTCGACGAGGTCTACGCCGCCTTCGACGCGGCGCGGGCGGCGGGCCTGGGCAACATCAACCTGGACCTGATGTTCGGCCTGCCCGGCCAGGACCCGGCGGCCTGGGAGGCCTCGCTGGATCGGGCGCTGGCGCTTGGCCCGGAGCACCTCAGCCTCTACAGCTTGATCGTCGAGCCCGGCACCCCGCTCTACACCTGGGTCCAGACCGGCCAGGTCGCCGCCCCGGACGACGACGCGGCGGCGGAGCTGTACGAACGCGCGCGGGGGCGGCTGGGCGCGGCGGGCTACGCGCACTACGAGGTCTCGAACTGGGCGCGAGAGCTGCGCGGGACCGGTGCCGCGGGTCCGGATGAACCGGGTGCCCCAGGACCGGATGTCCCGAGCATCTCGGGTGCGGATGTCCCGGCGGCACGCAATCTATCTCCGGCGCACGGGGCGCTCGTCCCGGCCCTCGCCTGCCGCCACAACCTGATCTACTGGCGCAACCAGGACTACCTCGGCGTCGGACCGGGCGCGCACAGCCACCTGCGGGGGGCGATCGGCGTTGCCGGGGCGGGGAACGGGCAGGGAGGGGGCGCTCCCGCGGATGTCCCGATGGCGTCAGGCATGGCCGACCGCCGCTGGGGCAACATCCGGCCGGTGCCGGGCTACATCCGGCGCATCGCGGCCGGCGAGCCGGTGGAAGCTTTCCACGAGGACCTCGACCCGCGCACGGCGATGGGCGAGACGATGATGCTCGGCCTGCGGCTGGTCGGCGAAGGCGTCGCATTCGATCACTTCCGGGCGCTGCACGGGCGGGACCTGCGCGAGGTGTTCGCGGAGGAGCTGGCGGAGCTGGCCGGCTGGGGCCTAGTCACGGCGGACGCCGCGCGGGTGCGGCTGACCGAGCGCGGGCTGATGGTGGGGAATCGGGTGTTCGAGCGGTTTGTGGGGGGCTGAGCCCGGCTGCGAGCGCCGGTGCCCGGCGGATGTCGGCAGAGCCTGGCGTGCACTCGACGGCGCTCGGCGTGTGATGCGCCGATCCCGGCTGTAGACATCGTGTGGACAAGCGGGCGATACACTGGCGGAGAACCGAGGCTCGCGGCCGCGCCGGTCGGTTGCGGGCACGCCAAGCAACGAAAAGGAGCGGAAAAAGCCATGTCGGATATCGTCCTGTCCGAGGGATTCGAGATCACTGATCCCAAGTTGAAAGCCGTGGCCGAAAGGGTGTTTCAGATGTTCCAGGTGGCCACCGAGAAAGCCGTTGCGCATGCCGCGGATCCCGCCAAGTTCCCCATGCCGGCCGACGCCACGGCCGTCGAGCGCATCATGCTCGCGCGGTTCCAGGCCCTGCCCGCGCCAGACCGCAAGGCGGCCATCACCAGGAACCGCGCGCTGATCAACGCAACGAAAGCCGCCCGAAGGCAGCGCCTAGGCGACCTGGCCGACGTCGACCTGCGCTCAAACGACTCGATCCGGCGGCAGATCCGGGGCATGCCGGTGCCGCAGAGCGCCATGCTGTCAAAGGTCGACATGGAGCGGATCAACACGGCCGTGCTCGGCGGGCCCGAGGCCGTCATAGCCGCGCCCGCGCCGGGCGCCAAGCCGCCGAACCGCCTGGAGCTGCGCCTGCACCAGGTCAAGTGCATCGACGAGACCAACGGCTTCCTCGGCACGGAAGCGGGCGAGGACGAGATCGGGCTCGGCGGCAACTCGATCGACGAGACGGGCGACGTCAAGCCGATCGCGCCCTTCCACGTGGGGGACTTCGACGATGGTGACGTGAAGAACTTCAACCCTCCGCGGCGCTTCACCTTCTTCAACATCAACGAGGGCTCCGGCTTCCCGAAGGCGTATCACGTGATCTTCGTGCTCGCCGAGAAGGACATGGGCGGCCTGCCCAGCTTCGTCAACTCGCTGGAGGACAAGGTGCGCGAGGAAGTCAAGGATCGGCTGGTCGAGCTGGGCGTGGCGATTGGCGCGAGCGGCGGGCCGGTGAACGCCATCATCGGCGCCGCCGTCGGCTGGGTCGTCGGCAAGGTGTTCGACTTCCTTGGGCGGCTGTGGGGCGACGATATCTTCACGCCGCAGCAGGTGAAGCTGACGCTGCCCTCGGCCAACCACCGCTTCGCGGGCGGCCGCGCGGACAGCGCCGATCGGAAGGTCACGTTCAAAGGCCACGGCGGCACCTACAGCCTGACCTACGACTGGCGCTTGTTCAGGACCTAGTACAGTCCGGCGGAAATAACGCAGTGGTTGCCTCCGGTGTTCCTCTCTGAAGAATACCACGGCAATACTTCAGCGAAGCTGTACTAGGGCCCGAGCGGCGCGCGCCGCGGGTGACGCCTGCGGGCCGCCCTGGCGCCCGACCTCGGCCGAGTCCGAGGGGCGGCGCCAGGGCGGCCGGAACTTGGGCTCAATGGCAGACGATGGCGACGTCGGACCCCCAGCGGTCCTTGCCCCAGCAATGGTCGAGGTCCGTGACGTCCATCTTCACCCCGCCGACATCGACGACGCCGACGATGGGGCTGGGATGCTCCTTGCCGGTGGTGTCGGTCGCGACCACGAAATAGCACCCCGGCTCGGCGATCCAGCCGTAGAATCCGGTGACGGGATCGGCGTCCATCGGATTATCCCCCGGCGTCATGCCGGTCGCCTCCTCGAAAGTCAGGTCGGCGGGGACGGCCACCGGCTCGCCTTCCCAGGTGTCCCCGGCACAGCCGTGCCGGGTCGCCTGGGTGCGGCAGTACTCGGGATCGCCTATCGTCGAGCAGTCGGCGGTATCGGGCGTCATCCCGCGAACGCGGAACAGCGCCACAGTCACCGGGTTCGTGCTCTGGATGATGTGGCCCGAAGGGTCGCGGGGCGTCTCGATCGGGGCCAGGGGCAGGCGCGGCATGGCCGTGACGGACGGCGCCGCCGTAACGGGCGCCGGCGCGGTGCTCAGGCCCGAGGCCGGAGGCGTCGGGGTCGGGCGGCAGCCCACCGCGCTGAGGGCGACGACCGCGACGATCGGCAGCATCGTGAACCGGATGGGCATGTTGGTCTCCTTGACTGAAGCAGGATACAGGGCCTGGCCGTGGCCGCATGACGGGGCCTGTCTGTAACCGGCTGGTCGGGTCTCGATCGGGGTTGGATGCAACCGATACGCGCGGCGCTAGTGCTTTGTGACGGCTGGAGCGCCCTCCGCCGGAAGCGCGGCCAGTCGGAACCCGTCGGACTCGGTCCGATTCGTCGCGTGGACGCTGAAGCGCAGCGCGGCCCGGGCGTAGTCCTGGCCATAGACCCAACTGCCGACCCGCATGACGCGCAAGACGTCACCGCCCGCGCGCGGGTCCTCCCGGCCGTCATCGGCGCGATAGGGATAGGCGAAGTCCGGTTCGTCGGGCACCACGCCGTAGAGGCTGCTCACCCACTCGCTCACGTTGCCGCTCATGTCGGCGACGCCCCAGGGCGTGTCGCCGCCAGGGAACACGCCGATCGGCGTCGTCTGACGGATATGCGTCTCGACCGTGTTCCCGCGCAAGGGATCGAAGCGGTCGCCGTAGGCATAGCGCCGGCCCTCCGCGCCGCGCGCGGCGGCCTCCCACATCGCCTCGCTCGGCAGGACGAAGCGCAGCCCCGCTTGCGCCGACAGCCAGTTGCAGTAGGCGCGCGCCTCGTGCCAGCACACGCCGGCCACCGGCTGGAGCGGGTTGTTGAAGCGCGGGTTGTCCCACGCGCTGGGCCGCGTCAGCCGGCCCGGCGGGAAGAGCTCGGCCAGATGGGCGCCGAGCGCCGCCTCGGACATCCCGAGCCGGCGCCGCCACAGGTCCCGCAGCTCGTCGGTGAGCGATCCCTGTGCGTGGTAACGGCGAATCAATTCCGGGCGCCGCTTGAACTCGCGCAGCCGCACGCGGACGTTGTAGCTCGCGCCCTCCGCCGTCGTCTCTCCGCGCCGCCAGGCGCGCGCTCCGTCCGTGTCCCACCAGCGTTCGTCGTCGTAGCCGCCGCCGGCGATGAACAGCGCGAACTCCGCGTTGGTCACCGGGAACCGCCCGATGCGGAAGGCCGGCAGCTCGACCCTGTGCTCGGGCGACTCCTCGGCGTAAAGGCCTTCGTCGCTGCCGACGACGTAGCTGCCGCGCGGGATCTCGACCAGGGGCGGCACCAGGTAGGCGCCGTCCGGCCCATCGCGCCGCTCGAACCGCGGATCGCCAAGCAACCCGAGCGCCAACCCGGCCGCGATCCGCGCCCGCAGGTCCGCCTCACCGGCGCGGCTGCGCTCGACCAGCGCCTGGCGCAGGTCGTCCACAGTGCCTGCCGCCAGTCGGACGCGCAGCTCAGGCTGGGCGGCGCAGCGCCCGGCCAGGGGGAGATTGGCGCCCAGGAGCCCTCGAACGAAGCGGTCGGCGTCCTCGGCCATCACCGCGGCCAGCAGCGTCGTCTCCTCCCAGCCCGTGGTGGGCAGGGTGGGCAGGGGATCGGCCGGCGCGAGCAAGGCCAGGACCTCGGGCAAGTCGGGGCGGATGTCCGCGGCGCGCCAGGCCGACGCCGCCAAGGCGGGATCGGGCTCGCGCGCGAGCCGGCGGGCGGCGAAGTACTCCTGGAGGAGCTGGTGCCCGAACGCCAACTCGTCCCGCGCGCCGTCTTCGTCCAGCACGCCGAGGGCCGCGCCCGCCTTAAGGATACCCTCCGCGGACCCAGCGAGGTGCGCCGAAGCCGCCAGGATCTCGGCCAGCATCGCGCGCGCGTCCGCCACCGCCACGCGCACCTGCGAACCCTCGCCATGCGTATGCAGGGCCTGCATCGCGCTGGCCAAACCAGCCAGCGCCGGGATCAGCGCGCCCTCGTCGGGCAGTTGGTGCGGCCGCGGCCAATCGCGGACGGTCAGCAGCCGCCGCGTGTCGCGTTCGGTAATGAGCGCGCCCGGCGCGAAGAGCGGGTTGCCCCGCCCGATCTCCCGGCGCAGCGCGTCGCGCACGAAACCGGTGAATAGCGCTACGCGGCCCTCGGGCGCCGCGCCGGTTGCCTCGACCTGATCGACCAGCAGGCGCAAGAAGTAAGGCGAGCGCAGCGGCTCGCGCAGCGCGGGATCCCGCAGCCGCTCCCACGCCGCTTCGCCATGCCGCGGGCTGTAGCGCTGGAGAAACTCCCGGATCTGCGCGGCGTCCAGCGGCTCGATCTGCACCTGCGGCACGCGCAGCGCCGGGGTCGACAGCGGCACGCTGTAATCCAAGCTGCGGCAGGTGAAGACGATGCGGTTGCCGGCTTGAGATCGGGCCAGCGCCTGCGCGAAGTCCCGCCAGGCCGCCACGCCCTCCCAGTATTCGGCCGGACCGATGACCGGCATCTCGTTCAGCGCGTCCAGGAGGAGCACCATCCGGCCTGACGCCAGAAGGTTCTCCAGGCTCGGCAGCCCCGGGAAGCGGGCGCGCCAGTCGGCGGCCAGCCAATCCAGCGGCGCCGGCGGAGCGCGCCCTGTTCGGGCGGGCCGGTAGCGACTGAGCTGGGTGAAGAAGGTCACACGCTCGCGCGGATCCTCGCCGCGCAGTGCGCGGATGGCGCTGTCGAGCTCGAAGTGCCTGAGGAGCGTGCTCTTACCGCCGCCCGGCGCGCCCAGGACGACGACGGCCGGCTCGGCGACGTCCGCGAGCAACGCGCTCAGCTCGGTATAGCGCCGCTCGACGGCCTGCCAGCCGTCTCCGGCCACCATCTCGCCGCGGTCGACCAGCAGGGTCAGGC
>CAZCJG010000187.1:0-9332 GCA_964498575.1 uncultured Anaerolineales bacterium | reverse complement strand
CTCGCCGAGCGCGCCCGCGGCGGGGGCGTAGCCGGGATAGGCGACGTAGGGGCTTGCCGTCCACTCCCAGACATCGCCGAAGAGCTGCCGCGGCTGTTCGGCGGAGGCCCCGTTGTGGCTGGGGCTCGGCGACGCCCTCCCGTTGTCACCTAGATGCATGCTGCCACCTGGGTGCCTGCTGTCGCTCGGGGTCACGCTGCCGTTGCGACCCGGCTCGACGCCGGCGCGGGGCTCGGCCGGCGCCGGGTGGAAGCGCTGCGACTCGACGAAGTTGCCGAGGATCGGCCGGCCCGCCGCCGCGAGCTCCCATTCGGCCTCGGTCGGCAGTCGGGCGCCGGCCCAGCGGGCGTAGGCATCGGCCTCGTAGAAGCTGATGTGGCAGACGGGCTCGGCGTCGTCGACCGGCCGGTAGCCCGACAGGGTCATCGACCACCAGCCCTCGCCCTCCGGCGCGGGGTCCCAATACAGCGGCGCGTCCCAGCCGCCGGCGCGCACCGCGCTCCAGCCGTCCGACAGCCATAGCTCGGGCCGCTGGTAGCCGCCGTCGGCGATGAAGGCGCGGTACTCGCCGTTGGTCACTGGGCGCGCGCCGATCTCGAACGGCCGGGTGAAGACCTGGTGGCGCGGCGACTCGTTGTCGAAGGCGAAGCCGCCACCGGCATGACCGATCCACGCCAGGCCCCCGGGTTGCTCGATCCAGCGCTGCGGCGGGGGGATGGCGGCGGGGTCGCCGGGTGCGCGCTCACGATAGGCCGGACGCAACGGGTTGCTGGCGAAGACGTGCTTGATGTCCGTGAGCAGCAGCTCCTGATGCTGCTGCTCGTGGTGCAGGCCGAGCTCGATCACCGCCGCGAGCTCGGCCCGCCGCGCGGGGTCGCCGTGATCGAGGAAGGCCAGTAGCGCGGCGTCGACATGAGCGCGATAGGCATAGACCTCGTCCACCGTCGGGCGCGACAGCAGGCCGCGGTTGGGGCGGCAATGACGCTCGCCGACCGCGTTGTAGTAGGAGTTGAACAGATAGGAGTAGTGCGGATGGAAGGGCCGGTAGCCTGCCACACCCGTACTCAGCACAAAGGTCTCGAAAAACCAGCTCGTATGCGCCAGGTGCCACTTGGTCGGGCTGACGTCCGGCATGGTCTGGATGACGTAGTCCTCGACGGCCAGGGGTGCGGCCAGTGCTTCGCTGGCAGCGCGGACGGCGCGGAATCGCGTGGCTAAGTCGGTGATCGAGGCGACTGAGGAGGACCCGTTGGCCTCGGGCCGACTGGCCGGCGCCGGCGTGGCGGCGCGGGATGGCCCATTAGTGGGCGTGTGCACGGCTGCGGAGACGGGCGCCTGGAGGGTGGGATCGACGGTCATGGCAGATCGCTCCTGTGGGTTGGGGGGCTGCACCCGGGGAGACGACGATGCTCCCGCGGAATGCCTCGGGGATGATCCAGGGTGGTTGGATGGGACGACCCGACCCGGCAATCTTAGCACGCGTTGCCGAGCTAGCCTGCAATCCGAGATGGTCAGAATAGCACGCCTGTTCTGGTTTCGCAAATCAGGTGCGTCCGCTCCGCGTGCGGTGATCCCGCGGAGCGGACGCTGCCGACGGAATCAAAACGTCCCGAAATACCGCTCGATCTCCCAGGCGCTGACGTGCAGCCGGCTCTCGTCCCATTCCTGGCGCCGCGCCTCGACGAAACGCTCGAAGACGTGCTCGCCGAGGGCGGCGGCGACGACGCGGTCCGCTTCCAGCTCGGCCAGCGCCTCGCCGAGCGAGCCGGGCAGGGTCTGGAGGCTCAGCGCGCGCAGGCCGGCCTCGTCGAGGTGGTACAGGTTCTCCTCGGAAGGCGCGGGCGGGTCGAGGCGGCGGCGGATGCCGTCCAGCCCCGCCGCCAGCATCGCCGCGAAGGCCAGGTAGGGGTTGGCCGAGGGGTCCGGGCAGCGCAATTCCACCCGCGTGCTCTGCGGGCGGCCGGGGCTGACGCGCGGGACGCGGACGAGGGCCGAGCGGTTGTTGCGCGCCCAGGAGACGTAGACGGGTGCCTCGAAGCCCGGCACCAGGCGCTTGTAGGAGTTGACCGTCGGCGCGACCACCGCCGCCAGCCCGCGCGCGTGGGCGAGCTGCCCGGCGATGAAGTGGTGGGCCACCTCGGACAGCCCGTGCGTCTCGGCCGGGCCGACGAAGGCGTTCGCGCCGCCCTCCACCCGCGCCAGGCTCTGGTGGACGTGCATGCCCGAGCCGTTGACGCCGGCCAGGGGCTTGGGCATGAAGGTGGCGTACAGCCCGTTGCGCTGGGCGATCGCCTTGACCGCCACCCGCAGCGTCACCACGTGGTCGGCCGTCGCCAGCGCGTCGCCATAGCGGAAGTCGATCTCGTGCTGGCCGATCGCCACCTCGTGGTGCGCCGCTTCGACCGTGATACCCAGCGCTTCGAGCGCGTCCACCATCTGGCGGCGCACGTCGACCCCCAGGTCGGTCGACACATCGAAGTAGCCGGCCCGGTCGTGCGGCTCGAGGATCGGGTGGCCGGCCGCGTCGCGTTGGAACAGGAAGAACTCCGGCTCCGGCCCGGTGAGGTAGCGATAGCCCAGCGCCTCGGCCTCGGCCAGCACCCGCCGCAGCACGCCGCGCGGATCGCCCGCGAAAGGCTCGCCGTCGGGGGTGTAGACGTCGCAGATCACCCGCGCCGTGGGGCTGTGCCCCTTGTCCCAGGGGATCACGGCGAAGGTCGCCATATCCGGCACCAGGTACATGTCGCTCTCGGCGATGCGCACGAAGCCCTCGATCGACGAGCCGTCGAACCACACCCCGTGCTCCACCGCGTCGTCGAAGGCGTGTACCGGGATCGTCACGGTCTTGACATGGCCGACGATGTCGGTGAACTGTAGGTTGATGAAGCGCACGTGCTCGGATTCGATCAGGTGCTTGGCACGGTCCGCGGGATGGTGGGGCATGGGTGGCTCGCTCCTGCTGGTGGGTTGTCGGGGGACGATTGTTCCGGGGGGCCGAATTAACGTCAGTATAACCGAATCGACCCCGGTGTCAAGCATCATGTAGGTGGTGTCGGGCGCATTGCGGACCGGACCTGCCGGATATCATTGCGATCGGGCGCGATCGCACCGCCGGCAGATCTGCGGCACGGCGAACGGGGATCAAGGCAAGGGGCGACCCTTGTTCAGGGTCGCCCCTTGCCTCCTGGCGGCTTCCGCCCCTGGCTACCAGCTCACACTGGCGCCTGGACGTCGTGCCGCGAGATCACAAGCCTCCGCGCCGGGACCCTACGGGCAGCTCGGGATGCTCGCCGCGATCTGCTGGTAGACGCCCGCGAGCTGCTGCGGCGTCGGCGCGTAGAAGTAGCGCCCCGAGTCGCCCGCGATGGCCGCCAGCGCCGCGCCGTCGGCGTCCGCCCCGAGCCCGATGGTGTAGAGCAGGATCCCGCCCGAGCGCGCCTCGGCGCCCGCCGTGAGCGCGCTGGCCGGGTCTTCGGTCTGCCGGCCGTCGCTCATCAGCACGATCACCTTGCTGGCGTTGGCGCGGCTGGCCGGACCGTGCAGGACGTCCATCGCGGTCCACAGGCCCTGATCCATGCGGGTCCCGGCGCGCGTCGCCAGGCGCCCGATCGCCGCGTCCAGCAGCGCGCGGTCGCCGGTCAGGCCCTGGACCACCGTCGCCTGGTTGGCGAAGTCGACCAGGGCGACCTGATCCAGGCCCGGCTGCAGGTTCACCGCGCCGATGAACGCGCCCAGGCTGGCCTTCGCGGCCGCGATGTTCTCGCCCTGCATGCTGTTCGACACGTCGACCGCCAGCACGATGTCGAAGCGGCCCTTGGACGCGAAGCACTCGCCGTTGCTCAGCCGCGGCAGGTAGATCCGGCGCGGCTCGGGCGTGGCGGTCGGCGTCGCCGTGCGCGTCGCGGTGGCGGTCGGTGTGGCGGTCGGCGGGACCGCGGTGGCGGTGGCGGTCGGCGTCACCGGCGTGGCGGTCGGGCCGATCACGTCGACCTCGGGGATCGGGAAGGTCACCGTCTGCGGGTTGCCCCAGCCGTCGGTCAGGCTGGCCGTGATCGAGGCCGCCACCGGCCAGCGGCCGGGGCTGGCCGGCGCGAGCGCGGCGGCGCCCGCCATGCCGTCGAAGTCGACGCTGGCCGCGTCCCACACGATGTTCGGCGCGGTCCACACGCCGCCGTTGGTGATGCTAGCCGGATCGACGGTCATCCCGGCCGGCACGGCGTAGCTCAGGTTGACGCCCGAGGCCAGCGCCGGCGGCGGCGTGTAGCGCACCATGCGCCGGTGGACGTACTCGACGCCGAAGAGCGCGTCCTCGTCCGAGGAGGAGAGATCGAAGGCCTGGATCGAGTTGACCACCACCAGGGTCACCCCGGCCTGCCGCAGCGCCAGCGCGGTGTCTTCGGCCGGCCGGATGCCGGCGCACTGGCCGGGGAAGAACTCGAAGTCGGGCGTGCAGTACTCGACGCGCAGCATGACGATCACCTTGCGCCGGCCGGCCGAGCTGGCGTCGAAGAGCTTGCCGGCCTCCTCCAGCGCGTTCTTGAGCTGCGGCTTGACGTCCGGGCTGGGCGGGTCGAAGCGCGTGATGTCGTGCACCTTGGCCATGTAGGCGGCGCGATCGCCGGTCAGCGGCAGCTCGACCGTCGTCGTGTTCCAGTAGGCCACCACGCCGACGCGGTGCTTGGCGAAGTTGACCCGGCTCATGAGCTGGGTCATCTCGGTGACCAGGGCCGCCGAGGGATCGACCCCCGCGTCCAGCCGCTTGTAGTAGGGCAGGATCACCACGATGTCGGCCGGACCTTCGTTGATGCCGCAGCGGCCGTCGAGCTTGAGCTGGACCGTCGTCGCCTGGCCGAGGTTGACCTGGGCCGGGTTGATCGCGGTCTTGCCCTTGTACAGGCACTCGGCGTCATTGGGGATCGGGATCTCGTCCTGATCGCTGCTCGGCTCGAAAACGCTGATCAAGCTGGACTGGCCGTCCGACACGTAGACCCGGCCGGCCGCGTCGACCGCGATGTCGGTCAGCGTCACCGGGTCGCTGAAGGGCAGCGGCCGCCCGTCCAGCCGTGCCGTGATCCGCCCGTCGTCGGCGTAACGCTCGATCGATCCCGGCTCGCGCAAGGCGAAGACCGAGCCGTCCGGCGCAATCGGCCCGCCGGCGACCGCGCGCGCGTCGAAGGCGACCGGGACGTCGACCACGTGCGTGCCGTCGGGCCGGTAGATGCGGACCAGGTCGTTCAGGTCGTCCAACGCCAGGATCCGCCCATCCGGCGCGACCACGAGGTCGACGTAAGGGTTGCTCTTGCCGTCGTCCGGCAGGTCGAAGCTGGGCTTGATCTCGCGGCCGTCCGGCGCGTAGCGCACGATCGACACGTCCTGGGTGCGCTGCTGCGGGATGGTCTCGTTGCGGACGACCAGCAGCTCGCCCGACACCGAGTTGTAGGCCAGCGCCGGCACCTCGATCTCCTCGAAGGTCGAGACCAGGGGATCGGTCCACACCGGCTCGATCACCTTCTCGATGCCGGTCTGCGTGCGCTTCTCGACCGTCTTGAAGCGCCCGATGCCGCCCTCGATCGTGAAGTCCTGCCCCTTGCGCTTGCCGTTGATGTAGTAGCCGAACACCTCGCCCAGCACATCCGAGCCGTCGCCGCGGATGATGTAGAAGAACTCGAAGTCCGAGGTGAAGTTGCCCGCCTGGCTGCTGCGCTGGGCGGTCGCGATCTGCTCGCCCGCGGTCGAGAAGAAGCGGAGCTGGGACGAGCTGTCGGCGACATACATCACGCCGGGCTGGGGGATCGAGATCGCCTCGGGCGCGAACAGGATCGGGCTGTCGCTGTTTTCGTTGGACGCGGCTTCCCAGACCGTGTTGACCTGCCGCAGCGCCTCGTCGTCGTACTTGACGACGATCGGCGCGGTGTCCAGCTCGCTGCGCTTCTCGCCGCAGCGGCCGGCGTTGGGGTCGTTGACCGCCAGGGCGTAGTACTGCTGGGTCATCGCCTTGTGCCGCGGCAGGGTCACCGTGTCGCGGCAGATCGCGCCGCGGCTGGCGCTGGCGGCGATGGCGCTGGCGACCGTGCGCTTGTCGATGATGCAAGCGCCCTCCGCCTGGCCGACGAAGACCTTGTCTCCACCCAGCGCGTTGATGCGCGAGCCGTCGCAGGTGTCCTCGCCCAGCGTGTACTTGGCATCGGTCAGGTCGTACACGGTGCGCAGCTTGGCCGGCGCGGCGGGCATCGCCGGGTCGGCGATTTGCTCGTCGGTCGCCAGGTCGAAGAGCTGCACCCGCTGGCCGCGCTTGTCGCCGACGACCAGCACCCGGCCATCCGCCGACACGTCGACGTCGGTGAAGCTGGTGAACTGGCCGTCCTCCGCGCCGCGCATGCCGAACTTGAACTTCTCCTGCCCGGTCACCGCGTCCAGCGCCCGCACCTCGCTGGTGTCGCGGTCCAGCACGTAGACCCGCCCGTCACCCGAGGCGGCGATGCTCTGGGCATTGACCTTCGGCCACTGCTCCAGGTACTTCCCGTCCAGGTCGTAGAGCACGACGCGCTCGACCGCCGTGTCCAGCACGTACAGCCGCTCCGGCCCGAAGGGCATCACCGGCCCACCGCCGGGCATGGGACCCGGGCCGATCGCGATCGGCCCGACCTGGCCGAGCTGGGCCGGGAAGCCGCCGGTGACCCCGAAGGGCGTGGTGAAGGTCCCCGACGGCAGCAGGGTGTGGATGCCGCCGATGCCGGGGTCCGCGATGTAGACTCGGCCGTCGCGGGCGACGTCCAGGTCCGACGGGCTCTGGAACAGTCCCTGGGCCGCGTTGTCCCGCTGCGGCCACTGGTCCACCATCGTGTAGGCGGTCAGGTTGCTCTGCGCGGCGACCGGCGGTCGCGCGGGGGCGGCGAGCAGACCCAGGGCGGCCAGGGCGAGCCCGGCGCCCAGCCAGAGCGGGCGGGTCAAGCGGATGGAGAGCCCGCGCGCGCCGTGCGCGGGCGCGCGGACAGGCGACGGTAGTGCGTGCATGGGGGTATTCCTCCGTGGTTGCGGGGCAGCGTTCAAAGCGTGGCGTCAACGGTGTGTTGGCCGGGCCAGCCTACGCAAGATAGCGCGTGCGGTTGTGTTTGTCAATCTATCGAGTGAAAATTGTCGATATTTTGACTAAATTACGACACGCTGCCGAGGTTTATGAGCGCCACAGCGGCCAAGATTAGCACACATGTTCACAAGCTGCAAATCCTCGTTACCAAGCGCGTGCCCGTATTGGACGCCGGGCGGGGGCGAAATCTGATCCGGTCGCCGGCATGTAAAATAGTTGTAATTTTCCTGACATCGATAGCGAATATCGTCCCGGATGGCGCGAAGCCCCTTGCGCCGCCGGGGATGCCGGTGTTACTATTGGCTGGGCGGGATGCTTGCGCCGCATCGACGCGCCATCGAGCTTGGCTTGCGCTGCCAAGCCTTCCACGCCGTCTGTCGGCGTGGCGACCTCATCCATTATCGGCATGCGATTCATCTTGACGAGGAGGCTTCATGCTGTCTCAGACCACCGAGTACGCCTTGCGAGCGATGACGTGCTTGGCCCAACAGCCGGACGGGCTACTGACCACGCAGGGGATCGCCGCAACCGCACGCGTACCGGGCGACTACTTGGCGAAGGTTCTCAACGGCCTGGCCCAGGCCGGGCTGGTGCATTCTCAACGCGGCCGGCGCGGCGGCTTCATGCTGGCGCGGCCGGCGACGGAGGTGACGGTTCTGGACGTGGTGAACGCGGTGGACCCGATCCGACGGATCAGTGGCTGTCCCCTGGACAAGGCGGCCAACGGCCACGGCCTATGCGAGCACACGGCGGGCGATGGCCCCCAGCTCTGCCCCTTGCACCAGCAGCTCGACGATGCGATGGCGGTGGTCGAGCGCGCCTTCGCGGCGTGCCGGCTGACCGATCTGATCGCCATCGCGCCGCGCGACGCCCAGGACTGCGCCTTCCCCAACCTGGCCGCTTGAGCGTGGCTCAAGGCCGGCCCGAGTAGACCCGCGTCTCGTATTCCAGCACGACCTGACCGCCGACCTGGCGCGCGTCGAAGATCCGCCGCAGCGCCGCCAGCATCGGCGCGTGGTCCGGGTGCTCCGGGCCCGGCGCGTAGGACGCCGACAGCAGCCGCCCCTCAAGGCCGGCGTAGTCCAGTCGCTGCGCGTTGGGGAAGGTGCGCGAGGAATAGCCCTGCCCGAAGAAGGCCGCGAGCTCGGTGTCGGTGACGTTTTCATGCCGCACCGCGGTGTAGTCCGTGCCGAACTCGACCAATAGCGCCTCGTAGTCGCGCAGGAAGGGTGTGGCATCGGTCAGCTTGACGTTCCACAGCAGGACGACCCAGCCGCCAGGGCGCAGGATGCGCGCGAACTCGGCCCGCGCGGCCGGGCGGTCGAACCAGTGGAAGGCCTGCGCGGCGGCGACGAGGTCGACGCTGGCCTGGGCCAGCCCCGTCGCCTCCGCCCGCGCCGCGATGCTGCGGAAGTTGGGGTAGCGCGCGAGCTCCGCCTCGGCGGCCGCGCGCATCGCGGCGTTGGGCTCGACGGCGAAGACCACGTTCCCATGGTCCAGGAAGAGCCGGGTGGAGATGCCGGTGCCCGCGCCGACGTCGGCGACGATGTCCGCCGGGCCCAGGCCGATCGCTTCGCTCAGGTAAGGGATGATCTCCGCCGGGTAGCCGGGGCGGTAGCGGACGTAGTTGGCGACGCGGTCGGTGAAACGGGTCGTGGGGTTGGCATGCCCCTCGAACTGCGGTGATGCCGCTTCCTCGCCCGGCGATCCGCCAGGCCGGGGGGATGGCGTTGGCCTGTCGTCAAGGCGTTCCTCGGCCGGGATCGGGTCGGGGTTGTCGGCGCTCATGGTCAGTCCTGCCTCTCTGTGTTCGGGTGGTCGCGCGGCGCGGGGCGCCGCTCGGGATCGTGTGCCGGGTGCGCGGGATGTGTCAAATCAAAAGAAAATGTTACCGAGGAGAGTCTGAATGGGGCGATTCCATCAAAAGAGAATGTTACCGGGGGCCGAGGATGCGGCGTGCTCCTTTCCTGGTGGTTCGGGATGGGGGTGATGTAATATGTAATAATAGTGAACGCCGGCCTGGAGGATAGGGCCACGCGCTCGCTCCATCCCGTCGCGACGTCGACCATCTGAAACGTGTAGCCATGGTCGCCTTCGGCCCAGGTGAGGGAATACGTCCGCTGGCCAGCCGTGCCCAAGCTTGGTACAATCCGCGCCCGTTCCGGTGCGGTGCCGCGCGGCACCCCGCACCGGCATCGTCCGCCTGATCCGCCCAGCGCCGGGAGCCGCTCGCCATGACACCCGA
>CAZCJG010000186.1:0-9335 GCA_964498575.1 uncultured Anaerolineales bacterium | reverse complement strand
CGGAATCGTCCGCGACGCCGACCGAGGTCGACCCGTCGCTGGCCACGCCGTCGGACACGCCGATAGCCACGCCGACAGCCACGCCGACGGGCACCGACCGGCCCACGGCCACGGATCGGCCGAGCGCCAGCCCGACCCGCAGGCCCAGCGCCACGCCCACCCGCCCGCCGCCGACCCGCACGCGCACGCCCGAGCCGAGCCCGACGTCATTCTCCACCCCGCCGCAAGCGCTGCCGGACCTCAGCATGCGCGAGGTGGAGATCAGCCAGGCCGTGCAGCAGCCTTTCGGCGGCGTGCCCCTGGTCGCCGACCGGCCGACCATCCTCCGCGTCAACATCGAGGTCGGCTGGGGCCTGCGGCCGGTGCCGGGCGTCACCGGGCGGCTGTTCGCCCGGCGGGACGGCGCGCTGCTGCCCGGCGCGCCGCTGATGCCGTTCAATCCCGGCGGCGAGCTCGCCGTGCCGCCGGCGCCGGATCTGCTGTCGATGGACGACACGCTGAACTTCCTCCTGCCGCCGGCCTGGACCGCGGCGGGCAAGATCGAGGCCTGGGTCGAATTAAACCCGTACCGCGGCGTGGCCGAGCGCGACTACGACAACAACCGCAGCCAGGACCTCGAGCTCGTGTTCGAGCGCGTGCCGCCGCTCGAGCTGGTGCTGGTGCCGGTGGAGTACCAGCCCGGTGGGATCGGCCCGATCTTCAGGCCGAGCTTGACCAGCACCAACGACTACGGGCTGGCGCTGATCGCGCGGCTCTATCCGCTGTCCGCGGTGAACATCAGCCTGCACCCGCCGGTGGCCTTCAAGAGCTCGCTGGCCAGCGCCGGCGGCCAGCGCGGGCTGGCGCAGGCGATCGGCCAGCTCCGCCTGCACGAGCACCCGGATCAAGCCTGGATCGCCGGCGCCGACGCGGCATCGGGATCTCCCGGCCCGGCCGGCCCGATTTATCTGGGCGTGGTCGCGGCCGAGGCGGGCCTGACGGGGGTGCTGGCCTACCAGGGCGGGGGGGTGGCGCTGGGCCCGGCCGGCCAGGCCGAGGCGGCGGCGCGCGGCATCGGGCTGGCGCTCGGCCTCGGCCGCGTGGCCTGCCGCGACGGCGACACGGCGGGCGCGGACCCCGGTTATCCCGACCCGCGCGGCGTCATCGGCTCGATCGGGCTGGACGTGTTTCGCCAGGTGGCCATCTCGCCGACGCATTTCGACATGATGAGCGACTGCCAGCCGGCCTGGATCTCCAGCTACACCTATCAGCGCCTGTTCGAGCGGCTGCGTGCCGATGGCGCGGGTGGACAGGTGCTCGTCCAGCCCCCTGACGCGGCCGGCGGCTCGTCCACAGTGACGTCAGGCTCTCGCGCAATGATCTCGGACTCGCGCGCCGATGCCCCGGACCGTGTGACCGCCGCGGATCCCGCCTGGCTGATCACCGGGCAGATCCACGGCAACGGCACGAGCGGCGGCCTGAACCCGATCGAGGTCGTGACCGACGCGGTGCCGGTGGTTGGCCCCGGCGTGGCGGCGGGCAGCGGGCGCTACCGGATCGAGCTGCGCGACGAGGCGGCGCGGGTGGTCGCGAGCTATGCCTTCGATCCCCTGGCGATGGTCGCCGCGAAGGGGGACACCGGCCTGGCCGGCTTCGGCTTCGCGGTCGCGCCGCTGGCGGGTGCCGGCTCGGTGGTGCTGGTGGACACGGCGAACGGCGGGGGAGCCGAGCTGGCGCGGCTGCGGGTCGCCTCGGCGGCCGGCGCCCCGCCGCTGACGCTCAACCTGGGGGTGCTGCCGCCCGCCACGGCCACGCCCAACCTGCGCAGCGTGCTCTGGCAGATCGGCGGCGGCGACGGCACGCCCGCGCGGGCGACGCTGCGCTTCAGCCGCGACGGGGGGCGGACCTGGCAGGTGCTGCTCGTTGCCAGCCGCGAGACGCGCTACGAGCTGGACCTGGCCCTGCTCGGCGGGAGCGCCAACGGCTTGGTCGAGCTGATCGCGACCGCCGGCGCCGCCTCGGCCACGCGCCAGGTGTCGCTAGGCCGCCTGGTCAACCACCCGCCGCGGGTAGACATCCTCGGCCCGAGCGTGATCCGCCTCGCGGCCGGCCAGCCGGTGGTGCTGGCCGGCGAGGCCTTCGACCTGGAGGACGGCCCGCTGCCGAACGCCAACCTGGTGTGGACCCTGGTCCAGACCGGCCACACCGCCACCGGTCGGACCCTGGTCCTGCCCGCGGGCCTGCCGGCGGGCGTCTACACCGTCAGCCTGACCGCAGTGGACGGCGCCGGCGCGGCCCAGGGCGCGCGGGCGACCCTGCTGGTCGGGCGGACGGGCGGGGCCTTCCTGCCGTGGGCGGTGACGCGGCGGTAGGGGGGTGACGGGGGTCGCTCAGGCCTGCGCCCACGCCGCGCGCTCGATCTCGTCGCGGAAGGCGGGCGCCATGCGGCGGAGGCGGTCGTAGATCGGGGCGGGTGCCGCCATGGACGGGATGGCTGCGGAGGATGTCACACGTAGCTGTTCGGCTTGTCGGTGACCATACCTTCAGCGCTGGCCACTTGGAGCAATCGTGCGTCAGCGGAGAGAAACGTGGGAGGCGCGGTCGATGGCACCGCGATCCTCGATGATCATCTCCGAGGCTGGTTTCGCCTTTCCACCGCCAAGCGCCACCGCGATCTCACGGCGTTCTTCGTCCGAGGGAGGCATCGCGTCGGACTGCCCGGACGGGGGTGTAAGGGCACCCCCGGCGATCAGCTTCTGAATGGCGGCGTCGGCCGTATCCACGGTCTCATCCGTCCAGATTTGGAGTTGCACCCGTTGGTGCTCGACCAATCGAAGCGGGGCGAGCGGGCGCAACACGCCCTTTTCGTAGACCGCGCTAATCATCTGGGTCATGTGCGTCTCCCTCGGCTTCCGATGCGGCCATGCAAACAATACTCATTATGCGCCAAGCGCATCAGCAAGCCAAGGCCGAGCAAGCATGGCCCGGCTTGATCGACCCCACCTTCGGGGTGGCGGCCAATCCGCCCCGAGCCACACGCCCACGCTATCATTACCCTCATGCCGCCCAAAACCCTCACCGTTCTCGAGTTCGACAAGATCCGCCGCCGCCTGGCCGACCATACCGCCTTCTCCGGCGGGCGGCGGCTGGCGCTGGCGCTGGAGCCGTCGAGCGATCCCGCCGAGGTCCGCCGGCGCCTCGGCCTGGTGACCGAGGCGCGCGACTACGGCGACCGGCGCGGGAACCCCGGCATCGAGGGCGCGCACGACCTGCGCGGCGAGGTCGAAGGGGCGACGCGCGGCAAGCTGCTCTTGCCGCCGGAGCTCCTCGAGATCCGCGACACCATTGGCGCGGCGCGGCGGCTGGAGCGGGCGATCGGGCGGGAGCGGGCGCGCTGGCCGGCGCTCGGGGAGCTGGCGGAGCGGCTGGAGCCGTGCAGCGCGCTCTTCGACGCCATCCAGAACGCGCTGGATGAGAGCGGCGAGGTGCAGGACCGCGCCAGCCCCAACCTGCGGCGCATCCGCGGCGAGCTCAAGGTGGCGCACGACCGGCTGCGGCGGCAGGTCGACGGCATCGTCGGCGCCACGCCGCGCGAGGTGCTGCAGGAGGCGCTGGTCACCCAGCGCAACGGGCGCTACGTCATCCCGGTGAAGAGCGAGTTCCGCGGCCGCGTGCCGGGGGTGATCCACGACCTCTCCGACAGCGGCGCGACCGTCTTCGTCGAGCCGCTCGCGGTGGTCGAGCACGGCAACCACGTGCGCCAGCTCGAGCTGGAAGAGGAGAAGGAGATCGACCGCATCCTGCGCGAGCTGTCCGGCTTCGTCGCGGCCGAGGCCGAGGCGCTGACCGACACCATCGACGTGCTGGCCGAGCTCGACCTCGCCTTCGCCGCGGCGAGCTACGGCTACGCGCTTCGGGCGGTGACGCCGGAGATCGTCGAGGCGGACCCGCCGATGCTGGAGCTGCCGCAGGCGCGCCATCCGCTGATCGACCGCGAGCGCGTCGTGCCGATCAACGTCCGGGTGGGGCAGGACTTCCGGCAGCTCGTGATCACCGGCCCCAACACCGGCGGCAAGACGGTGACGCTCAAGACGATCGGTCTCCTGACCCTGATGGCCCAGGCCGGCTTGCAGATCCCGGCGGCGGACGGGGCGCGGCTTGCGGTCTTCGACGCGGTCTTCGCCGACATCGGCGACGAGCAGTCGATCGAGCAGTCGCTGTCGACCTTTTCCGGGCACATGACCAACATCATCGGCATCCTGCAGGCGGCGGACGCGCGCGCCCTGGTGCTGCTGGACGAGCTGGGCGCGGGGACCGACCCGGTGGAAGGCGCGGCGCTGGCCGGCGCGATCCTGGACCACTTGCGGGCGCGCGGCATCACGACGGTCGCCTCGACCCATTACTCCGAGCTCAAGGCCTACGCCCACGCGACGCCGGGCGTGGCCAACGCCTCGGTGGAGTTCGACCTGGAGACCCTGCGGCCGACCTACGAGCTGACCATCGGCCTGCCCGGCCGCTCCAACGCGCTGGCGATCGCCGAGCGGCTGGGGCTGCCGGGGGCGATTATCACGACAGCGCGCGGCGGGCTGAACATCTCCGACGTGACGCTGGAGGATATGCTGGCCGAGATCCGCGCCAGCCGCGACCAGGCGGTGGCGGACCGCGCCGCCGCGGGCCAGGCGCGCCGCGCGGCGGAGGAATGGGCGTACAAGCTCGAGACCGGCGTGCGCGACGTCGAGGCCGAGCGCGCGGCGATCCTCAACACCGCCCGCCGCGAGGCGCAAGGCGAGCTGGAGGCGGCGCGCGAGGCGATCGCGAAGCTCGTGCGCAAGGCCGAGCGCGACGCGGCGACGGCGGCGGCGATCGCCCAGGCCGGCGGGGCGGCCCGGTCCGGCGCGGCAAGGCAGGCGGGCACGACCTCCGACGCGGATGCCGCTTCTCCCGCCGAATCGATCGCCCAGGCCGGCGCGACGCTCGACCGGCTGATCGAGATCCTCGGCGAAGAAGCCGAGGTGCCCGCGCCGGTGATCCCCCCCGGCATCCAGGCGCTGCGGCCGGGCGACGTCGTGCGCGTGACGACCTACAACCAGACCGGCGAGGTGCTGCGCGTGCTGGACGACGCGGCCGAGATCACGCTCGGCCGGCTGAAGATGATCGTACCGCTCGCCGACATCGAGATCCTGGCCGGCCCCGCGCCCGAGCCGGCGCTCGAACGCGCGCCGCGCCTGAAGCGGGCGGCGGGGGCGGCGGCGGAGGTGCCGATCGAGCTGCACCTGCGCGGGATGCGGGTGGAGGACGGGCTGGCCGCGCTCGACCGCTACCTGAGCCAGGCGCTCCTGGCCGGGCTGCCCTGGGTGCGTATCGTGCACGGGCATGGGACCGGGGCGATGAAGAAAGCCGTGCGTGACGCGCTGAAGCGTTACCCGTTTATCACGCAAGTGCGCGGCGGGGCGCAAAACGAGGGGGGGGACGGGGCGACGGTGGTTTATTTTTAGGCCACACAACGGATTGACAAGCGGATACGCGGATTGAGCGGATTGGACAGATTGGGTTGTGGGAGGGATTGGGGTCGTCGGGGAGATTGGAGGTTGTCGGGGAGATTGGAGGTTGTTGGGGAGATTGATTGGACAGTTGGGGTGGTGAGGATGATGGGCGGTTGGGGAGTTGGGTTGGGGAGATGTGGGTTGAGTATGGGTGCATGATGCGAAGATGGGTCACGGGCGTTGTCGGCGTCGCGCTGGTAGCGGTGGGGGCGTCCGGCTTCCCGGGGGCGGCCAGGGGGAGCGGCGGTGGTATCGGGACGCCGGTGGTGATCGATCCGGGCGGTGGGATGGCGGGCAGCTCGGCGTCGATGGCCATCGTGGACGGGCGGCCGGCGATGAGCTATCTGGATGACTTCAACCAGAGCGTGCTGTTCGTGCGGGCATTGGATGCGAACGGGACGGCGTGGGGGACGCCGGTGGTGGTGGAGGGTCCCGCCGTGTCGAGCTGGAACACGACGGCGCTGGCGGTGGTCGATGGGCGGCCGGCGGTCGGCTACCTTTCCCGCGACGGCGAGCTGAAGTATGCGCGCGCGGTCGACGCCGAGGGGACGGCGTGGCGCGCGCCGGTCCTGGTCGCCGCCGGCGCGCGCGGTCCGTCGCTGGCGCAGGTGAACGGCAAGCCCGGCCTGGCGTTTCAGATCGCGGGCGGGTCGTTCGTGTTCACGCAGGCCTGGGACGCGGATGGCGCGTCGTGGAAGGTCCCGGTGACGCTGGATGGTGGGGTGGATGTCGAATGGTCGAGCGCGCTTGCCATCGTCGACGGCCGGCCGGCGGTCAGCTTCGTGGACGCGCAGCACGACGCGCTGAAGTTCGTCCGCGCGCTGGATGCGGATGGGGATGGCTGGGCGAGCGCGGTGTCGGTCATCGCCGGTGCTTCCCTGGGTTGGGACGTGGCCTTGATCGCGGTGCAGGGGAAGCCGGCCCTCGCCTTCGAGAGTGGGGGCGAGCTCGGCTATGTCCAGGCGGCGGACGCGCAAGGGACGACATGGGGGCTGCCGCTGGTGCTGGACTCCGAAGGCGCGCTGGACATGTCGCTGGCCATCGTCAACGGGAACCCGGCCGTCAGCTTCGCGACGTATTACGGGACGGTGAAGTTCATTCGAGCCAAGAACCCGGCGGGTGGGCTGTGGAGCGTGCCGGTCAACGTCGCGGATGTCGGTCAGTTCACGACGCTGGAGGTGGTCGGCGGCCAGCCGGCGATCAGCTTCTACGACGCCACGAGCAAGGACTTGCGCTTTGTCCGCGCCGGCGACGTCGATGGCAAGTTCTGGGGATCGTCCGCGGTGGTCGACCGCGGCACGGGGGGTGTGGGGCTGGATGTGTCGATGGCGCTGGTCAACGGGTTCCCCGCGGTGGCCTACTTCGACGCCGTCAACGAGGACTTGAAGTATGCGCGGGCGCTGGATGCCGATGGCCTGGCCTGGGCCGCGCCGATCACGGTCGACGGCGGCGGATACGTCGGCGAGCATCCCTCGCTGGCGGTGATCAACGGCCGGCCGGCGATCAGCTACTCGGCCAACAGCCGGCTGAGCTACGTTCGGGCGGCGGATGCCAATGGGACCGCCTGGGGCAGCCCGCGGACCCTGGACGATCTGCGCTGTTGCGGCGGGTTTTCGACGCTCAGGACCGTGAGCAGCCGGCCGGCGATCAGCTTCTACGACTTGCGGGGCGGGGACCTGCGCTACCTGCGGTCCCTGGACGCCAACGGCGACAACTGGGGCGCGTCGGTCGCGGTGGTCCAAACCGGGAACGTCGGCCGCTACGGGTCGATGGCCGTGGTCAGCGGGCGCCCGGCGATCAGCTTCCCTGTGGCCGGCGAGCTGAAGCTGGTGCGCGCGCTGGACGCCGAAGGGACGGCCTGGGGCGGGCCGACGATCGTCGCGACAGGGGGCCAGACCGTGCTGAACAGCTTCACGGCGCTTATGATGGTGGACGGGGCGCCGGCGATCAGCTTCGGCGTGGACGGGCCGCCGCTCCTCAGCTTTGTCCGGGCGACCAATACCGACGGCACGGCCTGGGGGGCGCCGGTAAGTATTGGTCCGGTCGAAGCCCATGCCGCCGACAGCTCGCTGGCCATCGTCGGCACCGAACCCGCCCTCAGCTTTCGGCATACCGGGGGTGTGATTCAGCTCGCGGAAAGTCAAGATGCCGTCGGCGGCGCGTGGGATCCGCCCGCGACCGTGGATGACGCGGGACATGCGAGCCGGCACTGGGCGAGCCACCGGCATACCGCGCTACTTGCCGTCACCGGGCACCCCGCCATCGCGTACAACTGCGGCGCGCGCGGGCTGTGCTTCCTCCGACTACCTGAGCCCACCTCCACGCCGACATCGACGAGCACGCGGACCCGCACCCCCACGCCGACGCCGACCCGCACCCCGACCGCCACGCCGACACCTACGTCGACGCAAACGTCCACGCCGACCCCGACGCCGACCCGCACACCGACTTCGACCCCCACGTCCACCCCGACCCGGACCCCAACGACCACGCCAAGCACCACGCCGACGGCCACACCTACGCGAACACCGACCCCTCCGCCGACGGCCACACCTACGCGAACACCGACCCCTACGCCGACGGCCACTCCTACGCGAACACCGACCCCTACGCCGACGGATACGCCTACCCGCACACCGACACCCACGCCGACGCCCACGTCGACGGATACGCCTTCTCGCACACCGACCGATACAGCCACGCCTAGCCCGACACGGACGGACACAGCCACGCCGACGACCACCGCAACCTCAACCCCGACGCCCACGCTCACACCATCGCGGACCAACACCCACACGCCAACCAGCACAGACACATCGACTTCAACACCTACACCGACTCAGACACAGACCACGACGCCAACCCATACCCCGTTGGCCACGTCCACATCGATCCCGACCACAACGCAGTCACCAGCACCGACGACTACCCCGACGCGAACGCCCACGGTCATTCCATCGTCAACGGCGACCGTGGCACCCTCCCAAACCCAAGCCTCAACGCAAACTCAGGCCGCGACGAACACGCCGACGGGGACGCCATCGCTCACCCCGGCGGCGACGCCGTCCGACATGCCATCCCTCACGCCACCGACCACACCGACACCGACGGACACACCGTCTCCGCCCCCAACTGCCACGCCATCCCCCACGCCGACGGACGGACTATCCTTCACCCCAACACCCACGCCGACGGCCCCGCCGTCCGCCACGCCGACCGACCCGCCGTCCCCCACGCCGACGGCAATCCTGACTCAGTCGCCGACGATGACGCCATCCCCAACATCCAAGCCCGATGCAACGCCTTCTGCTACGCCATCTCCGACAGTAACGCCCCGTGGGACGCCCTCCGCCACCGCCCGTGCGTCTGACACCCCGACCGCATCCGCGACCCCCGGCCCGTCCGCCTCACCCGGCCCTTCCTCCACCCTTTCGGCATCCGCCACACCGATCAGATTGACCACACCCACCGCGACACCCGACGAGGTTCAGACGGCGACGGCGACCTCCGCGGAAACGCAGACCCGGGAGCCGACACCGACGCCGCATGCGAGCCCCTCGCCAACCGCCGTCGCGTCCAGCACACCCTCGGCGACCTTGCCGCCGACCGCGACACCCTCGGCGACTCCTCCACCGACGCCGAGCGGCACGCCGACGCCGGTGGTCACACCCCCGGTTCGGCATCGCATCCTCATGCCCATCGCGTTCAAGGCGGCGCCGCGTCGTGCTCAGACACGGACGCCATAGTCCACGCCGCCTGGGCGAACGCATTCTCGCCCGCGGGAGCCAGGCGGTTGGAAACCGCGGCTCGGGG
>CAZCJG010000185.1:0-9336 GCA_964498575.1 uncultured Anaerolineales bacterium | reverse complement strand
CGACGGCCACGTCCACCCCCCGCGCGGCGTACCTGCCCTTGCTCTTGCGCGAGCAGTGTCTGCCGGGGACACAGCGGGTGGACGTGATCTTGGTCGTCGACGCGTCGACCAGCATGTTGGCGCCGGCCGGCACGAGCGGCACCAAGCTGGCCGCCGCCGAGGCCGCGGCGCGGACCTTCCTGGCCGAGCTGCACTTCGATCAGGGCGATCAGGCGGCGCTGGTCGTCTTCAACAACGCGGCGGAGACCCTGCACGGCCTGAGCGACGATCGGGCCGCGATCGAGGCGTCCTTCGCCCGCATTCAGGTCGCGCAGCAGACACGCATCGATCTGGGCATCGAGGCCGCTGCCGCGGAGCTCGCGAGCAGCCGCGCCAAGTCCGGGAACGCGCCGGTGATAGTCGTCCTGACTGATGGCCGTGCCAACCCGGTCGGCCCCGAAGTCGCCGAGGCGCGGGCCCAGGCGGCGAAGAGCGCGGGCGTCACGGTGTTCACTATCGGGCTGGGCGAGGACCTCGACCGCGATTCGCTCGCGCGCATGGCCAGCAGCCCGGCGCACTTCCATCACGCCCCCAGCACCGACGAGCTGGTGGCCATCTACCGGCAGATTGCCCTGTCGCTGCCTTGCCCGGCCGATCAGTTCTGGGCGGGGCGGCCGTAGCCGCCCCGTACGCTTGCGTTCTACTCCGCTCCGTTGTCCAGCTTCGGCAGGAAGATCGACCCGCCCGGCAGGCGCAGCCCGACCTCCGCCGGCAAGGGTTGGCCGACGTAGTCGAAGGCGGAGGTCGTGGGCGGGTCCAGCGTGATCTCGGCCTGGCCGGTGCCGACCGCCTCGAAGGTGACGACGGCGAGCATGCCGGCGCCGGTGGCGGCGTGGCCGGCGGCGTTGTAGCTGCCGAGCGCGAGGCGGCCCTCCGAGGGGGTCGCCCCCTGGAGCAGCGCGCTGCCGGCGGGCGCGAAGTCCCCCAGGCGCACGGCGACCGGCAGCACGAGCCGCGGGTCGAAGCGCAGGCTGGTCTCCCAGGCGGCGAGCGCCGTCGCGCCGTCGACGTGGACGGCGACGTCGATCCGCTGGCCGGCCTGAACCGGCGTGTCGATGGCGCCTCGGGTCACGGTTCCACCCCGGGCCGGCCGTGCCCAGCCGCCGAGCTGCGACCAGCCGGCGGCGCAGATCGCGCCGGTGAGCGCGAGGATCAACAAGGGGCGCGGCGCGTGCAGGCGATTCTTGGATGCGGTGTCGGTATTCATCGCGTGGGCACCTCGGATCCCTTGTAGTCCAGGTCGTAGTGGCCGTCGACGCTGCCGCCGAGCGTCGCGGCGCGCGGCCGATCCAGCACGCCGCGCTCGTCCAGCGCGTAGCCGACGACGATGTCGGCGACCGCGTCGCTCATCTCGCCCAGCACCTGCCAGTCGATGTTGTCGATGGTGTCGCAGGCCTGGTGGTAGCAGGGATCCAGCGGCTCACCGGCCGTGCCACCGAAGATCGCCGCCTGCGCCTCGGTCTTTTCGTCCTCGGCGCCGGTGAACAGGCCGCCGGCGGGGATGCCGACCGCGATGAAGGGGCCGTAGTCCGACCGCCCGTCGAAGGCGGTGGGTTCGCTGGCCAGCGAGCGAGCGCCGAAGAAGCGCTCGAAGATCGCCTCGATCTCGTCCGAGCCGGTCGGCCCGGCGCGCGGCGTGCTCGAACCGTCGCCGTCGTAGATGAAGCGCCCGAAGTTGGGGGAACCGATCATGTCGAAGTTGAGGTTCATCCAGACGTCGGCGCGCGCCGCCGCGTCGAGCTGGTCGACATAGTGGCTCGATCCCAACAGCCCGCGCTCCTCGCCGCCCCAGAAGGCGAAGCGCACGGTGTTCTTCGGCGCAATCTCGAGCTGCGCCATCTGGATCGCCAGCTCGAGGATGGCGGCCGTGCCGCTGCCGTTGTCGTTGATGCCGGGCCCGGCGGTCACCGAGTCCAGGTGCCCGCCGACGACGATCGCCCGCGTGTCGTCGCCGGCCGGCGTGTCCGCCAGGACGTTGTAGGTCGGCCGATCGACCACGCCGACATGGGCGAACATGTGCATCGTCACGCCGGACGGCGTGTCCTTGATCATCCCGGCCAGCTCCGCCCCGAGCGCGTACGAGGTCCCGAAGACCGGCACGCGGTTGCCTTGGGTGTTCAGCGAGCTGACGACGACCCCGGTCCGGTTCGGGGGCTGGCCCTCGTTGAAGATGAGCACGCCCACGGCTCCGGCGGCCTGGGCGTTGGTGACCTTTTGCTGGAAGCTGCACGTACCGCGCTGGATCAAGGCGATGTTGCCGGCGCCGAAGCCCGCGAAATCGCTCGTCTCGCAGCCGCTGGTCGAGGTGTTGGCCTCGGCGCCGGGCGGAATGACCAGGTCGACCGCCTGCAGCGTGGCGGTGACGTTGCCGCTGGCCGAGTTGGTGAAGGTGCCGAACTCGTCCGTCGGCGTGTAGACCTTGGGCTCCGGCGCGATGCGCTCCAGGCGCGAGGGCGTGATCTGCTCGAACTGCGGGATCGTGAAGGTCTGCACCGAAACGCTGTATCCGGCGGCTTCGAGCTGCCCCTTGACATAAGCCACCGAAGCGTCGAAGCCCGGCCTGAGCACGGCGCGGTTGCCGCCGTTGGCGGTGCCGATGGCCTGCAAAGCGTCCATGTGCCGGCGCACGCCGTCGACGGTCATGGCATCCTTGATCGCCGTGGTATCGGCCGCCGGCAGTCCCGGGCACGCCTGCCCGGCGCGGCCGGCGACGGCCTGGATGTCGGCGGCGCCAATGCGCCCGTCGTGGTTGAGGTCGACCATCGCGTCGAAGGCGGACAGCGTGCTGCTCTCCGCGAAGCGCGCCGCCGCCGAGGCCGCGTCCATCGTCCTGACATGTCCATCGCGATCCAGATCGAAGCGGCAGCCGCGGTACCCCGACGCGCTGGCCTCGCCCGCGGTCGAGCTTCCCAGGCGGGCGGTCAGCGGATTGCCGCTGCTCGGCGTGAAGGTCAACGTCGCGCTATCCTGGCTCGGACCGTCGACCTCGAAGGGAACGCGGACGGCGACGGGCACCGCGGCGATCGTGCCAGCCGCGACGGTGATGCTGGGTGGGACGGTCACGGTCCAGCGCTGGCCGCTGGCCGCCAGGGTGAAGGACCGCGGCCCGGCCGTGCTGTTGCTCAGCGCCAAGGTATAAGTTACCACGCCGCCGGGGCTGGACGCGATCGTCCGCCCCTGGAGGCGCACCGTGCCTTGGGGCTGTCCGGTGGGCGGCTGGAGCTGGGCCAGCGATCCGAAGCTCAGCAGGGCGATCCCGACAGCCACGCCGCAGGCGGCAAGGATGGCGCCGGGACCCCATCGTGCTTGGGGCATGGGAAGGTTCTCCTCTGGTGAATGATCGAGCACGCGCAGTCGGTCGGGCGGCCGAGGGAGGTGGCGTGGACCGCGGTTTGCGAGCAAGGGCATGAGGAACTTTTAACGATGGCGGTGGGGTGAGCGTGACTCTGGGAGGGATCAGCGCCGTGCCGGCGCCACCAAGCCCGCCGCCTCCCCGAACCCCACGCGGTAGCGCGGCCCCTGGCACCAGCCGGTGATGATCACGCGGTCGCCGTCCTCCAGGAACAGGCGCTCCTCGCCGTTGGGCAGGCGGACCGGCATCGAGCCGCGCCACGAGAGCTCCAACATGCTGCCGCGCGAGTCCGGCGTCGAGCCGCTGATCGTCCCCGACGCCAGCAAGTCGCCGGTGCGCAAGGGGCAGCCGCCGACGGTGTGGTGGGCAATCTGCTGCGGGATGTTCCAGTACAGGCCGCTGAAGTTGGTGTGGCAGATGCGATGCGGGTTCCGGAGGCGCTCACTACGGCGCATCGCGGCGCTTTGGAGCAGTACTTCGAGCTCGATGTTGATCGCGTTTTCGCCGTCGACCTGCAGGTAGGGCAGCGGGTCCGGGCGCTGGGCGGGGCCGCGGGTGCGGAAGGGTTCCAGCGCTTCCAGCGTGACGACCCAGGGCGAGATCGTCGTCGCGAAGTTCTTGGCGAGGAAGGGACCGAGCGGCACGTACTCCCAGCGCTGGACGTCACGCGCGCTCCAGTCGTTGACCAGCACCAGCCCGAAGACGTGGTCCCACGCGTCCGCGGCCGCGATCGGCTCGCCGTGCGGGTTGCCCGGCCCGATGAAGGCGCCGACCTCGAGCTCGAAGTCCAGCTCGCGGCTGGGTCCGAAGCTCGGGGAGTTCTGCCCTTCGTCCTTGGTCTGCCCCTGCGGTCGGCGGACGTCGGTACCGCTGAGGACGATCGAGCTCGCGCGGCCGTGGTAGGCGACCGGCAGATGCACCCAGTTCGGCTGGAGGGCATTGTCGGCGCCGCGGAACATCGTGCCGACGTTGGTGGCGTGCTCGCGCGAGGAGTAGAAGTCGGTGTAGTCCCCGATCTCGACCGGCAGGCGCAGCTTCACCCGGTGGAGCGGCGCGAGCACCCGGGCCATGAGCGCCTTGTCGGACTGGAGCGTCAGTGTTTCGACGTCCAGGAGCTGGCTGAGGCGCGTCCGAACGGCCCGCCAGGCTGGCCGGCCGAGGGCCATGAAGGCGTTGAGCGAGGGCTGGCGGAAGACGACCTGGCCGGCGACCTCGGGAAGATCGAGCAGCCCTTCGGCGTCGAGCACCGCCAGGTCGATCACCTGGTCGCCGACGATCGTGCACACCCGCGGCCCATCCTCGTCCGGACGCTCGCAGACGCCGAAGGGCAGGTTTTGGATCGGGAAGTGCGAATCCTGCGGGTAGGAGATGAAGGATTGCTTGAGCGGATCGTGGGTCGCGTCCATGGGCTCGGGGTTCTCCGTAAGGTGACTGCGTTGGCAGGGGGTGAAAGGTTCGTGGTTCGGCACCGTGGTCCGCCCAATCCTAAGCGAACTAGGCGCCTTGCGCAATCTTCCGCTAGCATTGTCTCCGCCTGTCCGGGCTCACCTGACGACCTTGGCCGGTGCGATACCGGCCGCCTGACCTGGCCTGAAGGAGAAGCGCGATGTGTGGGGTGATGGGAATGTTCTCCGGCGGGACGGACGTCCTGCCGGATGTGATCAACGGTTTGTTCCAGATGCAGCACCGCGGCCAGGATGCCTGCGGCATCGCCATGGCTGATGGCCGGCGCATCCGCTTGCACCGCGGCCTGGGCTACGTGCGCGAGGTCTTCCGCGAGCGGCCGGCGCCCGAGTTCTCGGGCCATATCGCCTGCGGGCATGTGCGCTACCCGACCCAGGGATCCAATCTGCTGGACAACGCCCAGCCGCACCTGATGACCACGCTCGCCGGGCCGCTGCTGGCCCTGTGCTCCAATGGCGACCTGACCAACTACTGGGCGATTCGGGCCTTCCTGGAGAGCGAAGGGCTCGACTTTTGGGGCACGAACGACGGCGAGCTGCTCATGAAATACATCGCCTTCCATCACGTGCGGGGCGGCCTGCCGCTCCTGGACGCGATCCGCCGCATGCAGGCTGACGTCAAAGGCGCCTACAGCGCCTGCCTGATCACCCGCGACAAGCTCTACGCCATTCGCGATCCCTTCGCGATCCGCCCGCTGGCGATCGGCGCCGGCGGTGGCAACTGGGTCGCCGCCAGCGAGACCAACGCGTTGGACATCGTGCACGTCGACCTGGTCGACGAGGTCGAGCCGGGCGAGGTGGTAGAGTTCAGCCGCGACGGAATGCGGCGCCACCCCCACCCCGACATCCAGTCCGTCCGCGCCAGCGCGCGCACGACGCCGGCGCATTGCGTATTCGAGCATGTCTACTTCAGCCGGCCGGACTCGATCGTGTTCGGCGAGCGCAGCTACGACGTGCGCAAGCGGTTCGGCGCCTGGCTGGCGGAGCACGATCACGTGCAGGGCGATGTGGTCGTGCCGGTGCCGGATTCGTCCAACGCGGTGGCGCTGGGCTATGCACAGGCCTCGGGACTGCCCTTCGAGTTCGGGCTGGTGCGCAACCACTACGTCGGGCGCACCTTCATCAGCCCGGACCAGCCGGGGCGCGACGACGGGGTAAAGCTGAAGTTCAACCCCTTGCGCAGCGTGTTCAAGAACAAGCGGGTGATCCTGGTCGACGACTCGATCGTGCGCGGCACGACCTCGCGCAAGCTGGTGCGCATGGTCCGCGGCGCGGGCGCGGCCGAGGTGCACCTGCGCATCGGCAGCCCGATCACCCAGTACTCCTGCTACTACGGGGTGGACACGCCGGACCGCGAGGCGCTGATCGGCAGCCGCCTGTCGTCCGAGATGATCTGCCACCACCTGACCGCCGACTCGCTGATGTACATGACCGTCGAGGGCCTGCGCGAATGCGTCGGCGGCGGGGCGAACTTCTGCATGGCCTGCTTCGACGGCAACTACCCGGTCCCGATCACCGAGGCCAAGATGTGGAATGAGGACGAGATGCTGGTGGTGGAGTGAGGCGACCCGTCAATTCGCCCACGCCAGCGGCACGTACGCCTTCATGTCCGGCCCCCCAGGCGTTGCCAGGTTCATCGTCGGCGTCGGGTCGGACCTTGTCGCCGTCGCCGTACCCGTCGGCGCGACCGTCGCCGTCGGGTCGAGTCCAGCCTCCCGCCGCACCTCGTAATAGTATGTCGCGTAGCGCCCGTCGATGGTGATCGTATTGCCACTGCGCTCGATCTCGACATCCTTCGGCACCCCGTGGATGTCGACCGACCGCGCCGACGCGATCGCCGCGCCCTTGAACGTGATCCGCGCCTGCACCGGCTCCAGCAGCAGCGGCGGGCCGCCGACTTCCTCCAGCCGGGTGCCGTCGGCGTTGTAACGCGCGCCGGTCTGGCGGTCGCGGGCCAGGGCGGTGAGCAGGATGTGGCGGGACTCGATGATCGGCCGGTCGTCGAGCGCGGTGAAGATCAGGCTGACGAAGGGAGTGGCGACGTCCACCTGGACGCCCGGCAGGTCGAACGCCCGCCCGCCGGCGAAGCCGATCACCGCCTGCGTGCGCGGGCTGGCGACGGTGACGATCCGGTTCCGGTAAACCCAGGCCAGCTCCCCGGTCGTGCTGCGGACGATGCCGGCGGATTGATCCCACCCCCTACTCCAGTCCGCCCGATGCGACCGCGGCAGCGCATCATCGACCTTGACCGTCACCCGACCCATCGCAAAGGTCTCGGGCGGGGTCGCGAGGTCGCCGGGCCCGCCCGGATCCCAGCCGCCGCTCGGCGTGCTCTGCGAGATCGCGTCGACGCCGCCGAAGATGTCGCCGGTCGCCAGCCGCCGCGCGGCGACCAGATCGCCGGGCGCGATGTCGCCGCGATAGATCGCGCGGGCGAGCGCCGGGAATTGCCCGATGTAGTGCGGCGTTTCGGTGACGTAGGCGTTCATGTCGTCCGGCCAACCGCCGCCCATGCGCGGAAGGCTGGCGTGGAAGTGGGTGGAGGCGTCCCAGCCGTGGAGACCCATGCCGTAGAAGGCGAAGAGCGGCGCGATCTCGGCCTTCCATTGGTTGGGTGGGGACTGGGTCCACTCGGACAGCATGAACGGCTTGTCCTCCACTTGCTCGAAGCCGGCGGACAGGATTCCGCCGCCGGGTCGGGCCAGATGCGTGTCCGCCCGCACCGCGCCGGCGACGATGCGATGAGGGGACTGATCGGCCTCGGCATGTCCGCCGGCGTAGCGGTGGCGGTCGATCATGTCCAGCGCGTCGTCGGTCCACAGGTTGGCCAACACCCCCGCCGGCCCGCCGGCCTGCCAGGCGGTGGAGACCGTGACCCCGCGGAAGCCGGCCGCCCGGAGGTCCTGACCCCGCTGGGCGAAGTAGGCGCGCTGGGTCTCGGCCAGGAAGCGGATGAAGTCGCCCATGCGGCGCTTCTCGGCCTTGTTGCGCGAGGGTCCGTCCGCCGCCATCTCCCAGGCGCCGTAGATGCCCATGCGCGGATTATCCAGCGAGTCGCCCTGCCGGCTTCCCTGCCCGATCGGCCCCCAGGCTGCGCGCAGGGCCGCATCGTCGGCATAGCGCCCGCGCAGCCACTCCATCCATAGGCGCTGGAGCTCCGCGACGTGGCGCGGGATCGGCCGCTCGCCATCTCTCCCGCTCTCCAGGGCATTCAGCGGATAGTGCCAGAAGACGCTGTCCTCGTTATGGACCTCGATGATCGCCAGGGCCGGGTCGTCGGCGTAGCGCAGGCCGGTGTAAGGGTTGACGTGGTCGAGCAGCGCTCTGAGCCAGGCCCATTCGGCGGCCTGGAGCTGCGGCGTAAAGTTGACATAACCACCGGTGCTCTTGCCGGTCGTCCCGGGCGGCAGGTTCCAGGTGCCCGCATCCGGCAGCTCGGCATAGAGGTCGGCGGGATAGCCGTCCGCCGGGGTGATGACATGTGGGTAGAAGGGCGACCAGTCGGTGTAGATGCCGTGGGCCTTCAATGTGGCGAACCAGCGGTCCAGCCGATCGAGCCGTTCGGGGTTGAGCCGACGTTCGCCGCCGCCAGGATCGGGTTCCAGCAACCCGACCACGCCCTGGACGGGATGGATGCGCACCAGGTTGATCCCGTGCTTGGCATAGAAGCCCGCCTGGGCTTCCTGGACCTCGGGCGTGGCGCCCATGCTGGCGTTGACGCCCCAGAGCTTGGCCGGCGTGCCGTCCGCAAACTCGAGGCGATCGCCGCGCCGGGCTAGCGGTCCATGCAGTCCGGCCGGTTTGTGGAGCAAGGCGCTGACGTCGGTGATCGACGCGGCGGCCGGCACACCGGCGGGTGATGGGTCGGCGGCGAGTGCGGGGTCGTCGCTGGGGATCAGCGGGAACCAGTCGGCCGGGCCGGGCTGGGGCGGGTCGAGGTCTGGCTTCAGCGCGCCTGTCGGCGTCCAAGGGAAGTTGACGATGCACAGCGCGTCGATGCCGCCGTGGACCTCCTGCCCGTTCTGCCGCGCCGGATGCCCGTCCAGGCCGATCACCAGGCGATGCTGACCGGGCGGCAGGTCCAGCGTGCCCGCCTTGATCCAAGCCAGGAAGCGGATGTCGATCGCGTTCGGGGTCAGCAGCCGCAGGTACTCGCGCCGATCGCTCTCGGTGTCGATGTCCACCCGCGGGCCGTTGTTCAGCCGATACCACATCCGCACGGTGAAGGCGCTGGCGCGGATCCACAGCGTGTACGTGGCTGCCTCACTGTTGCCGATGCGGTACTCGCTTTCGACCGAGCGGCCGTCGTTGGCGTAGTGGGCCAGCCAGTCGCCCGGCTGCCCTCCTGGCGTGCCGGGCGAGAGCAGGTCGCGGCGGACGTTGTCGCCGGAGTACCAGTTGTGGCGGTTGTAGGTGGTGCGAGCGGGGGTTTCGCCCTCGATCCAGAGGAAGGCCGGTTGGGGGGCCTGTGATGGGTGGGCG
>CAZCJG010000184.1:0-9378 GCA_964498575.1 uncultured Anaerolineales bacterium | reverse complement strand
TCGCCGCAGAGCGCGAACGGTGCCTGCCGGCCATCATGCTCGACCGGCGGGCCGACCAGGGTCACGTGCCCCGGCGCGTGGCCGGGCGTGTGGCGGACTACCAGGCGCAAGGTCCCGACCTCGATGACCTGACCGGCGGTCAGGAAGGCATCGACCGCGGGCGGATCCAGGGGGGGCAACCCGAACATCGCCGCCTGCGCGGGCGAGGCGTTGAGCATCGGCACCGCGTCGGCGTGGATCCAGAACGGCGCGCCGGTCCGGGCTTGGAGCTCGGCCACGCCCATCACATGGTCGATATGGGCATGGGTGTTGACGATCGTCGTGATCGCCACCCCGCGCTGCCGCGCCACCCGCGCGATGTCGTCCACCCGCCCGCCTGGATCGACGACGATCGCCACACCGGCCTCGGCATCGCCGACGAGGTAGGAGTTCTCGCTGAAGGGCATGACGGTGAAGACCTCGAGGACGAAGCGCATGGAGGGAAGTATACCACCGGCGGAAGGCACTTGAGCAGGCCGAAAGGCTGTGCGGTACGCGGCACGGTACGGTTCAAGCGGTTGACGAGATGCGGGCAGGGGGCCTTGTTCCTCATTGATCCCGTGCCATCAATTCGTTTGCCTCCCTCTCTCGCATCCCGCATAATCCGCCACCATGACGCGCGAGGAATTGTTCAGCACCTGGCTCCTGGAAGAGCGGCAACCCTTCGTCGGCTGGGATTTCTCCCACCTGCGAGGCCGCATGAGCGAGGACCCGCTGCCCTGGGACTATCTCGCCCGCGCGGCGGCGCGGATGGACCGCGCTCACTCGGTGGTCGACCTGGACACGGGCGGCGGCGAGCGGTTCCTGCTGCTCCGGCCCCACTGGCCGCCGAAGGTCGTCGTGACGGAAGGCTATCCGCCGAACTTCGAGCTGGCGCGCGAGCGCCTGTCGCCACTGGGGGTGCAAGTCGTGTCCGCCGACAGCACGGACGACGGCGCGCTGCCCTTCGACAGCGGCGAGTTCGAGCTCGTGCTCAACCGGCACGGCGCGTTCAACGCGGCGGAAGTTGCGCGCGTGCTCGCCCCCGGCGGGACCTTCCTGACACAGCAGGTGCACGGCCTGTGGGCTTGGGACCTCCTTGCCGTGTTTGGCGTCGCCCCGCAGTGGCCGAAGGCCTCGCCGGAACAGTATCTGCCGCGCCTTCGAGCCGCCGGCATGGTCATGGTGAATGTGAAGGAATGGACGGGGAAGCTTCGATTCAGCGACGTGGGCGCGATCGTGTACTATCCGAAGGCCGTGCCTTGGGAAGTGCCCGGATTCACCGTGCAGATGCACCGGTGCGAGCTCTTCGCCTTGCAGGATCGCGTCGATGCCGGCGAGGAGCTGGCGTTCCACGCGGGCATGTACATGATCGAAGCACGAAAGCCCGGCTAAATCCATCCATCGGCAGGGCGAACGCATTCTCGCCCGCGGGAGCCAGGCGGTTAGAAACCGCGGCTCGGGGCGGCAAACGGCGCCGCCGAATGTCGCCCTTCGGCGACAAAACAACCCTGGCTTTCAGGGGAGCCAAGTCGGCGAAGGCCGACGCTCGGCCGAAGGCCCCTAGCCGCGGTTTCCAACCGCCTGGCTCCCACAGGCGAGAATGCGTTCGCCCTGCATCCATCGGTCCCATCCGGGGGCAAGGTGCTATCTTTTGACCAACGGATACCTCAATCCCCATGCTCCGACTTGGACCTGCCGCCCATCGCAACTCGATCACCGCCTTCACCCTGGCCCTGGCCGCCCTCTGGCTCTGGCTCTACCGCCCCGTGCTCGCCTACCTCGCCCTGATCTACCGCCGCGACGACTTCCGCACCAACCAGCTCCTGCTGATCGGTGTCGTGGTCCTCGTCGCCCTCCAGATCCGCGCCGGCCGCTTCCGCCCGCGGCTCGGCATGGTCCCCGTCTGGCGCCCGCTCCCCCTGACGCTCGCGCTCGGCGCATCGCTGGCCTATCTCGCGACCGAGCGCTGGCTGGACGTCAACACGCTCTCCGCCGCGCTCTTCGGGCTGGCGAGCTATGGCCTGGTCGGGCTGTGGCTGGCCCCGGCGGACTGGCGGCGCGGCCTGCCGGCGGCGCTCCTGGTGATCGGCACCCTGCCCTTCGGCGAGCATTTGCAGACCTTCGTCGGCTATCCCATGCGCATCCTCACCGCCGGCATCGTGCGGGATCTGGTGGCGGCGCTGGGCGCGCGGCCGGTCGGAGTCGACACGATCCTGGTGATCGAGACCGGCGTGTCGCAGGTTGACCTCCCCTGCAGCGGGGTGAAGAGCCTGTGGACCGGGCTGCTCTTCCTCACCGCCGCCACGTGGATCGAGCGCCGGCGGATCGGCCCGCGCTGGCTGGCCGCGGCCACCGCCTTCGCCGGGCTGCTCTTCCTGGCCAACCTCGCGCGCGTCGCGATCCTCGTCCTGGTCGGCTCGCTCGCCCATTGGCCGCTCCTGGCCGAGATGCTCCACGTCCCGCTGGGCGTGCTGGGCTTCGCCGGCTGCTGCGCGGCGGCGGTGTGGATGCTGCGGCGACTGCCGGAGATCGAGACGCCGGGGCTACCCGATGAAAGCGGCTCGCGCCTAGATGCCTGCGACGGCTCGCCGATCGTTGCCGGCAGCCGCTCGCTCCTCGATCAACGCCCCGCACAGCCGCAGGTCGGTCCCTGGTTCCCCGCGCTGGTCGCCGCCATCCTCGTCATGGTCCTGGCCTACTCCCCCCGCCCGCAAACCGGCCTCGCCGGACCGCCGCCGGATTGGTCCTTCCCGGCCGAGATGGCGGCCGAGCCCCTGCCGCTGCGGCCCGACGAGGTCAAGTGGCTGACCCGCGACGGCGCCGAGAGTGCCACACGCTACCGTTTCGACTGGCACGGCGTCAGCGGCTCGATGATCCTGATCTCCAGCACCACGTGGCGCGCCCACCACCGGCCGGAGCGCTGCTTCGAGGTCTACGGCCTGCGCATGGACGACACGCGGACTCACCTCGTCCGCCCGGATTTTCCGCTGCGCGTGGTGGCGCTCAGCGATCCGCGGCACTCCGTTTCGCCCGGCGGGGCGCCAGGCGCGGGGCCCGGCGACGATCGGCAGGCGGACGCCGAGCACGGTCTATCGCTCTCCGCCGCCTACTGGTTCCAGTCCGGCGCGCGGACCACCGACGACTATGCCACGCGCATCTGGGCGGACCTCGCGCCGGCACGCGAGCGCTGGGTAATGGTCTCGCTGCTGCTGGACGATCGGCACGACCCGGATTCGCCCGAAATCCGTGATCTCTACCTTGCGCTGCACGCGGCGGTGGCGCGGCAGCTCGCCGGCCCGATCGTGGCCGGATCGACAGGAGGCTCTTCATGACCACGCGGTTGACTTCGTCCCCAAGCATGGCGCGGCTGACAACTTTCGTTCGCAAGCTCGCGCGGCCCGAGGCTTTGGGCTTCGGGCTATTCTGGGCCTGGAACGCGATCTTCCTGGCCTTCATGCTGCTCGGCTTCGCCCCGGTGGTCCTGCCGGAGATGATCCGGGCCGTGCGCGGCGGCAACTTCCCCGCCGCCTTCCTGGTCTATGCGCTCCTCTTGACCCTGATCCCGGTCCTCGCCGTGCTCCTGGCCCTGACCCGCTTGCGCCGTTCGCCGGGCCGCCTCTTCGCGCTGGGCTACGGCGTCGAGGGCCCGCTGATGATCCTCGTCGCCGTGCGCTTCTTCGCGGTGCGCGAGCTGATGCAGCCGGTCGCACTGCTGCTCGCCGTCGCCGCCCTGGGCATCGGGACCTTCCTGTGGCAGCTCCTGGACCCGGGCATCGACCGGCGCGGCGCGGCGGCCACGGTGCTGCGGGCGGTCGGGCTGACCCTGCTCGTCCTCGTGGGCCTCTACTTCAGCCTGTGGATCGCGTTCTACATCGTGCCGCTGGCCGCGGCAATTCTCGCGGGCCTCGGCGAGATGCTGGCCGGGTGGCGGCAGGCGCTGGCGGATTTCTGGACCGCGCTCGTCACCTTCGACTGGCGCCAGATCTTCAGCGTGGACTTCATCCGCATGGCGCCGTTCATGATCCTGGGGAGCATCCTCACCGCCTTCACCGCGGCGCTGTTCATCGCGATGCCGGTCGTCGTGTCGTGGCTCTATCTGCGCGCCTGGTGGCGGGGTCTACGCACGCTTGCCGCTCGCCTGGGGCGCGCAGGCGCCGTCACCGTCCCCGCGCTCGTGGTCGCCGCGGTCGCCGCCTTGATCATCGTGACCAACCGCCAGCCGCAGCACACCGCCTTCGCGCTGCTCGACCGACCGCCGGCGGACGCGGCAGCCGCGCGGGCCCTGCTCGATCGCGCGGACGAGATCCGCGCCGGCCTGCTCAACGCCTACCTCGCGCCTCAGCGCTACTTCAGCGCGGTCGGCGAGGTCCGTCACATCCGCGACCTCTACCGCGACAGCGCGCTCAAGCTCTCGGACCCCCGGGCCGCGCGCGTCCAGGCCTGGTACGAAGCGGTGGCGCGGCCGATCCTTTACGTCCCGGTTCACCCGCCGCAGGCCGAGGCCGATGCCTCACTGGCCTGGGACAATCGCGCGTTCCGTGAGGAGCCGATGGAAGCCGCCGAGCTCTACGCGCGCTTCTTCGACCGGCCCATCGACGAAGCGGAACGCCCGGCTTTGGTCCGCGCGGCGCGTTCGACCTGGTCGGTCGACCAGGCCGAGGCCGCCTGGGAGGCGGTCGACGACCGTGAGGTGCACCTGCTGCGGCAGGACGTCACCGTCGCCGAACACGGCGACTGGGCCGAGGTCGAACTGTACGAGGTCTACCAGAACCGCACGCCGCAGCGCCAGGAGGTGGTCTACTACTTCAACCTGCCGGAGTCGGCCGTCGTCACCGGCGTCTGGCTGGGTGCGAGCGCGGATCGGGCCGGGCGCAGCGCCTTCCGCGTCGCCCCGCGCGGTGCGGCGCAGGCGCTCTACCGCGAGGAGGTCCGCCGCCGGGTCGACCCCGCCCTGGTCGAGCAGATCGGCCCGCGCCAGTACCGCTTGCGGGCCTTCCCGATCGAGCCGGAACGGCCCGACTGGACGGCGGGCTCCGAGCGGATGGCCATGCAGCCCGGCCCGCCGCTGCACCTCTGGCTGACTTATCGAGTCCTCGCGGCCGGCGACGCCTGGCCCCTGCCGCGCCTGGCCGAGAAGCGCAATGTGTTCTGGGACGCCGCCACCGAGCGTACCGTCGGCGGCCACGCGATCGCGGGCCAGGCCGAGGACTGGCTGCCCGCCTCGGTCCCGGCGACCGCGCCGGTCCAGCCCCAGGCCCACCGCGTGGACTTCCCCAACGGCGAGACGGTGATCGTGCGGCCGGTCGGGGCGGACCCCGCTGCCAGCCCCTGGCCGCTCGACGACCTTCACCTCGACATCGTGCTGGACCGCTCGCGCAGCATGGCAGCCCATGCCGACGAGGTCGCGGCGGCCCTCGCCGAGCTGCGAGAGCAGGCGCACTCCTACGGGACGCCACAGGTCTACCTCACGGCGTCCGAGTTTCGCGGTGAGGCGCCGTCCCACCTGAGCTTGGGCGACCTCGACCCCGCCTCCATCCTCTACTTCGGCGGTCAGAACGCGGCCGAGCTCCTCGCCGAGTACGCGGCGATGGCCGGCGAGGACGACACCGAGCCCGACGCGATCGTCGTCCTCACCGACGGGAGTGGCTACGAGCTGGCCGCGGACGACATCGCGGTCCCCGGCTTCGACGCGCCGGTCTGGCTAGTCCATCTAGGGGACGCGCTGCCGATCGGCTACGACGACGCGACGATGGAGGCGATCCAGGCCAGCGGCGGCGGCATCGCGGGCAGCGTGGCGGAGGTGCGGGCACGGCTCGGCGCGTCCGCCGGCAATCCACCAGACACCATCGCGACCGACGTGATCGACGGCTATGTCTGGGAGACGCTGCCGACGGACAAGGTCCAAGGCGCAATCGCCCGTCGCGCGCAAACGACCGTGACACAGGCCACCAAGGTGTCGATCGCCGGCGGGCAGGTCCCGCCGCAGCCCGACGCCTTCGCGGCGGCCGCCGCCGAGCTCGACCCTACTTTCGGGCCGCTCGCCGCCCGCCGGGTGATCCTCTCGGCGATGCGGCAAGCGCGCGGCGCGGTCGACCGGCTGGCATCACTGAACGCGCTGCATGCGATCGCGCAGGACCAGAAGATCGTCACGCCCTACTCGTCGATGATCGTCCTGGTCAACATCGACCAGGAACGGCGGCTGGACGCGCTCGAACAGCAATCCGACCGCTTCGATCGCGAGATCGAGGCGATCGGCGACACCAACCCCAACACCCTGCAAGTGACCGGCGTGCCGGAGCCGGAGGAGTGGCTGCTCCTGGCGCTGGCAGCGGCGATGCTGGGCTGGTATGGGTGGCGGAGGAGGGGGGATGGCGGGTCCACCGCGCCCGGCTAGGGGCGCCCGGCTCCCGCCCCCGCCCTAAACGACCACGTGTGCGTCGCCCCGCTGTTGACGATCGTCAGCGTGTAGCGCGCCCCCGGCTTCAGCGGCGCCTTCGGCATCACGATCACCGCGCTGCGCATCTCCAGGCCGCCGCGCCCGATCCGTTGCAGGCTGCTGTCGGGATTCTTGTAGTTGGTCTGGTCGAAAGTGCAGTGCGCCAGCGCGGCGCCGGCCTCGTCGGTGAAGGCGGTGCGGGTGACCTTGGGGGTGACGTCACCGGCGCCCAGGATCAGGACGAGCGGCGGGCCGGTGCGGGTCTTGGTCGGGTCGGACGCCGCGTAACCGGGGCAGCTCGTCAGCGGGTCCGGCCATTCGTTGCCGTCGTAGGACAGCGCCGGCAGCTCCATGCCCTCGTCGGGATAGCGCACCGGGAAGCGCGTCGTCGGCGAGACGCCGGTCCGCCCGCGGTCCTTGTCCAAGGTCGCGGCGAAGCTGATCTTGGGGAACTCCATCTCCTCGCGATACTCGCCATAGCCGCTGACCTGGAGCTGCGGGTCGAGGATCGCGGTCTGGTGGAAGGGCCCCGTCATCCAGGCATCGACCGCCTCCTCCGCCCGCCCATCGACATTCGTGGCGGCATATACGTTGCCGTTGATGGCAGCGTCGAGACCTGCCTGGGTGAACCACGGGCTCGACGGCCGTTCCTCGTGCAGGTTCAGTGGCTGCTCTTTGACCACGTAGCGCGAGTGCAACTCGTCCCCATGGCTCCATTCGGGGTTCTCGGTGACGGGCCCCAGGCGGGCCAGCGCGCGGTGATAGTTGACGCGCGCCTGCCAGGCCGGGAGCTTGGGCGTCGGGCTGGGCGTGGCCGTCGGCGACGGCGCGAGGGTCGGCGTGTCGCTGGGAGGGGGCGTCTCGGACGGCGTCGGGGTCTCCGACGGCACCGGCGAGGCCGCGGGCGTGGCGGTCAGCACGACCGTGGGCGCCGCCGGGAAGTCGCCTGCGAAGCCGCGCAGACCAAGGGGCAGGTAGATCGGGTCGGACGCGGCGCGGACCGACCCGGTCGCGCGCGGACGGATCGCCGACCTCACCCAACCGGCCGCGCCCAGGCCGACGACCACCGCCATCACCAGCAACCACCGATACCCCTGCATCAGACCCTCCTCGGCCGGCGCCGGCCGCCTCTGCCGGCACCCGGCGAAACAGGGACCGGGCACGGCTGGCGTACCGGCGAGCCGGCACCGCTGGATACCGAGCCTGTTCGCCCGGCCGGGTCCAGATTATACCGCAGCGGCCAGATAGAAGTAGAACGGATCGCGCGAGTTGAGCACCGTTCCGCCGCCGGCGCCGTCGAGCAAGCGTAGCGCGGCGAAGTCGGCGTGGCGCTGGAAGACCACGCCGCTGGGGAAGTGCGCCGGATTCGGCGTGTTGTCCGCGACGAACGCGCCGCAAAACGCCTCCACCAGCGCGACCACGCGGCTGCGGGAGCTCGGTGCGTCGAGCTCGGCGAGATCGGCAGGGTCGGCCGGTGTGTCGGCCAGCACCCGTTGGGTCACCGTGGCGAAGGCGTTGGTCGAATGCTCCAGGTAGACCACCCAACGCTGGTCGGGTGGCAATCCCGTGAGCTGGCGGTAGACCAGGGCCACCTCCCCCCGCTGGTTGACCGCCAGTGCGGCACCACTCGCATGCCGGACGATGCGCAGGTCGGGCGACCAGGTTTCGCCGGCGTCGGTGGAGCGCCGCAGGCATAGGCGCGGATAGCGTTCGCCGGCCAGCTCGACCCAGGCGAGAAAGATCAGGGTAGGATCGCGCGGATCGGCGGCCGCGATGAGGTCGTCGCCCAGCGGGGTGATGCCGGCCCGGCGCGCGAGCTCCCGCGCGTCGGGGGGCACCTGCCAGGCCATGGATTCCGGCGATGGCCACCCGCCGGCGGCGCGAGCGCTGCCGCGCGACCAGGTGTCGCCGCCATCGCGCGACACCAGGAAGGGCGCGTCCGGGCGGCCGGTACGGGCAAGCAGGCGCCGGGGGTTCAGCGGGTCGATCTGGACATCCGGTACACAGTCAGGAAGCATTTCCGAGCTCATCTCACTTGGTATCATGTTGATCACCTTTAGCATGGGGTTTGGACTCCTCCGCAACGTCAGCGGTTGGCTTGACGTGCGAGCGGGCGTATACTGTGCAGCCAGCATAACCGGAACGGGATGCGTTTTGCAACTTAAATCGGACAAGAATCGGACAGGTTTTTGAGCACGGGCCCCGGCGGATCGGCATGAGCCTCGAAGACATCACCGCTCCTCACATCAAACGTGCACTCGAGGACCTGCGGCGGAGCCGGAGCTTGGCGGAGACCTCCCTCTGCAAGCTGGAGATCGTACGGGAGCACCTGCGCCGCGAGGGCATGGCGGAGACGCCGGCCAACCTCGAGTGGGCGCTGGGCGACCTGCTGCGCGCGATCATCGAGTCCGCGCTCGCCGGCGAGCGCGGCGCGCCGGCGGCCGGCGATCGGCACCGCCGACCCATGGTGGAGCCTGACTTGTCGACGGACTTCCGGTCGGGCAAGCCGAACCTGGAAGCCTGGAGCGCGCTGTATTATCGCTACATCGCCCCGCAACCGCTGTCGATCAAACACATCGCGGCGGACGCGATGCCGGGCTATGAGCATGGATCGCGCCAGATCAACCGCCGCATCACTCGCGGTGTCCAGCTCCTGGCGCTTGCGATCCGCGAGCGCGAGCAGGCCGCCGGCAGCGCGGCTGCGCTGTGGGAGCACCCCGTCTTCGGACCGGCAGGTGTCGGCCGGCGGCACAACCTGCCTTATCGCCGCAACCGCTTCGTCGGCCGCGAACAAGCCGTCGCTGAGATCGCGAAGCTCCTGGCCGACGCCGCGCTCGTCACCCTGGTCGGGCCGGGCGGCGTGGGCAAGACGCGCCTGGCACTGCGCGTGGCCGAGCGCCGCGCCGCCGACTACGCCGACG
>CAZCJG010000183.1:0-9404 GCA_964498575.1 uncultured Anaerolineales bacterium | reverse complement strand
AGGGGTGCGGGGTCCCCGACGCGCCTGCCGTTGGCGCGTTGGGGTGCAGGGGTGCAGGGGTGGCCGAGCGGAGCGAGGACGGGGAGGGGGCGGAAGGCCGCGCGACAGCCGAGTGAACGAGCTTGTGCAGAGATCAGTTGCGCTCGAGCCGGACGAGGCGGACTCCTTGGAAGTCGGATGTCTCGCGCGCCTGCCAGCCCATCCGGGCCAGATCCGCCAGGAGCGCTGCTTCGCCATCCCCTTCCACCCGCGCCAATGCCAGCCACAGTCGACCTACTCTCGCCCGCCCAGCGTCCCCAACGGCCTCGGTGATCCGGGCCGCCTCCGCCGCGGCCCCCTCGACCGCGATGTCCCGCCCCCACATGACGGCTGATCGGTCGCGCGACGCCAAGTCGGATCCCTCCTGGTGATCCCAATAGTATCGGAACGCCGGTTCCGCCCCATGCGACACGTACACCACGTCGCCCGCCCTCGCATCGCGCGCCAGCTCCTGCAACATGGGCCGCATCTCCTCGCGCGGGATCGCGAGCCAAGGGTTCCAGTGATCGGCCTGGGGCGCGAAGAGCAGCCCGATCAGGACGACCGCCGCGGCCACGGCCATCCCCAGTTCCCGCGCCTCGCTCCACAGCCAGTCGACACCGGCCGCCAGCGCGACGACGAAGGCCGGCGCGACGAACAGCGCCCAGCGGAAGCCCAGCGGATACCAGCCCATGCCGTCCGCGGGGTAGACCAGCGCCAGCGCGCCGGCGAAGGCCACGCCGACCAGGCGCCGGCCGGCCGGACCATCCCGCCACAGGACGACCGCGCCGGCCAGCGCCAGGACCACAAGCGAACCGACGATCCACAGCGCCGGCCCACCGCTGAAGGGCAGCGTGAAGAACACCGCGACCTCGCGCCAGAGCTTATCCGCCAGGTAGTCCAGCTCCTTGACGACATGCGTCCCGCCGAAGCGCGCTTGCAAATGCGCCACCGTCGCGCGCTCGCGCAGACCCAGCGCCCACAGGACCGCGAGGGTCGCGGCGCAAGCGATGGCGTAGAGGCCGATCCACGTCCAGGGGCCGCCCGGCCTCACGGGACTGCCCGATCGCCCTTGCCCCGCGCCTGCCAGCCCGCGCCCCCGTCGCGCCGACCACGCCAGGACCAGCCCCATCGCCGCCAGCGGGAAGACCAGCCCGTAATGCGTGCCCAGCGCGACCACGCTCACGCCAGTGAAGCGCCACCAGTCCACCTTCCGCCCGCGACTGAGCACACCCTCGAAAGCGATCCACGCCGCCAGCGCCAGGAAGACCATCGCCGCATACTGGTTCAGTTCCTGGCCATAATGCACCAGCACCGGGGCGACAGCCATGAACAGCGCGGCCAGCAGCCCCACCCGCCGTCCGAATCGCCGCCCGGCCCAGCCACCCGCCAGATAGACCGCGCCCGCCCCGACCAGTGCCGAAGGAACGCGCAGCCACCACTCGGCGGTCCCCAACCCCACCCAGCCATGGTAGAAGAGCGCCATCATCGGCGGGTCCTGGTCGATCGCCCGCCCGAAGACCACGGTCGACCAGTCCCCCGCAGCCCGCCAGAACTCCAGCGCCTCGTCGTGCCACAGGCTGGCGGCGCCGAGACCCACCAAGCGGAGGGCGAGGGCGGCGGCGGTGATCAGGGCCAATGACCAAGAGTCTATTCCGGGATAGGCCGTCTTGCTTGCGCTCGGGAGATCAACCCTTGACATCCGAACACCTGTTCAGTATACTATCGCCATGTCCGCCGACCTGCTTGAACGCGCCGACGTGCTCGGTGGGGATGCCCAGTTCGATCTGTGCGCCCGCGAGGGGCAGCCGACGCCCGACGGCGACGGCTCGGCGACCGGCCTCGCGCGCGCCGAGCGGCACTACCGGCACGGCGACATCCGCCGCCACATCAGCCTGGTGCAGCATCCCAAGCAGGGACCGATGCCGGTGCTGAAGATGCTGCAGACCAACGCCTGCGCCAAGGACTGCTTCTACTGCCCCTTCCGCGCCGGCCGAAGCTTCCGCCGCGAGGCATTCACCCCGGACGAGCTGGCCCGGCTGACCGACCAGCTCTACCGCGCCCGCATGGTCCGCGGCCTCTTCCTCTCCAGCGGCGTCGTCGGACACGGTGACTACTCGATGGAGCGCATCGCCGCCACCGCCGAGATCCTGCGCCGGCGCTACCGCTTCGACGGCTACCTGCACCTCAAGATCATGCCCTCCGCCAGCGACGCCGCCGTCGAGCGCATGGTCGCCCTGGCCGACCGCGTCAGCATCAACCTCGAAGCCCCCAACGCGACCCGCCTCGCCCGCCTGACCTCGACCAAGGACATCAACGCGGACCTGGTCGCCCCCTTGCGCCGCGCCGCCCGGCTGATCGCCGCCAGCGGCCGGCCGGTCAGCGCCACCACCCAGCTCGTCGTCGGCGCCGCCGGCGAAAGCGACGCCGAGATCCTCGCCACCACCGACCGCCTCTACCGCGAGATCGGCCTGGCCCGCGCCTACTACAGCGCCTTCCGCCCGATCCCGGACACGCCCTTGGACGGCCTGCCGGCCGAAGATCCGCGCCGCCAGCACCGCCTCTACCAGGCGGACTTCCTGCTGCGCCACTACCGCTTCGACCTGGCCGACCTGCCGCTGGACGCCTCCGGCCTCCTCCCCCGCCACGTCGACCCCAAGCTCGCCTGGGCCCGCGCCCACCCGGAGCTCTTCCCCATCGAGATCAACCGCGCCAGCCGCGGCACCCTCCTGCGCGTCCCCGGTCTCGGCCCCCGCGCCGTCGACACCATCCTCGCCGCCCGCCGCATCGCCACGCTCCGCGACCCGGCCGAGCTGCGCCGCCTGCGCATCTCGTCCCGGGCCCTGGCCTGGCTGCTCTTGGACGGGCGGATGGCGCCGCGGCAGCTCGAGCTGCCGACCGCGTGATTCAGAGATCCCTCAGCCCCCCAACAACCGCTGCACCCACAACTCCAGCTCCGTCCGGTCCGTGCTGCCCTCCATGCGGGTCGCGATCAGGCCGTCGCTGTCCAGGATGAAGACCCAGGGGCCGGAGCCGACGCCCCAGGCGGCGGCGGCGGGTGTGAGGTTGGCGGGGTTGGCGGGCTCGTGCGTCTCGACGTGGATCACGTTGACGCGGTCCTGGTACTTGAGCTTGACCGACTTGACCTCGTCGAGCACGGCCCGGCAGAGGTCGGTCGGGCAGTGGGCGGGCGAGCCGAAGACGATGATCGTCGGCTTGCCGCTGGTCCGGGCTTGCTCGATGGAGAGGGCGTACAGGTCGGGGTCGGGGTTCGGGTCGCTGGTCAGGGTAGCGGCGTCCACACCCGCAGACAGGGTCGGCGTGTCGCCGAAGGGGGGAGCGATACCGGTGTGGGGCGTGGCGGAGCGGCCGACGACCTCGACCTGCGTTTGGGCCGCGCCGCGCCAGGCGCTGCCGTCGTCGCGGGTGGCGCTCACGCGCATGTCCCAGGGGCCGGAGGAGTCGAAGTTGCTGTAGATCACCCAGGCGCCGCCGTCGGGCAGGCCGCGCCCGAAGTAGACCGCCGGCGGGCCGCTGGCGGTGCGGGTGCTCTGGCCGCCGGGCAAGCTGCGGTAGAACTCGACGTTGATCGTGCCGTCGCGCAGCAGGGCGCCGGCGGCGTCCTTGAGGTGGAAGGCGACCCGCTCCAGCCCGACGGCGACCTCCTTGTTGGCGATCTCGACCGTCAGGGGCTCGGCGGCGGCGTCCGTGGTCGGCGCCGCGAGGGGATCGGCGGTCGGCGCCGCGGGCGTGATCGTCGGTGGGTCGGGGCTACAGGCGGCGGCGAGGCAGAGGAGGGCGGCGATGGCGACGAGCGCAAGCCGGTGGGTGGGCGATGGAAGCGGTGACATGGAAATGTCCTCACTGGGTCAGGCGGGCGAGGATCGGCTCGATCTCCGCCGCGGTGGCGCTGCCCTCGAGCCGCTCGGCGACCCGGCCGTCCTTGTCCAGCACGAACACCCAGGGCTCGGTCACCAGGCCCCAGGCGGCCATCGCATTGGCGTAGACCAGCGGGTCGAAGGACTGGTAGACCTCGACGTGAATGAAGTTGACCCGATCGCCCCACTTCGACTTGAGCGTCTTGACCTCGTCGACTACCGGGCCACAGACCTTGCTCTGACAGAAGGCCGGCGTGGCGAACACCACCACCGTCGGCTTGCCGCTGGCGCGCGCCTCGTCGACCGTCAGGCGATAGAGGTCGGGGTCGGGATGGGGGTCGCTGGTCAGCTTGGCCAGGTCCGGCTCGGTGGCCAGGGTGCGGTTGGGCTGGGGCGGCGGGATGTCGCCGGCCGCGGGCGCGGCGCTGACCTGCGCGACGGGGAAGCGCACCCGGATCGGCGGCGCCGCCTGGCCGTCGGGCAGCTTCGCGTTGATCTCGGCGCCCCAGACGCCGGCGCCCGGGAACTCGGTGTACACGACGTAGGTGCCCGCCGGCTCGAGGGCGGACGGGTAGAAGGTGGCCGGCAGGGTGTTGATCGGTGTCGCGGTGTCGCCCTCGATCCGGAAGAAGGTCACCGTGGCGTCGGTGTTTTGGACCATCGCGCCGTGGGCGTCCAGCAAGGCGAAGGCGAAGCGCTGGTGCCCGGCGGCGAGATCGGTCGAGGCGATGACGGCCTGGCTCGGCGGGCTCCCCACCTCGGCCGTCGCCACCTGGGCGAAGCCCGTGCCGGGCGTACCCGCCGCGTCTCCGGCGACCGCCGCGTCTCCGGCGACCGCCGCGTCTCCGGCGACTGTCGCGGCGGACGCGGGCGGGCCTTCGTTCGGCGCCGCGGGACCCTCGGGCGCGGCCCGGCAGGCGGCCAGGACCAGCCCGGCGGCGAGCGCCAGGCCCGCCAGGGTCGTCGTCCCCCCCGCGCGTCGCGCCCGCCAGATAGCGGCGCCGACGACGGTGAGGAGAACCACGATGAGCCCGCCGAGCCACAGTCCGAGGCTCGAAGCCGCGGCGGTCGGCTGGACCTTGAAGACGTAGCTGCCCTGGGTCTTATGCCCGTCATCCGCGTCCACCGCGGTCCACTGCACGGTATAGTCGCCCGGCGGCAGCGGCTCCAAGACGACCGCGACCCGGTTGGGCGCGCCGGTATCGACCTGGAGCGGGCCGGCTTGTACCGCCCGGAATTCGCTGTCGAGCACCTCGATCGTGCTGGCAGCGGTCACGGGGCTCGACAAGGTCAGCGCGATCTCCGCCGGCGGCACGACCAACACCGCGCCGGGGGCCGGCACGCTCTCGACGGCCTCGCCATGGGCCAGGGCGGGGGTCAGCCCGGTCAGCAGACAGGTGAATAGAGTCAGGAGGGCGGCCCCCTCCCGCATCAACGCGCGTGCCCCCTCCCGCCTCAGCACGCGCCTGCGATAATCTGAGTATGTGTGGATAATCCCGCGCGCGCTGAGGCGGCCCTCCCCCGCTGCGCGGGAGAGGGCATTCACATGAAGGTGGACGTTCATCAGTCGCCGCTCGGGGTGGCGGTCGCCGCCGGTGGGGCGGTGCCGGCGACGGTCGGTTGGGCGGCGGTCGGCGGAGCGCTGGTCTCCGGGGGTGGCACCGTTGACTCGGCGGGCGGGACGGCCGTGCCGTCGGTCGGTGGCGGGAAGCCGGCCGGATCGAGGGTCGGGAAGCCGGGGATCGGCGGTGGGGCGCCAGGTGCGCCGGGTGCACCGGGGGCGCCGGGGGCGGGCGGGGTCGCGGTCGGCGCCAGCGGTTTGTTGGTGAACCAGTCCTTGAGGCTGGTGATGTCGGTCCGGCTGATGACCACGATGCGGCTGCCGTCCTTGAGGCGGACGTAGACGTTGGGATCGACCGGCGTGTCGTCGCCGACCTCGATGACCTGGCTCGTGCCGCCGGCGGTCTTGAGGGTGACGGTCAGGGTCTGCGTGTCGAAGCCGTAGTCGCTGGCGTTGCGGTCGGCCGACAGCTCGCGCAGGACCGCGGGCTTGGCCAGGGCGGTGACGACGCTGTTCACCATCTCGGACGCCGGTTGGCCGTCGACCTCCCAGCCGCCGGCGACGCGCGTCAGGGTGTACTTGCCGTCCGCGCCGGTTACTTCCACCTCTTGCACGTCGTCGGGCGCGAGGTCCATGAGCGGCGAGGGCGTGGCCGTGGGCGCGCCCTTGCTGACGTCGACCGGCTCGGCCGAGCGCTGGGTCCAGGCGAAGATGCCCAGCGCCGCCGCGATCAGGACGAGAATCACCGTGTAGCGAAGGTTCATCGCGGGCCTACCTCCTGCGCCAGTAGAGCCAGAGACCGATGCCGAAGATCGTCAGCGGGATCAGCGCGACCAGCACGAACAGCAGCAGATACGGCCGTGTCGGCGGCGCCATCGAGCGATCGTCGGGCTCGGTCGGGCGGATCGAGATCAGGTTTTCGTCACGGGTCAGCCAGTTGATCGCATTGGGCACCAGGTCGGCGTTGGCGACCGCGCCCGGTTGGAACTGTTGCAGCCAACTGTCCGAAGCCATCAGGGCCGAGCCGAACAGCACCATCCGCCCGACGTTCTCGCCGCCCTCGGCCGCTAGCGCCAGGTTGAGCGGCACCGACTTGTCGGTCGCGGCGTCGAAGGCGCCTTGCCCCTTGGACAGCCCGGCCAGATCGGTCTCGCCCCAGGCGTTTTGCTTCACCTCGATCAGCGGCGTCGTCGTGAACGTGGTGCTCACCGGCTGGCCGACGCCGAACGAGCGCGCGCTGGGGATGACCGAGAAGAGCTGGTTGACTCCCTGGGTGACCGGGTGGAAGCCGTAGTCCTCGCCCTGCACCGTCACCTCCGACGACGCCATGCCGAGAGCGTTGGCTTGCAGTACCACGTCGTCGTCCGGGCTGATCGCCCAAGGTTGCAGCACCGGGTCCAGACCGGTGTCGACCCCGGCGTCCAGGAGCAGGAGCGCTGAGCCGCCGCCTTGGATGAACTCCGCCAGTCGACTGGTCTCCTGCGGCAGGAAGGGTCGCTGCGGGCCGGCGATCACCACGGCATCCGCCTTGATCGTGTCGCTGACCGTGGCCAGGTTCAGCGTCTCCACCTTGTAGCCGTCGCGCTCCAGGCGCTGGCGAATGGTGCCATAGCCCTGCGCGCCGGTGCCGTTGGGATCGTACTCCCCATGCCCCACCGTGAAGGCCAGGACCGGCGTGCGGTCGCGCGTCACCTTGACGATGGCTTCGGTGATGCCTTGCTCGTCCAGGCTGCTGACGATCGTGCTCTTGTCGCCCGACTCGACCACCAGGACCCGATCGCGCAGGCCCGAGTTCTCGTCGAGCTTCAATCGATCCACCAGACCCAGCACCGCCGCGCGGTCGGCGGCCGGGTCGATGCGCTGGTAGGTCAGCGCGTCGGAGCGCTGCCGGTAGCGGTCGAGGAGCTTGGTCACGTCGCCGGCGGCGCTGTCCTCCACCGGCGAGAAGATGCCGGTGATCGACACCGTCTGGCCTGTGTCCTTGAGGCCGTCCAGGATCTGCAGGGTCTGGCGCGATACCGAGAACTGCTTGTTGGTCGTCAGGTCCTTGGTCCAGTAGCGGCGGCTGGACAGGAAGTTGATCGCGACCAGGATGCCGATCACCGCCAGAACCATCACCAAGGCGTTCCCGCCGTAGCGGGTCTGGCGTTTGCCGGCCATCCGCCGCAGGTCTTCGGGACACAGCAGCGGCCAGGCCAGGACCAGCACCAGGCCGAAGGCTGCCAGGGCCCAGCCGAGCCAGCTCGGCGGCGTGCCGCCGTTCTGGCGGATGAGCCACAACAAGGCCGGGATCGCGGCCCATACCAGCAGGCCGAGGATCGACAGGTAGGGCGCGATGACCTTGAGCTTGCCCTTCATCAGCGCCACCTCCGCGTCTCGATCAGGCGCGTGGCCAGGAACAGCGCGCCGACGGTGATCGACAGGAAGTAGACGATGTCACGGGTGTCGATCACCCCGTTGCCGAAGTTCTCGTAGTAGTGATCGGATATGCCGAGGTAGGCGATCGCCGCGCCGATCCCGGACTCGCCCACCGGCAGCCGCCCGACGATCGACAGGAAGAACAGCATCAGCGCGATCATCACGCCCAGGAAGCCGGCGACCACCTGGCTGTCGGTGGCCGAGGACGTCAGCACGCCGATCGCGAGCAGCGCCGCGCCGAGCAGCAGGATCCCGGCATAGGCCGCGAAGGTCGGGCCGACCGCGATGCCCTTGGGATCGGCCAGCCGGTCGACGATCACGACGAAGACCAGGGTCAGCCCGATCATGACGACGTACATCAGGAAGGCGCCCAGCCATTTGCCGAAGACGAGCTGCCAGTCGCTCAGCGGCGCGGTCATCAGCACTTCGAGCCGGCCCGAGCGCTGCTCCTCGGCCAAGAGCCGCATCGCCAACAGCGGCGCGATCAGGATCATCAGCCAGCCCAGGAACTGCATGAACGGCAGCCAATCGGCCTGCGCGTTCGGCGACATCAACACCAGCCAGACGATCAGGCCCATAAAGCCCATGAAGCCGCCGGCCAGCACCCAGAACAAGAGCGAGTTGAAGTACGCCCCGATCTCGCGGCCGGCGATCGTCATCGCGTTACGCATTGTTCTCCTCCTCCATCGCGTCTTCGTCCCCCGCGCCATCGCCGCGATCGGCGCCGTCCCCCGACTCGGCCTCCTCCGCCGTCAGCTCGAGGAAGACGTCCTCCAGCGTCGCGCCGATCGGCGTGAGCTCGAGCAGCGGCCAGCTCCGCCCGACCACGGCCTTGGCCAAGTCCGGGCAGGGGTTGGACCCGGCCTGGGCGGTGACGCTGAACACGCCGGCGCCGGCGCTGTCCACCCCCTCGACGCCGCCGACCGCCGCCAGGACCGCCGCCACCGTGGGCGCGTCCAGGTCCGCCGGTACGGCCAGGCGCACGCGCAGGCCACCGCTCAGCCGCGCCGCCAGGTCCTGCGGCCGGTCCTCGGCGACGATGTGGCCGCGGTTGATGATCAGGACACGGTCGCAGACCTGCTGGGCCTCGGACAGGATGTGGGTCGACAAGATGATCGTGTGATCGCCGCGCAGCTCGCCGATCAGGCCGCGCACGTCGAGGATTTGGCGCGGGTCCAGCCCGATCGTCGGCTCGTCCAGGATGATCAGGTCGGGATTGTGCACCAGCGCCTGGGCGATCCCCACCCGCTGCCGCAAGCCCTTGGAGAGCTGGCCGATCAGGTCGTCGGCCCGGTGGTCGATCGAGACGCGCGTCATCACCCGCTCGACGGCGTCGGCGGCGTCCGGCACGCGCCGCAGCCGCGCCATGAAGCGCAGGTAGCCCGCCACCGTCATGTCGGTATACAGCGGCGTGTTCTCCGGCAGGTAGCCGATCACGCGCCGCGCCGCCATCGAGGCGTCGACGATGTCGTGCCCGGCGATGCGAGCGGTGCCGCTCGAGGGCGGCATGTAGCCGGTCAGGATGCGCA
>CAZCJG010000182.1:0-9494 GCA_964498575.1 uncultured Anaerolineales bacterium | reverse complement strand
GCTGGCGAGGACGACGTGGCGTGCCAGCACGGCGCCCTTCTCGGTGATCACCCGGCACGGCGCGCCTTCCGTTTCGCCTTCCTCCACATCCATCACCCGCGTTTGCTCGACGAGATGGCTACCGTCGCCCGGGATGTCCTGCGCCAAGGCCAGGAGATACTTGCGGGGGTGGAAGCGGGCTTGGTTTTCGAGACGGACGGCGGCCTCGACCGGGAACGGCAGAGGCGTCTCGCGGAGAAAGACGACCGGCAAGCCCAGCTTCAGCGCCGCCTCCACCTCGGCTTCGATCCCTGTCACCTTGTCCGGCACTTCCGTATAGGTGTAGGCCGCCGTGCGGGTGAAGTCGCAGTCGATCTTCCTCTCGTCGACCTGCGCGGCGATCCACTCGATGGCCATTTGGTTGGCCTCGGCATAGGCACGGGCCTTTTCCTCCCCAAAACGCCGGATGATCTCGTCGTAGATCAGCGCGTGCAACGACGTCACTTTCGCGGTGGTGTTCCCGGTCACGCCCCGTACGATGCGGTCGGCCTCCAGAACGGCGACCGTCTTCCCTTCTGCCTTGAGCCGCGTCGCCACCGTCAGCCCGGCGATACCGCCCCCGACGACGGCCACGTCGACGCTCAGGTCGCCGTCCAGCGCGGGAAAATCGGTATCGGGGGTGGTGTCCAGCCAAAGCGAGACGGGCTTGCCGGGAAGAGACGCGTAGGCGCTGTGCATGGGGTTCGCCTTCCAGGAGCTTGCGTCGGGCTCAGGTCTCCCGACCCGTGTCGCCCGATTGAGGACCAGTCACATCCCTACCGACGTCGGGGATGAGAGCGGGGTTACCTGGTTGCGAGGCGTTTACCGCGGTCTCCCTCCTGGCGCGGCGCGCGAGAGCGCAAGCGCCGCATGCACCGCCGCGTGGACAACGGCTACCCTGTGCGCGAAGATCCGCGCGGCTTGTACGCCACCGCCCACAGCGCGAAGCCGTCGCGCTCGACGCGGATGCGCGCGAAGCCCGCGTCCGCCAGCTTGGCGGACAGCGTCCCCGACGTGAAGCCGGTGCGGTGCGCCATCTGGTGGCGGCCGCGGGCGATCGAGCTGCGCAGGCCGTAGCACATGTCCAGCGCGGTGATCGGGCCGGCCGGCGACTCGTAGAGCGGCTCCTCCAGACGCCCGGCGGCGATGTGCTCCGCCACCGCCTGCAGGTCCGGCATGGTGACCAGGGCGAAGCCGCCGGGCCGGAGCACGCGGCGGAACTCGGCCAGCGCCGGCGCCACCTCGTGCGCGAAGAGGTGCTCGAGGTTGTGCGAGGACCAAACCGCGTCGAACGCCGCGTCCGGCACCTCGGGCATCGCCACGATCGAGGCGACGATGTCCGGCTCGACCACCGGATCGATGTCCAGCCGGACCTCCTCCCAGCCATCGCCGTGGAAGGTCTCGTGCAACGCCGCCGGATGCTTGTAGCCGCAGCCGACGTGCAGGACACGTTTGCGGCGAGTCCCCGAAGCAATCGCGGCGTGCGTCGACGGGAGGATGGGGACGACAGGAGCAGGCTGTGGGACAGGGAGGACCGGATCAGGCTGTGGAGCAGGAGCTACGGGCGCCGCGGGTCGGATGGGGACGGCGGGAACAGGGGCTCCGACCGGCCGGATCGGGACGCCTGGCACTGCGCGCGGCAAATGAGCGCCATACTTGGCCTGGAAGCGCTTCCGGTTCGCCTCCCAGCTCGGCCGGAAGCCCTCGCGGCCCCAGTGGAAGAGGTCGACCGGGATCGTCGTGTTGACGAAGCCGCAGAGATGGGCGCGGAAGGTCGCCGAGATGTCGTAGTAGTCGAAGCCGTCCAGCGGCGGGTCCGCGAAGCCGCCGATGGCGTCGAGGACGCCGCGGGTGGTGAAGAGGCAGACGCCGTCCAGCACCACCACGTCGCCGAACTCGCCGTACTGGTTGACCCAGCGCCGGTCGCCGTCGCGGTGCCCGCAGCGGCCGGAGAGGCGCTCGACCTGGGCCGGCGTGTGCAGCCCGTGCCACCACACGCCGCTCTCGTCCAGCACGCGGCTGCCCGCGACGCCGAGGAAGCCGGTGCGCGGGTCGGCCAGGCGGGCGAGGATCAGCTCGGCATCCAGCCCTTCGACGTCGACGTCCTCGTGCAGGAAGCACAACGCCTCGCGGCTCGCCCGGTGACGGCCCTCGTCGTAGGCGGCGAAGATCGTGCCGGCGTTCTCCACCGCCACGATGTCGCCGGCGCCGAGGCGGACCAAGGAGTCGCGCGTCCGGGCGAAGACCTGCGGGCGATGGGTGGCGACGACGAAGCTGAAACGGTCGATCGGGTTCATCGGGTGAACTTCGGGTTCATCAGGTGGGATCAACCGACTGTCGCCCGAGCCGCCCGCTTTACCGGCCGGGCCGGCGGACGATCAGGCGCTCGATCGCCGGGTCGGGGTGCTCGCGGATGAAGGTCATCAGCCGCGCGCCGTCCTCCGGCGGGATGTACAGCGAGCGCGTTTGGGACTCGTAGTGGTAGGCGACGGCCGAGCCGACGAAGCGGTTCTCGCGCCCGGCCAGGATGCAGGCCAGGTTGAGCTCGACGTCCTGATAGGTGTCCCGGTAACCCTCGTCGAAGCCGCCGAGCCGCTCGAAGAGGTCGCGCCGGATCATCAGGAAGGCGCCCGTATTGCCCAGGATGCGCTCGGTCGCGCTGTAGTCGTCGTAGCTTCCCAGGCCGCGGTGCCGCAAGCGCAGCCCGTCCTCGCCAGTGGTGAACTGCATGCCGGCGTGTTGGATCGCGTGGCTTTCGTAGTGCAGCCGGCAGCCCAGCGTGCCGCAGCGCCCGGCATCTTGCAGGTAGACCGCGACCAGGCGGCTGATCGCGTCGTTGACCAGCACGACGTCGTTGTTGCAGAAGAGCAGCAGCTCGGCATCCGCACCGGCGTGGCGGCGCGCCAGCTCGTTGTTGCAGCGCGCGAAGTGGTAGCCGGGCATGGCGATCAGCCAGGCGTCCAGGCCGGGATACTGCGCCAGGAAGGCCGCGATCGCCTTTCGCTCCGCCTCGGTCGAGCCGGTGTCTCCGATCACCAGGCGGAAGTTGCGGTAGCGCGAGCGGGTCACGATGGCCTCGATGCACCGGAAGAGCATGGTCAGCTTGGACCGCGTGAGGATCACGATCGCCAGCCGCGGCTCCCGGGCCAGGGCGACCGGACTGTCGTCGAAGGCGATGCTCGTCCGGCGCTGGTTGAACAGGAAGTGCTGGCGGAGCACCTGAACTTCCCGCGCGAGGTCGTCCTCGGGCTCGGTGAAGAGGGACACCGGGACGTCCGGAAGCGGGAGGGGTCCGGCCAGATCGAGCGCCGCCCCGCCGGGCGCCGCGGACTCGTCTGAGGGGTCTGCCATCGGCGCGGCCCGGTCGCAAACGGCGATGAAGTAGCGCGCCGGGTAGGGCGGCGCGATGCGCTCGACAGGCGGATCGCGGTCGTGTGGGTCGGCGCCGTCCGGTGCGCCGTGTTGGAGCGGCCGAGCGCTGTCGTCCGGCGCGGCGGCGGCCGATCCGTGGTAGTGGACGAAGCCCGCCGCCCGATCGCCCTCGAGCGGCCAGACGTGCGACGAATAGGTCAGCCGCTGCCCGAGCATCCGCACCGTGGCGAAGTGGGGCGCGAGCAGCGCCACGAACGCGTCGAGGTACAGCTCGCGCATGTGGAAGGGGTTGATCTCGCCCGTCGCGTCGGTGTAGACGGCCTTGTTCGGCGTCGAGACGACGAACCGGCCGGTCGGGCCGAGCACCCGCAGCACTTCCGCGACGAAGGCCTCGTGCTCGACAAGGTGCTCGATGGTCTCGAAGGACACCACGGCGTCCGCCGAGCCCGCCGCGACCGGGATCGCGGTGCACGAGCCCACGTGGAACTCCGCGCCGGGCACGTGCGCGTAACGCTCGCGGGCGTGGGCGATCACCTCCGCGCTCACGTCCACCCCGATCACCCGCCGCGCCACCTGCGCCAGGAGCGCCGTGCCGTAGCCCTCGCCGCAAGCGATGTCCACCACCACCGCGCCCGCGACGAGATCGCGGGCCACGAGGTAGCGGTGCCAGTGCTCGTAGGCCATGTCGCCGCGGATCTCGGGCTGGTTGCGCTCGCCGGTCTGCTCCAGCTTGAGGCAGCGCGCGTCGACGACGACCGAGTTGTACTGGAAGGACGGCAGGAGACCCCGCTCCGATAGCGACCGCCGATGCCGCGCATGGGCCGCGTCATCCCCGATCCACGTGACCTCGTCGGGCGCGTACCAGTCGCTCAAGATGTGCAGCGTCGCCCGGAAGCCGATCCGCTGCAAGCGATCCGCCAGGTCCGCCCCGAAGTCGGTGAACACCAGCGCGCCGCCGGCGTGGACGGGATCGCCGTGCACGACCCGGGGGAGCAGGTGCTCGACGCCGCCCGCGCCGTCCGCGGACAACCGCGCGCGGGTCTGGCTCGGCCGCGTCGGGTGCAGCGGCACCGTGAAGACGTGGTGGCCGCCGGGCACGAGCACACGGCGGATCTCGCGGAAGGCGGCGTCGGGGTCGGCGACGTGTTCGAGGACGTCTTGCGTGATGACCAGGTCGAAGGCGTTACCCGGGAAGCTCAGGGCCATCAGGTCCTCGCAGCGCACGCCGTCGCGGACCTGGCCGCGCGGCACATACTCGAAGTACTCCGAGCACACGTAGCCCGGCAAGCCGGCCAGGAGGGCGTGGATCGGGCCGGCCGCCTGGGCCTCGAAGATGCGCAGCTTCCGCAGGGCGGGGAAGACATCGCGGAGCGTGGGCGTGGGCGCGGAGTCCGCGCCGGCCGCGACCCCGCCCGAGTACAGGTCGGCGATCACCCGCGCCACGTCGCTGTTGCGCCGGGTCGCGCCGCAGGCCCGGCAGGTCGCCTCGCGTAGGTTGCCGTGGCACGGGTCGAAGCCCCCACTGCCGCCGCAGAGGTGGCAGCGGTCGGCCGGGGATCCGGCGCTTGGCTCAGCCGGTTGCCCGGTGCTTGGATCAGCGAGGCGCGCCGAGTCCTGGTCGCCCGCGCTCATGGCTTGATCAACATCCCCTGCCCGGTCGGCAGCGGCAGCACCTTCAGCCCCTTGCTTGCCGCGAAGTCATCCATCGCCGCCTTTTGCGCTTCGTACCCCTGCCAGCCGTAGTCGTCGAGGATCACCGGCGCGCCGGGCACGAGCTGGTCCCAAAAGTAGCGGATCGCCGCGATCTCCGGCACGACGAGGTTCATGTCCAGCGACAGATAGCAGACGCGGTCGATGGGCACGGTCGCCAGCGATTGCGGCACGGTCCCGCGCACCAGCCGGGCGCGCGGGAAGGGCGCGAAGTTGCGCCTGGCAAGGTCAAAGCACTCCTCGTACACGTCGCGGCTGTGCTCGATGCGCCCACCGGCGCGCTCCTCGGGCGTCACCTGGTCCTCGGGAATACCGCTGAAGGTATCGAAGAGCCAGAACTGCTTGCCGGTGGCGTTGAAGTCGATGTACTGGCACAGCGCCAGCGAGAAGATGCCGGTGTTGACGCCGCACTCGACGAAGTCGCCCTCGAGCTGCTTGGCCTGCCAGCCCGCCCAGCAGCAGACCATGACGCGCCATTCCAGGTGGATGTCCTCGCGCGAGCCCGCCGGCCGGCTGATCTTGTGGCCGGAGTCCATCCCGCGCTGGTAGGCATGGACGAAGGCCGGGTCCCGCAGGAAGTCGACGTTCTTGTTCCACACCTTCAGCCCGTCGGCGTTGTAGCCGACGCGCATGGCGCTGCGGCGCCCATCGAGGTAGTGCGTGATCTCGATGTCCGGATCGAAATGCATGGTGACGGTGGTGGGCGGGATGTGGATGGCCATGGGCGGGCCGGATTATAGCCGAAAGCGGGAGCCGGGCAGGGCGCCCTGCCCGCATCCCGAGGATTGAGGCCGGTGCGAGTGTCCGGTATACTGACGGTATCCCCGGAGGTGATAGACCCATGCCGACCGTCAAGACCGCCATCTCGATGCCCAAGTCGATCTTCGACGAGGTTAACGAAGCCGCCAGCGAGCTGGGCCTCAGCCGCAGCGGCGTGATCGTGCAAGCGCTGAAGGACTTCCTGTACCAGCGCGAGAGCGACCGGATGCTGGCGCAGCTCAACGAGGCTTATGCGGATGAGCCGGACGAGGAGGAGGGCGCAAGTCGACGCCGGTCGGCGACGGCGGGCAGTCGAGCGTCGTGCAAGCCGTAGTAGTCGTCTCGCCGGCGCCGGGATCGTACACCGTGTTGATGCACAACGAGGTGCCCAGGGGCACGCCCGCGGCAACCCGCACCTGATACCGGATCGTCAGTGTGTCGCCGGTCGGCAGGTCGCCGGTCCAGGTCATGCTCCCGGCATCGACGGTACAGTCGATGGTCCCGGAGCCACCGGTAAAGGTACAGGTGCCGGCCAGGCCGGTGAGGCCGACGGGCAGGGTGGACTGGACCGTGACACCGGAGAGCGGACCACCGCTGGTGTTGGCCGCGACAACGTCGACGGTCAGCGTGTCGCCGTTGTCGGTGCAGCCGAAGGGATCGGTGATCGATACACCGGGCGCGCTGGGCGTGCTGGTCGGCGTGGGGGTGTTGGTCGGTGTCGGGGTATCGGTCGGTGTGGGGGTGTTGGTCGGCGTGGGGGTGTTGGTCGGCGTGGGGGTCGGCGTCGCTGTCGGCGGCGGCATGCCGTCTCCGTAGATCACGTAGCTTTGGCCCGAGAAGTTCCCGTGCGGGTCGGCGCGGTAGGCTCCGATCAGGATGTCGTCGAAGCCGTCCATGTTGACGTCGCCCGCGCCGGACGCCCCGTTGCCCGATCCGTCGCCCGCCGAGATGCCGTTGACCCGGAAGCCGTTGGTGCCGTTGAGGCTCGAAAGCTCGACGGTGCTCGGCAGGGTGCCGACGCCGGCGATGGCGCGCTTCCCGACAGGACGGTCCGGGCGGCCCTCGCCGCGTGAAAAGCTGCACGCCAGGCCCGTTCTGGTGCATACTGCCTGCATGACCGACGAAGCTCCCTTCGCCTTTGACCGTGCGATCGTCGCACATCGCGCGGGCGACATCAACGCGGCCATCACCCGATATCTCGAGGTCTTGGCGCTCGATCCCGGGCATGTCGAAGCCCGTGCCAACCTCGCCGCGGCCTATCGCGGCGCGGGCCGGTTGGATGCGGCGCTAGCCGAGTACCACCGGGTCCTCGCGGCCGGCGCGGCGGACTTCCCCGAGCTGTGGTTCAACTACGCCAACGCCCTGCGCGATGCCGGCCGGCAAGGCGACGCGGAGATCGCCTACCTCCGGTCGATCGAGCTGAAGCCGGATCTCGCCGCGGCCCACCTCAACCTGGCGGACATGGCGCACGCGGCGGGCCGGGAGGAGACCGCGATCGAGCACTGGCAGGCGGGGCTGGCGCTGCGGCCGGACCGCGCGGTGACGTGGCGGCGGCTCGTCGCGGCGCTGGTCGCCGCGGGCCGCCAGGATGAGGCGACGCGGGCGCTGGAGTCCGGCGCGGCGCACCTGCCTTCGGACGCCTGGCTGCTGCGCTGCCTGGCCGACCAGCGGCAGGTCGAAGGGGAGGCGGAGACCGCGGAGGCGCTGTACCGGCGGGCGATCGCGGCCGATCCGCGCTGCATCGAGGCCCACAACGGCCTCGGCATCACGCTGGCGGGGCGGGGCGAGCTGGCCGCGGGGCAAGCCGCCCTCGAGACCGCCTTGTCGATCGACCCGGACCACGCCGGCGCGCTATCCAACCTGGCCACGCTCTACACCCGCCGCAACCAGCTCGACCAGGCGATCCCGCGCTACCGCCGCGCGCTGGCGCTCGATCCGGGCATCGAGGAGGCCGCGACCGGCCTGGTCAAGAGCCTGGCGCGGGTCGGCCACTGCGAGGAGGCGGTCACCGTTGCCCAGGCGGCGGTCGCGCGCCATCCGAACTCCGCCGAGTGCTGGCAGGCGCTGGGCTACGCGTTGACCCATCAGGCGCGGATCGCCGAGTCGCTCGACGCCTTCGCCGAGGCGCGGCGGGTCGATCCCGAGCACGTCCTGGCCCGCCTCAACGCCGCCTTCACCAGCCTGTACAGCGACGCGTTCTCGGCCGAGGAGATCACGGCGCTGCACCGCGAGATGCTAGGGCCGATCGAGCAGCGCAAGGCCGCGGAGGACCTGGGCGGTGCCCATCCAGGCGTCGCCCGATCCAGGCCCGACGCCGACCGCCCCCTCCGCGTGGGCTACATCGGGCAGGACTTCCGCGGCCACCCGGTCGGCTACTTCATCGAGTCCGCCCTGGTCCACCACGACCGCGCGGCGATCGAGGTCTTCTGCTACGCGGACGTCGCGGCGCCGGACGCGGTGACGGAGCGGATGAAGACGCTCGGCCACCGCTGGCGCGACGTCTACGGCTGGAAGGTGGAGCGGCTGGAGGAGTGCATCCGCGCCGACGGCATCGACGTCCTGGTCGACCTCGCCGGCCACACCGCCGGCCACACCGCCCTGCTCCTGCCGCGCCGGCCGGCGCCGATCCAGGCACTCTACCTCGGCTACCCCTGCACCTCGGGCGCGCGGGCGGTGGACTACGTGATCTCGGACCCGATCGTCAGCCCGCCGGAGCTGGCGCACCTGTACACCGAGCGGGTCGCGGCGCTGGACACTTGCTTCTTGTGCTTCCGGCCCTACGCGGATGCGCCCGAGGTGGCGCCGACGCCGGCCTTGGCGAGCGGCCAGGTGACCTTCGGCTGCTACAACAACCTGCCCAAGATCTCGCCCGGCGCCATTGCGCTGTGGTCGCGGGTGCTGGCGGGGGTGCCGGGATCGCGGATGATCCTGAAGGGGCCGGGGCTGGACGATCCGCCGACCCGCGAGCGGTTCTGGCGGCGCTTCGAGGCCGAGGGCATCGCGCGGGACCGGGTGACGCTGGTGGGGATCACCGCGCCCCTCGCGCGCTTCCTGGCGGAGTACGGGCGGATCGACATCGCCCTGGACAGCCTGCCCTACGGCGGGGGGACGACGACCTGCGAGGCGCTGTGGATGGGCGTGCCGGTGGTGACCCTGGCCGGGCGGCACTTCTTCGGTCGGATGGGCGCGAGCATCCTCACGCACGCCGGCCTCCCCGAGCTGGTGTCCGCGTCAGCGGACGAGTTCGCGCGGATCGCGGCGGGGCTGGCGGCGGACATCGACGGGCTGGCCGTGCTCCGCGCGGGACTGCGGGAGCGGCTGCGCGCGTCCGCGGTCTGCGACGGGCCGCGGTACGCGCGGGCGATGGAGGCGGCATATCGGGGGATGGTGCAGGCAAACGGCGATCAGTAGCCGTTCGGCCTCCAGCGCCTGGCCGTTGGCCTGCATCGCCATGCCCAGGTATATCATCGCCCCGCCGCGCACGAACGTCCACGAGGCGGGCAGGAGCGCCAGTGCCTGCCTGCTGAGATCGATCGCACGCGCGGCCTGGTTGCTGAAATACGCCTGTTGAGCTTTAAGTGCCAGGATTTGGCCGCCCAGGGTTTGGAGCTCTTTCCCCTGCAGCGTTGCACCTG
>CAZCJG010000181.1:0-9521 GCA_964498575.1 uncultured Anaerolineales bacterium | reverse complement strand
CCGGCCGGGACCGCCCGCCCCGCATCCCCGTCGGCGATCGGGACCACGACGCAGGCGTAGAGCGCCTCCGCCAGCTCGAGGCCGATCTGCTCGGCGGGATCGCCCTGGCGCAGGCGGAGGTCGACGCTGGCGAGGCCCAGCGCCGCCGCCCGTTCGAGCAAGGCGGGACCCGCCGCGGCGGCGCTGTCCGCGCTTTCCGCCACCCCGAGCCAGGTGACCGCGGCGCCGAGCCTGGCCGCGAGGGTCCGCGCGGCCGACAGCGGCGTCGTCTCGCCCTCCCCGGGGTCGTAGACCAGGATCTGCGGCGGCGGCTGCTGCAGGATGCGCCAGGCGCGCAGGCTCACCCACAGCCCGTCCAGGCTCAGCGGCAGGTCGGCGGGCAGGATCGCGTCGACCAGCAGGCCGTCTTCGCCGAAGGGCAGGCGCGGCGCGAGCTGGCGCACGGCGCCCGGGCGCGGCAAGCGCAGGCGCAGCCGGCGCAAGGGGCCGTTGAAGCTGTTCTCGACCACCGTGCCCTGCCCCAACACCGGCGCGTCGCCGGCCGGCGGCTCCGCGGAGACGTGGACCTGCTCCGGCCGGAACAGGAGCTGCACCGGCGCGCCCTCCTCGTGCGGGGTCTCGTCGGGGATCGGCAGGCGCAAGGCGCCGAAGTCCGCCAGCCCGCCGCGGGTCCGCCCCGCCAGCACCGTGCCCGCGCCGACGAAGGTGGCGACGAAGAGCGAGCGCGGCCGGGCGTACAGCGCCTCCGGCGTGCCGACCTCCGCCAGCCGCCCGCGCTCGACCACGCCGATGCGCTCGGCCAGCTCGAAGGCCTCCTCCTGGTCGTGGGTGACCAGCACCGTGGTGACGCCGAGGCTGGCCTGGACCGCCTTGAGGCTGCGGCGGAGCTGGACGCGGATCTTGGCGTCCAGCGCCCCGAAGGGTTCGTCCAGCAGCAGCACGCTCGGCTCGTAGGCCAGCGCGCGCGCCAGCGCCACGCGCTGGCGCTGGCCGCCGGAAAGCTGGTCCGGCAGGCGGTCGCCGTAGCCCACCAGGTCGACCAGGTCCAGCAGCGCCTCGGCCCGCTCGGCGCGCGCGGCGCGCGGCACGCCGCGGATCTTCAGGCCGAAGGCGACGTTGTCGGCCACGCTCATGTGGCGGAACAGCGAGTAGTTCTGGAACACGAAGCCGGTGCCGCGCGCCTGGGGCGGCAGGTCGGTGACGTCGCGCCCGTGCAGGTGGATCCGTCCGCTATCGGGCTGCGCCAGGCCGGCGATCAGGCGCAGGAGCGTGCTCTTGCCGCTGCCGCTAGCGCCCAGCAGCACGAACCGCTCGCCGTCGGCGATCTCCAGCGACACGTCGTCAACCACGGCGAGGGGGCCGAAGCGCTTGGTCACGCCCTCCAGGATGATCGACATCAGCTCCTCCCCGCCCGGTCCGCCGCCGAGCCGCCCGTCAGGCCCATCAGGATGAAGAAGATCGCGAAGGACACCAGCGCCAGCACCGCCGCCACCGCGTTGGCCGCCTCGATGTTGCCGGCCTCGAATTGGGCGAAGATGTACAGCGGCGCGGTCTGCGTCTGCAAGCGAAGGTTGCCCGAGACCATCACGGTCGCCCCGAACTCGCCCAGCGAATGCGCGAAGGTCAGCAGCGTCCCCGTGAACAACCCCCCCTTCAGCGCCGGCAGGATGACGTAGCGGAAGGCCTGCCAACGGCTGGCGCCGATGGTGTAGGCGGCCTCCTCGTAGGTCGCCTCGAACTCGTCCAGCAGCGGCTTGACGGTGCCGAACATGTACGGGAAGGTGACGAAGAGGTGCGCCAGGAGCACGCCGAAGGGGGTGAACATCGGCTGGATGCCCAGGGGCTCGACCAGCTTGCCGAGCAGCCCGATCGGCCCCCAGAGGAGCAGGAGCGACGTGCCGACGACGACGGTGGGGATGGCGACGGGCAGGTTGACGATGATGCTCAGCGAGCGCTTGCCGGGGAACTGGTATTTGCTGAGCACATAGGCCGCGTAGGTGCCGAGACCGGCGTTGACCAGGCCGGTGGCGAAGGCGATGACGAAGCTGAAGCGCAGGGCGAAGCGCGCGTCGGGCGTGCTGAGCGCGTCCAGGAAGGCGCCCAGGCCGCCGCGCAGGGCGAAGAAGAACACCGCGCCCAGCGGCATCAGGATCAGGGGCAGGAGGATGGCGACCAGGGCGACCACCGGCACCAGGCCGGCCGGCCGCTGGGGGCGCGTGCGGTCGCTGAAGGCGGGGCTGTGCGCGGTCATCGGCCGAGCTCCGGCAGCACGCGCGCCTTCCAGATGCCGTCGACGATGTCCTGCTTGGCCGCCTTCCAGCCGCCGAAGTCGGTGATCAGGAAGGGGTCCGCGATCCGCCCGAAGCCGGGATTGGCGGCATTGAGAGCCTCGTCGACGCTGCGGAAGCCGTACTCGACGAAGGCCTTCTGCGCCTCCTCGCTCCACAGGTAGTCGACGAAGGCGTCGACCAGCGCCTCCTCGTCGGGCTCGACGTTGCGGTCGATCTTGACCAGGGTGTGCTCGCTCAGGATCGTGCGCTCGGGGTAGACGATGTCGGCGTCCAGGCGCCCGAGGTCGCGGTCGCGCAGCGCCTCCTGCTCGTAGGTGATCAGGGCGTCGCCGAAGCCGTTTTCGAACTGCGTGCGCGCCGCCCGCGCCGAGGCCGCCTGGGCGATGACGTTCTTCCAGATGCCGGCCAGGAGCTGCTCTCCCGCCGCCGAATCGCCGCCCGCGGCCCGGCTGCCGGCGCCGTACTCGGCGACGATGGCCCAGTTGGCGCCGCCGGAGGTCAGCGGATCGGGGTGGACGATCCCGACGCCCGGCCGCGCCAGGTCGGCGAAGTCGCGGATGCCCTTGGGATTGCCGGGGCGGACCAGGGCGACGAAGGGCGTGCGGTTGACGATGCCCTGGTGCGGCAGCCGGCGCCAGCTCCCGGGCTCGGTCACGCCCGCGTCCGCCAGGCGCTGGGCGTCGAGCTCCAGCGACAGCAGCGCCAGGTCCGCCGGCACGCCCATGATGAGCTGGTTGGTCACGGTGCCGGAGCCGGCGAAGGAGCTGATGAACTCGACCTCCTCACCGGTCTGTTCGCGCCAGCGCTTCTGGAAGCCGGGGAAGATCGCCTGGTTCATCACATCGCCCAGGATGCTGAAGCCGTAGAAGACGATCGTGCGCGGCGGCGGCGCGCGGCCCGGGACCGGCAGCCAGGGCCAGATCGCGTAGGTTAACAGCGCTCCGAGGAACGCGACGGACAGGAGCCCGGGCAGGCGTCGCCTGAGCACACGCGGTTGAATGGACATCGGCGGGTCCCCCTTCCAACCCATCGGCGCGGCCGGTCCGGCGACCGCGGCGTCGGCATAGCTAGGCCTGGCGAATGAAATTCGCGGCTACCATTACGAAGCCCGCCTGCGCGGGCTGGAAGCCGCAATCTCACGTGAATAGCCGGCGAAGGCCGGCTTCGTAATGGTAGGCGCGAATTCTATTCGCCGGCCCATGCTCGAGCGAGTGTCACGTGCCGGGCAGGTCCGGAGGGGGCGGTGCCCAATCCGGCGGCGCCATCGGGCCAGGCGCGGCGGGCGGCGCCGGCTCCAGCTCCCCGGCGCGCCAGCGCAGGTCGTAGTACAGCAGCACTATCGCCACCGCGTTGACCGGCGCCCACAAGGCCTGGACGATCGCGCTGGACGTGCCGCTGAGCGTGGACATCAAGCGTGGGGCGGCCATCATCAAGATCTGGAACACGAGCTGGAAGCCGCCGGTGACGATGCTGATGAAGAAGAACCCCATCAGGAACAGGGCGACGAGGTAGCCCATCACCCGCAGCACCTGCCCCTGGGTCAGGCGCCAGCTTGCGCGCAAGGCTTCGATCGGCCCCCAGCGCTGCTCGACCAGGCCCGGCATGGCCACCGCCCAGCGCGCCGAGAGGTAGAAGAGGGCCAGGAACACCAGCGGCAGCAGCCCACAGGCCAGAACGCAGGTCAGCGCGAAGAAGCCCGCGCCGACGTCGTCGCGATTGCTGGCCAGGGCGGCCACGCCGAACCCGAGCAGCCCCGCAACGACGACCCCGGGCAGCAATAGCGGCAGCATGACCAAGCCCTCGATCAGCATCATCCCCCACAGCGGCAGGATTCGGCCGGCGGCCTGCCGCAGCGTCGAATCCAGGCCGGCCTCGCGTTCGTTCACGCCGTCGATGCCGGCGACGGTCAGCCCGAGGCTGGTCAGGCTAGCCGCGACGATGCTGGCGATCCCAAAAATGCAGAAGAGGCCGGTGTACGGTACGATCCGCGGCATCATCATCTGAACCAGCTCGGGGATGTTCGCGCTGGTGGTCGAGGCCGTGCGGCCGAGCTCGACGAACTTGGCCGTCAGGCTGCCGGTGATCAGACCGTTGAGCACACCCAGCGGCACCATGAGCACCGAAGCGATCAAGAGGAAGCGCCAGAAGTGCGCGCCATACAGGCGAAACGTGCGCTCGATCAGGGTGCCGAAGGTCAGTGGGCCGGAGATCGGCGGAGACGGGTGCATGGGTCCTCCGGAACAACGGATAGGAAACGGATACGCGGATTGAGCGGATTGTAACAGATTGGGGCGACGTTCGGCACGGGCGAGTCGTCAGCCGCTTGCCCCCAAGGTCGCTAGCCGCCCTCCTCCGCCGCGCTCCATTCCGCCAACCATCCCCGCTCCTCCGCCGACAGCGCCAGGTTCGCAAGCAAGTCCGGTCGCCGTTGCCAGGTCCGGCGCAGGGCCTCGCGGCGGCGCCAGCGGTCGACCTCGGCGTGGTGGCCGGAGAGCAGGATGTCGGGGATAGGCCAGCCCCGGAAGTCCGCCGGCCGGGTATAGTGGGGATGCTCGAGACCGCCCTGGGCGAAGGAGTCGGTCTCGGTCGCGCTTTCCAGCCCGACGACGCCGGGGCGCAGCCGCGCGACGGCGTCGACGACCAGCATCGCCGGGATCTCGCCGCCGGTGACGACGAAGTCGCCGACCGAGACCTCGTGGGTCGCGAGGTGCTGGCGCACGCGCTCGTCGAAGCCTTCGTAGTGGCCGGCCAGGATCACCAGGCGATCCATTGTGGCCAGCTCGCGCGCCAGGGCGTGGTCGAAGCGCCGGCCCTGGGGGGTGAGGAGCACGACCGGGCTGGGCGGGGGACCGGGCTCGGCGGCGGTGATGGGGGGGAGGCCGAGGATCTCCTCGACCGCGGCGAAGAGCGGCCCGGGCTTCATCACCATGCCGCCGCCGCCGCCGTAGGCATAGTCGTCGGTCGTCCGATGGCGGTCGGTCGCCCAGCGCCGCAGGTTGTGCACGCGCAGCTCGACCAAGCCGGCGTCGCGCGCGCGGCGGATCACGCTGTGGTCGAAGGGGCCGGCGAACATGTCGGGGAAGATCGTGACGACGTCGATGCGTAGCGGGGGCATGTTGTTCGGGCGGCGAACCGGGCCGGCCGTGGCTTCGCTCGTCGGCGGGCTGCCCGGCAGGGCGGTCGGCTCAACTGTGCGATCCCTCGGAGATTCCTTATACTCTTCGCCCATGCCGTCCTCCGTTACCGACAACGACCCGGCCGCCGGCCAGGTCTTCGCCTTGGTGCTCGCCCTACTGCTGGCCGGCGCGTTCGGGATCTACCGCCCGGCGCGCGGGGCGCCGCCGGCGTATGGGCCGGGCTGGATCACCGCGACGGCCGAGGCCAGAGCGGGAGCGACCCGGACCGCCGCGGCCATCATCCAGGCCGCCAGCGCTACGGCCCAGGCGGCAACCGCCACCGCCCGAGCCGTCCCGACCGCGACGCCGACCGCCGCCCTTTCGGCCGCGCCGGGAGCCGCCGGCGTCCCGCTCAGCCCGCCGCCGCCCTATTTCACCTTCCGCCGGTCTTTCGACAGCAGCCACGAGACCCGCGCCAGCCGTTTCTACCCCTATGGTACCACCGGCGGCGGCGCCTACCTGCTGCACCACGGGGTGGACATCGGCAACGCGCAGGGCACGCCGGTGCTGGCCGTCGGCGACGGCGAGGTCGTCTTCGCCGGCGAGGACGTCGGCGCGGAGCGTTGGGGGCCGCAGCCGGACTTTTACGGGCGGCTGGTCGCGATCCGCCATCCCGCCGACCCGGGCGGCGAGCCGCTCTACAGTCTGTATGGACACTTGAGCGAAGTCAAGGTCCAGCCAGGGCAGCAGGTGCGGGCCGGCGACGTGATCGGCCTGGTCGGCATGGCGGGGATCGCGCTGGGGCCGCACCTGCACCTCGAGTTCCGCGTCGGCGCCGATCCGCACGACTACGAGCACACACGCAATCCCGAGCTGTTCCTCAGGCCCCTGCGCGGCCAGGGCACGATCGTCGGCCAGGTGCAGGGCGCGGACGGCAAGCCGCTGCGCGACGTGGTGGTCGGGCTGTACGCCGTCGGCGCGGACGGGAAAGAGCAGTGGGTCGGGCAGACCACGACCTATCCCGGCCAACATGTCAACGCGGACCCGAACTTTGGGGAGAATTTCCTCTTCGCCGACACGCCCGCTGGGCGCTACGTCGTCGGGGCGAACGTCGGCGGGCGGCGGCTGGCGGCGCCGGTGGAGGTCACCGACGGCGGCGTGGTCGGGGTGGCGCTGCGGGCGCCGTAGGGGTGCTCCTATGCGAGGTCAAGGAAAACGTCGTCCGGGAGATAGCCTTCTTGGCCAATTCCACGGGCGTGCCGGTATCTTTCGTGGGGTCTGCTGCGTTATAGACATATGGAAACGGGTGCGGACCCATTCGCGCCCGCATTTGATTGTGCTTGGCTGAGAACGAGGAGCCTCTTCATGAAACGCCCGATCGCCGATTTGCCCAACCGTCTCGTGCGCACCGGCCTCCTGCCTGTCGGATTGGCGCTCGCCGCGCTGATCTGGCTGGTCTCCACCAGCGCCTCCCCGGCGGCTGCCCGACCCTCCGCCCAGGGGCCCTACCCGGGCCCGACCCCCGCCCCGATCCCGGTGGATCAGATGGACCCCGACATCACCTACTTCTCGACCTGCGGCGAGTACGTCCTGGTGTGGAGCGAGGATCGCGGCGCCGGGCCGCGGCTGTACGCCAAGCACGTGCAGGTTACCGGCAACCCGCTGGGCGGTGCGATGGGCGGCGAGTACGAGCTGACCAGCCCGACCGAGCCCAGCGGCGTCAAGGGCGAGCAGCGCTGGCCGGCGATCAGCGAAGGCATCGTCGTGTGGAGCGAGAAGGCGACCGGCACCGACAACTACGACCTCTACGCCCAGCGCCTGACCGACAACGGCTTTGCCATCGGCCAGCCGCACAAGCTGGTCGGCACGCCCTCCAACCAGAAGCAGCCGGACCTGGTCCGCAGCAGCCGGCAGGAGTGGCTGGTGGTCTGGGGCGACGACGCGGCCGACGCCGGCGACATCTGGGGCCTGCGCGTCACCGACGCGATCCTGCCACTGGGTCAGCCCGTGGCCCTGGTCACCGGCCCGAGCACGTCCGAGGACCCGTCGGTGCACGGCAGCTCGTCGGACCTCGGCTACTTCATGTTGCTGTGGGCGGACAACCGGCAGGCCAACTGGGACATCTACCAGCAGAGCATCAGCCGCACGCTGGTCCCGCGCCCCGGCTACCGCGGCCAGCCCTCACCCCTCGTCGCCACGCCCAGGGACGAGACCACGCCGGCCATCGCCAAGATCCCGGCCTACGCCCCGGCGCCCCTCGTCCGCCCGCCGGTCCCGGCCCAGTCCGCCGGCACGCAGATCTATTACACGGTCACCGATCCCGTGACGGCGACGATGCAAGCCCAGGTGATGGGCCAGCGCCTGCGGCTCACCGGCCAGCCGGTCGGCCCCGAGATCACCATCGGCCCGGCGGGCGGCATGGGCACCGCGCCGGCCGCCATCCTAGACACGATGCTCCGCAACACCTACCTCGTGGTCTGGCAAGGCAAGCTCGCCCCGGCCCAGGCGACGCTGGACATCTACGGCACCGAGGTAGACCCGCTGGGCATGGTGTACCGGGCGATCGTGCTGCTGGTGGGGGACTAGGCGGGCTGCTTTCAGCCATTCCGTCTGCGCGGCAATTGGAAGTCTTGACCGCGAGCAGTGGCGTAGCTATACTGTGGCCACAGGGCACACCCGGATGTCCCTGGCGCTGTGTGGTGATGGAGTGGTTGAGAGATGGCTTTGGAACCTATCGGTGTGCGTGATCTCAAGAACAAGACGACCCAGGTCGTGCGTGCAGTGCGAGAGCAAGGCACGGCCTACGTCGTCACTGTGGCAGGGCAGCCGGTGGCCGTGCTGCGCCCCTTCACTTCCGAGGACGAACAGGCGCAGCGGCGGGAGATGATGCTCCAGGAGCTGGAGGCGTTGGATGCGCTGGCGCTTGAGGCTGACCAGGCTTGGTCCTCGCCCAAGACGGGGCTGGAGATCCTGGACGAGGTGCGCAGCGAGTCATGGTGATCGATACCAGTGTCTTCGTTGCCGCGTTCAGGCCGTCCGAGCCAGCATTTCAGGCCAGCCGTGCCTTCCTCAGCCAAGCAGCGGCGGGCGCCACGCCGCTCTCCGCGCCAGTGATCATCGTGTCGGAGGCAGCGGCGGCTTTCGCACGCGGCTCGGGCAGCGCGTTGATCGGGCGGCGCTACGCCCAGCGCTTGTGCACCGAGCGGCTCGTCACCCTCGTCCCCATCACCAAGCCTCTCGCCGCCCGCGCCGCCGAGATCGCCGCGGACCACGGACTGCGCGGCTGCGACGCGGTGTTCGTCGCCGTCGCGGAGCAGCTCGGGGAGGTACTGGTGACGCTGGACCGGGAACAGAGCACGCGCGGGGCGGCGGTGGTGGCGACGCGCGGGCCGTAGGGGTGGAAGTGGGACGGTGCATGCGTTATTTGCCGGGGAATCCCATAGATCAATGGGCTGCTCGCTCTCTCCAGACTTGCACCAACCGGCGATCCGTGAAGAAGCTCCGCGGGCCCATCGCTCTTACCCTTCCTTCAACCACCCCGCCGCATCGCGCGCCCAATACGTCAGAATCATGTCCGCCCCCGCGCGCTTGATCGCCAGCAGCGACTCCAGCGCGCAGGCGCGCTCGTCCAGCCAGCCGCGGGCGGCGGCGGCCTTGATCATCGCATACTCGCCGCTGACGTTGTAGGCGGCCAGCGGCAGGTCGAAGGTCTCGCGGGCGCGGCGCAGCACGTCCAGGTAGGGCAGCGCCGGCTTGACCATCAGGATGTCGGCGCCTTCGTCGGCGTCGGTCTCCATCTCGCGCAGCGCCTCGCGCGCGTTGGCGGGGTCCATCTGATAACCGTGCCGGTCGCCGAACTGGGGCGGGCTGTCGGCCGCCTCGCGGAAGGGGCCGTAGAAGCTCGACGCGAACTTGGCGGCGTAGGACAGGATGGCGACGTCCGGGAAGTCCGAGCTGTCCAGCGCGTCGCGGATCGCGCCGACCATGCCGTCGATCATCCCGCTCGGCGCGACGATGTCCGCCCCGGCCTCGGCGTGGCTGACCGCGACTCGGCCGAGGATGTCCAGGGTCGGGTCGATGAGGATCTCGCCGTCCTCGACCAGCCCGCAATGCC
>CAZCJG010000180.1:0-9526 GCA_964498575.1 uncultured Anaerolineales bacterium | reverse complement strand
TTGACCTTGGCGCCGATCGGCCCGGCGCCGACCGCGATCGGCGACTGGCCCTTCATCGGGATCGTGGTATAGCCGCCGCTGCCATCGGGGACGAGGTAGTCCGCGTCGGTCACCGTCACGCCGTTGGGCACGTAGAAGTCCACGTGGCCGCCGACGCCGGTGGTCGTGCCGTCGCGGGGCACCACCTTGATGATCAGTCCGACCTCGTCGTTGACCTGAAGGAGCGGCGTGCCGGGTACCCAGCCGTTGTTGATCCGGTCATCCATCAGCGTCTGGGTCGCCGGGTCGGCGAACATGTAGACCATCTTGGTCTGCAGGTTGTGCGCCGTCACCGGGGTCGCGTCCTGGCCCCGCAGGAGCAGCCCGAGCACGGCCAGGGCCGCGATCAACACGAGCGCGCGCTTGAAGAGCGGCGTGAAGCGGAAGCGGGTGTTCAAGATGGATCCCCCCTTGATGCAAGCCAGTGAGAACGTCAGCATGAAGGTGCCCAGGAACGGCAGCCAAGCGCGCAGGCCACACAGCCCGAACTCGGCCCATGGCCCGGCGCAGAAGCTCCATGGCTTCAGAAGCAGAAAGTCGATCATCAAAGCCCCCCTTGTCAGGCCACCGGGCCTGCTCGACAGCCAACCGAGGCGCCTGCATCCACCGGTGCCCGGCGGACGACAGCGCGCACGGCGCACTCTTTCTCGCGTCGCAGAAGTAGAAACGCAGGGCCCTGGGCGACCAGGGCCGGGAAACGACGCGGATGCGACACGGATGCGACACGTTTGTGACAGTGGGGAGTGGCGGGGGGCGGGTTGGGGGTGCGTTGGAAGCGGGCCGGGGCTCGTCGATGGCCGTTGTTTGACCTCCTTTTTACCCGCTGTTGACCTTTGCCGCGCCCGGATCCGGTATACTGCCGGCAGTCGTGGGGCAAACACTTGTCGAACGGTGCAAAGCCCTGCTGCTTCCATTGCCCGAGCGTGGAGGATTTGCAGGCCCGTGCGCAGGCGCGGGTTGACTCGCCTATTTCTTGTGTGCGACTTTGCGTGCGACTCAAGGGGGGAATCGAAATGGACATGTTGGCCCTTGCCCCGGCCGACGCCCGCGACGCGTTGCGGTGGCTGGGGAAGCGAAACCGTGTGGATCACCCGCTGCTCCACGCCGACCTGGTCACGCTCCGACTGCGGGAGATGGCCTACCCCGACACCCTCCCACACCGCTGGTGGTCGCTCGGCGCCTTGCTGGACCACGTGATCCTGGACCAGGTCAACGCGCTGGGCGAGCCCGGGCACGCGATCCGGCGCGAGGACTTGCGCCGCGCGGCGGGCGATCGGCGCGCCTGCCTGCTCCTGGACCATGCGCGGCAAAGCGGCCAACCGAACGCCATGATCTGGGCGGCACTGTACTGCCAGTATATCGTGACCTTGCCGGCCACGGTCGACCGACCCGCCCTGGCCGGCGTCCACCGCCGCACCTGGCAGCGCTGGCTCGGCGAGGGCTACGCCGCGCTCCTGGAACAGCTCCAGGTGCTCGAAAACGAAGCGGACAGCCCGGTCGTGTCGCCAGAAGCGCCGACCACGGCCAAGACACAGTCTGTTCACCCCCTGGTTGCCCGGCGACCGGCCGATGCCGTCGATCCGACGACCGACCGCGCCAACCCGCCGGACCCGGCTCGCGCCGACCAGGCCCGGCTGCTGCCGGCGCGCGAGCGCTTGATCGGCCGGGAGAGCGAGCTGGCGCTGGTCACGCGGCTGCTGCGGCGCGACGACGTGTGGCTGGTCACCCTGAGCGGCCCGGGCGGCGTGGGCAAGACGCGGCTGGCCACGGCGGCGGCCACGGCGCTTCAGGCGGACTATGCCGAGCCGCCCGCCATCGTCAGCCTGTCGCACCTGCACGACCCCGGCGACGTGCTGGCGACGCTGGCGACGCGCCTGGGTGTTCGCGCATCGGACGACCAGAGCCTGCTCGACCATCTGGCCGCGGCGCTGTGCGAGCCGCCGCGCCTGCTCGTCCTGGATACCTTCGAGCACATCGTCGCCGCCGGGCCCGAGCTGGCCGAGCTGGCGGCGCGCTGCCCATCGCTCAAGGTGCTGGTCACCAGCCGCCACGTGCTCCAGGTCTACGGCGAGCGGGTGGTCCCGGTCCGCCCCCTCGATGCCCCGACCCCGGCGGATCTCGCGCCGGCGCTGCCCGTGCCGGTGACGGAGGAGTGGTCCGCGGATTGGATCGTCCGCTTTCCCGCGGTCGACCTGTTCGTCGAGCGCGCCCAGGCGGTGCGGCACGATTTCGCGATCGACGCCGACAACTGGCGCGCGGTGGGCGAGATCTGCGCCCGGCTGGACGGCTTGCCGCTGGCTATCGAGCTCGCCGCCCGTCAGCTCGACGTGCTCAGCGCGCGCGCGCTGGCGCGCCGGATCGACCGGGCGCTCGACCTGCTCGTCGACGGACCCAGCGACCGGCCGGCAAGCCAGCAGTCGCTGCTGCGGACGATCGCTTCCAGCCATGAGCTGCTCGGCGAGCCCGAGCGGCTCGCCTTCCGCCGCCTCGCCGCGTTCGCCGGCGGGTTTACGCTGGAAACGGCGGCCGAGGTGTGCCAGGCGGTCGGCGGCCTGGACGAAGCCGATCTCTTCGCCCTCGTGCGTTCCCTGGTCCGTGCCAGCCTGGTCTATGTGGGCGACGGCGCGGCGGCTCAAGTCCGCTTCCGGATGCTGGACACCTTGCGCGAGTTCGGGACCGCCCGCCTCACCGAGGCCGGCGAGGAACGGGTCACCCGGCTTGCCCATGCGCGCGTCTTCTGCGAGCTGGTCGAAGGCGGGGCCGGCCGGGCCTCCGGCGGGCCGGAACACGCGGCCTGGCTGGAGCGGGTGGATTGCGAGTACCGCAATATCCAGGGGGCGCTGCAGTGGTGCCTTGAAAGCGGTGCGGCGGAGCTCGGCGCGCGCCTGGCGGTGGGCCTGGGCGACTACTGGCACCTGCGCGGCAACGTGGCCGAGGCCAACGACTGGCTCGGCCGCGCCCTCGGGCTACCCGAGATGTCCGCGATCGATCCCCGGCTTCACGTGCGGTTGCTCGGGGCCGCGGGGCGCTTCCTGACCGAGGCCGGTCGCCACACCGAAGCGAGGGCCGCCCAGGAAGCCGGTGTGCCGGCGGCCATCGCGACCGGCGACCCTCGCCTGATCGCCACCGCGCACGGCAACCTCAGCGTGACGGCGCTCCTCACGGGCGAATACCGCTTGGCCGACATCCACCTGCGGCAGGCGCTGGCCTCCTTCCAGGAGATCGGCGATGCCTGCCTGGTCGCTCGCGCGATGCTCAACCTTGCGATTGCCGCCAGCTACGCGGAGGATCTGGAAGCCGCGCGGACCTGGGCCCAGCAGGCGCTCGAAGCCTACGAGGCGGTCGGCGACGAAATCGGGATCGGGCGATCGCTCGACGTGTTCGGCTGGGTTGCCGCCGCCACCGGCGACCTGGCGACGGCCGCCGACCTGTATGAGCAGTCCATGGCCATCGCGCGGGCAAACGGGATCGCCCCCCATCTGCTGCCGCCGCTGATCAGCCTGGGCAGCATCGCGTTCATGCAGGGCGATGCGGCCGGCGCCGCGGACTACTGGCGCGAGAGCCTGGCGGTTTGCCGGGCGACCGAGCAGTGGGGGCCGATGGCCGAGGCCCTGTCGTTGATCGCGGCGGCCGTCGCGACACCCTTGACCCACGTGCCCGTGGCGCCGGACCTCGACACTTCGCCGTCGCTGCTGCCCATCGTGCCGGTCGAGCGGCACGATGCCGCGGTGCGCCTGCTCTCGGCCGCACAGGCGATCCTCGACCGCAGCGGCCACGTGTTGCATCCGATCGACAAGCGACGGATGGACGACAACCTGGAGCGCTTGGGCGCGGCGATGAGCGCCGGCGACTTCGCCGTCGCCGGCATCGCGGGCCGGGCTTTGTCGCAGGACGAAGCCTGCGCCGAGGCGATGGCGGCGCTGGACATCGTCACGCGCGTCGCCGGCGCGCCAACGGTCACCCTCGCTTCTCCATGGCCACGTTCAGATAGGGCAGGAATGCCGCGGCCGGCCAGCCCAGGGAATGCCACAGGTGCGCGTCCAGCGCCCGATAGAGGCGGTGCAGGCCGCGCTTCGCCCGCGCCCGCCCACCGCTCCGATCCCGCGCCAGCGACACATCCAGCCAGGCTTCGAGATCGTCCCGCCGCTCGAGGTTGAGCACGCGGAGCTCGTTCGCCGGCAGCCAGCGCAGGACCTGCCAGTAACTCACGCCGCGCAGTCCCTCGGCCAGGTGCGGATCCTGCGCCGCCCCGGCGGGCAGCCGCCCGCGCAGGATGGCGTAGCGGATCGCGAGCCGGTCCGGCAGCCAAGGCAGCCACCACAACCCGGTGGTGTGGAACTCGACCGGCCACAGCCGGTTGGGCGCGGACAGCAGCAGCCGCCCGCCGGGCGCGATCACCCGCCACAGCTCGCGGACATGCGCCCCGCGCGCCGCCGGTGGGATGTGCTCGACGACCTGGTAGGCCAGCACGGCGTCGAAGCTGCCGTCCGTGAAGGGCAGGCGCAAGGGGTCGGGGAGGTGCTGGAAGCGGGCCCGGTCGGCGACGCCCGCGTCCACCGCCCGCAAGCCCGCCGCGGCGACGCTCGGCGCGTGAGGGTCCACCCCGACCACGTCCGCCCCCAGCCGGGCCAGCACCACCGTCGTCGCGCCGCAGCCGCAGCCGAAGTCCAGCACCCGCCGGCCGCGGAAGGTCTCGTAGCGCCCGAAGATCGTCCGGACGGCGCGCGGCAGGTAGTCGGGATCCTCGGCGCGGTCGATCTCGTCCTTGAGCCACTCCGCGCCCTTGACCGCGAGCAGCGCCTCCAGCGTCTCGCGGCGGTAGGATGTCTCAAAGGTCAGGCCTCCCGGGACCCGGCGCCCGTGCACGCGGTGCGGACCGGGGAGCACCACGTCGCACGTGCCGCCCCGGTCCGCGATCTGCACCTGTCCCGCCGTCGCCTGCGCCGTGCCATGCCTCCCGCGCCAAGTCCGGCGCCGGAGGGATCATAGCACGGCGCGGCCAGGCGGCGCTCCCGTCGCCGTCCGCGGAGCTACCGCCACAAGAAGTACGGGCTGTCCAGCACCAGCGCGATCAGTTCCGGCAGGCGATTGCGCATCGTCGTGGTCAGCGTGGCGGAGTCCGTCCCGCCCGCGGTCAGGTAGTCGACCAGGGCCGCGCGGTCCGCCGGCAGCATCGGGCGGTGGATCAGGCGGTCGATCCAGAAGTCGACCGCCGCGCCGGCGGTGGTGACACCGGCCGGCATCTGGGCGGCCGGGTTGACGGTGAAGCGGCGGTCGGCGCTCGCCCCGGCCAGCTTCAGGCCGAGGTTCCAGCGCGCGAGGATGCCGCCGGACGCGTCCCAGGCGTCCTTGACGTCGGGATAGCCGTCGGGCGTCGGCCACAGGAAGGGGACGTGGCCGGCCGCGGTCAGGAAGCGCACGCCGCGCCGGCCGCTGAGGTCGGGATAGACCGTCGGCCAGTCCGCGATCTTGAGGTCCAGCGCGCGCATCATGCGCACCGCGTAGTCCACCGGCCGGGTCAGCTTGCCGCCGAAGCGCCCGAAGCTCGCGGCGAAGCTCGCGTGGCCGAAGAGCGCGCGCAGCATCGCCTTGATGTCGCCGCCGGTGCGGGTGTAGGCGGCCGCCACGGCGTCGACCAGGTCGGGCGTCTCACCCAGCGGGTCGTCGGTGACGAAGCGGCGCACCAGCTTGGCCGCCAGGAAGCGCGGCGTCGCCGGGTGGTCGCACAGGATGTCGATCACCGCCAGGCCGTCCTCCTCGCCCTGGTTGCCCGGGATAGTCCGGCCGAGCACATGCTTGACGCCCTTGTCGTGCTGGTTCATGGCGAACTGATAGGTGCCGATCTTGTCCGCCCCGGCATTGCGGCCGGCGATGGTCCAGCCGGTGAAGCACAGCGCTACGTCGTGGATGTCGTCCTCGGTGTACGGCACGCCGTCGACCGCCACGCCCAGCGTGTGCAGCTCCATGATCTCGCGCGCGTAGTTCTCGTTGATCCGCCGGGCGTAGTTGACGTCGTTGTCGAGGTAGGACAGCATCGCCGGGCTGTGGGCCGAGGCGCCCAGCAGTTCGTTGAACCGGCCGAGCGCGTGGGCGCGCGCGACCACGCGGTCGTCGTGCGGCTTGAAGTAGCGCACCAGCTTGTCGCGGACCATCATCGAGAAGTGGTCGTTCCAGAACTCGACCATCACCTCGAACAGCGCCCGCTGGCTGAAGGTCATGCGGAACAAGGTCGCCTGGATGACCTCGTCGGCGATCGCGCCGGCCTGCGCGTAGGCCATCAGCTCGGGCGGCTCGAGGTTCAGGGTCTTCAGGCCCAGCGCCGCCAGGCCGTCCGCGGCGGGCTGGTCGTCGATGGCGGCCGGCTCGAGCTGCTCCTCCAGCCAGGCGGCCGGACCGATCTGGCGCGCGCGCTCGACGTCGCCCGGTCGCCCGCCGAACGCGGCGCGGCTGAGGAGCAGCGCCGCCAAGTCCGGCGCCGGCATGTCGGCCGCGGTGCGCGCGGCCCAGCGGAGGGTGGGGCGGGGGATCGGCGGGGCGATCTCCCCGGGCACGACGGCCGCGGCCGCGGTCGCCGTGCCGAGCTTGAGAAAATCACGGCGTGAAACCTTCATCGGGCGCTCCTTGGGCAGTTGCGGGGGACTTTCCGAAAAGCCTGTCCATATCAGACGTGCGGATGCATCCATAGATGAATAACGTCACCGGCGCGGGCTTGGTTTGGCGCGGCGGGAAATTTGCCGCGGGGCGGCGAGTCTGATACCATCGCCCACTATTGTAGCCCCCCGTCCCCCGCGAGAGGAATGCGATGCGCACCGGCCTGCACGCCAACGAAACCCGTGACCACGCCAAGATCCTGGACTACTACCGCCGCAGCGGGTCGACCGTGTTCAAGTCGCTGGTCTTCCACGACGACCTGCTCGACGCGCTCAAAGGGCTGGGCGTCACCCTGATCGGCCGGGTCTACACCGACGACCAGCAGCTCGGCGGCTCGGTGGGCAGCGAGTTCATCGACCGGGTGGTCGACCACGCCCGGCGCCATCCCGCGGTCGACTATTGGGAGGGCTACAACGAGGAGTTCGCCAACCGGGACCAGATCGGCCGCTACGCCGACTTCGAGATCCGGCGGATGCAGGCGCTCGAAGCGATCGGCGCCAAGGCGGCGATCGGCTGCTTCTCCACCGGCACGCCGGAGATCACCGACGCCGGCGCCACCTGGGGCCGCTTCCGCCCGGCGCTGGAGCATGCCGCGGCCCATGGCCACGTGCTGGCCCTGCACGAGTACGCCGGGCCGTACATGCAGTACTTCACCCAGACGCCGGACGGCAAGAACCAGTGGAACCACCAGACCAGCAGCTTCACCGGCATCTCCACCGACGCCGGCCTGTACTGGGACCCCGTGCTGGCCGGCTGGCTGACGCTGCGCTATCGGATGGTCTACCAGCTCTTCCGGACCTGGGGGCTGGGCGACCTGCCGCTGTACATCACCGAGGGCGGCATCGATGACTGCACGCCGCGCCCCGGCCCGCCGGGTAAGGGCTACAAGGCCTTCGAGGACGGCGTGTGGAACCACTTGCCGGGCATCGGCGACTACGCCGAGCAGCGGCGCTGGTACATGTGGCAGGTCACCTACGACCCCTTCGTTGGCGGCGTGGTCGACTTCGGCTGGGAAGGCACGGCCACCGGCTGGCCGGACTTCGACCTGTCGACCGACCCCAACATGGTCAACCGCATCATCGAGCTGGAGCAGTCGCTACCCGCCGGCCATGGCCGCCCGCCGCCGCCGGGCCAGCAGCCGGAGCCGGAGCCCGAGCCCGAGCCGGCGCGCCCGGCCGCGCTCGGCCCGCTGCCGATGGTCGTCGCCCAGACCAACGATCTCGTGGCCGTCGCCAAGCACGTCTGGCCGGACATCACCGACGCGGCGGCGCTGGAGGAGAAGGCGCGCGCCATCGCCGCGGCCAACGGGCTGGACTACGAAGCGATCCAGAGCGGCGAGAACAACCGCCCGCTCTTGGGTCGCTACCTGATCGTGCCCGACCACGCGGTGATCGGCCTGGTCACGGTGCCGCCGCGGAATCGCTAGGTGGGTCGCGCGCAGCCGCGCGGAGCCACCATGCCGCGCCTGATCCTGCGCTGGGCACGGCGCCTGCTGGCGGCGGCGCTCAAGCTCGCCGTCATCTTGGGGATCAGCTTCCTGGGCCTCGAGCTGCTGCTCCTGGTCTTCAACGACCTGGTCTTCCGCGGCGCGCCCAACATGTACGACCCGGACCTCGGCTACAAGACGCGCCCCGGCATCGACTGGTTCGGCCACCCGACCAACCGCTTCGGGTTCAACGACCGGGACTATCCCCTGGAGCGCGCGCCCGGCACCTACCGGGTGCTGCTGGTCGGCGACTCCTTCAACTGGGCCGGCGGCTACGAGGGGAATTATGTCGAACAGGTCGAAGCGCGCCTGGCGGTGACGCTCGGCCCCGGCCGGGTGGAGGTGATCAACGTCGGCTACCCCGGCCAGGACACGGCCCTGGAGCTGGCGACGCTGGCGAAGTACGGCCTGCAGTACCAGCCGGACCTGGTCGTCCTCGGCTTCTTCGCCGGTAACGACCTCTACGACGCCCTGCCGTGGTGGCGGCGGATCGCGGTCGGCTCGGCGCTGGTCGACCTGGACCTGCGGCAGGGCCGCGAGCGGACCTTGTTCGGCCAGCCGCTGGTCGCGCGCAGCCGGCTGTGGCTGTTCGTCGAGACCAAGCGGCGCGAGCTCGGCTGGATCAGCGCCCGCGAGCGCGCGGCGGAGGCCGGCGCGACCACGCCGGTGGCGGTCGCCGGCGCGGGGCGGGGTGGCGGCGCGGCCGGCGGCGCCGAAGCCGGCCCGCCGGCGGCCTACGTCCTGACGCCGCAGTATCGCGCGATCATGCGCGACCGCATGCGCATCGTCGATCCGGCCTGGGAGGCGGAAAGGACGCTGCGCGGCGACTACGCGCTCGGCCAGCTCGACGCGATGCGCCTGGCCCTGGCCGAGCGCGGCATCGACTTCACCGTGGTCGTCTATCCCGACGAGTTCCAGGTCGACGAGGCGCTGCGCCGGAGCCTCGCCGACCGCGAGCACCTGGACCTCTCGGGCTACGACTGGGAGCTGCCGCAAGACCTCGTCATGGGCTGGTGCGGCGCGCACGGCGTCGCCTGCCACGATCTGCTGCCGCCCTTCCAGGCGGCGCACGATGCGGGCCGGCGCCTGTATTTGGAGAACGACAGCCACTGGAACCCGGCCGGCAACGCCCTGGCGGCGGAGCGGATCGCGGGATGGCTGGAGGTGAAGGCGCGGGCGTTTTTCGAGGAGCGGGGGGACGGGTGAGCCGGACGATGTTGGCGGCGCGGGTGGGCCGGTTCACCGGGCGAGGCAACCGGGAGCGCAGGGATGACGTGTCTGGCGGTGGTTGTTCTCCCGGTTGCCCCGCCCCTACGCCCTATCGACGACGCGCGTGACGTAGGGGCGGGG
>CAZCJG010000179.1:0-9571 GCA_964498575.1 uncultured Anaerolineales bacterium | reverse complement strand
CACCATCACCGTGTCCTCGGCATCGGTGTCGGCGGTCGCCGCCGTCTCAGGCTGGGCGTCGACCAGCTCGTGCCACCAGTGGTCGCGGCCGGGCTGCATCGGCACCGCGTGGCCGGTGCGGCGCAGGACGATCATGTGGGCCAGGGACGGCAGCTCGGCCGCGGCGGCGTCGGCGACGGTCTTCATGTCGGCGACCTTGCCGCGCCGGAAGGCGCCGTCCGCGGCGAAAAGCGCGCGCGCCTGGGCGTCGGCCAGGCGCGTCGCGACGGCGTCCTTGCCGTAGCCCGAGAAGAGCGGCAGGATGATCCCGCCGATCTTGGCGATGGCGAGCAGGGCGATCACGATCTCGGGCGTCATCGGCATGAACAGGCCGACCGCGTCGCCCTGGCCCAGGCCCAGGGACCGCAAGGCATTGGCGGCCTTGTTGACCTCGCGGTAGAGCTCGCCGTAGGTCAGGGTCCGGACCGCGCCCTCCTCGCCTTCCCAGACCAGCGCCGGCCGGTGCTCGACCTCGGTGCCGACATACTTGTCCAGGCAGTTGTGGACGATGTTCATCCGCCCGCCCACGCACCAGCGCGGCCAGCGGATGCCGCGCGAGAGGTCGACCACCGCCTGATAAGGCGTCTGGAGTTGGATGTCCAGATAGCGCAGGACGGCCTCGGTGAACCAGGCGACGTCCTCGGTCGAGCGGCGCATCAGCGCGCCGAAGTCGGCGATGCCGTGCTCGCGCATGAACGCGGTCAGGTGCGCGCCCTCGACGTAGTCCGGCGTGGGATGCCAGACGATCGGGCCGCCGAACTCGAAGCTGTCGCTCATCGATCGATCTCCTTGGAATTGCCGCGCGGTTGGCCCGGATTATATCGGAGCGGCCGGGGACGGCAAGGCGGCCGGCTCGGCCCGTTGGTTCGCTGATCGGGCGGCGCGCCTCGGCCGCACGATATCGCGCCTAACGCCGCCGGGGTGCTCGTCCGTTACACCACGTATGTTCTGGCGCGGCTTGATCTACCTCGTCCCCGTTGCCCTGGGCACCGGTCTGATCTGGGTGCTCGGGCGCGACCTGCCCGACCTGGTCGCCGGCCAAGGGATCTCCCTCGCCGAGCAGGGCGTCTCGGTCGACGACCTGGTGGTCGTGACCGAGGACCTGGCGCTGAACAGCGCGCCGGGTTGCGACGCCGTCTCGGTGTTCGCCGCCGCCTCGGGCCAGGCGGTCTACCGCGGCGAGCGGATCGTCTCGCCCGGCCGGCTGGCAGCCAGCGCGGACCTGTCGCTGGTCGTGGCCAATCACTCCAACACCGCCCAGGCCGACACGGGCGGGCCCTTCCTTTACGGCTTGCGCGGCGATCCGCTCGACCTCGCCCATTGGCTGCCGCTCGGCCGCCTGGCCGGGGCGCGCTTCCCGCCGCGCGCGGGGCTGGCGATCCTGCCGGATGGCGACACGCTGCTCGTGTCGACCGCCGGCGAGTCCAGCAGCGCCACCGAGCTCAAGCCCCCCTTCAGAGTTCGCAAATACCGCTGGTCCGAACGCAGCGGCGGCCGCCTCGGCAGCGCGCGCGGCGAGTTCGAGGTCGATGGGCCGGCGGTAGAGATCTTCCCCACCGCCGGCGGTGGCCTGGCGCACGTGGTCACCGAGAACGCCACGGTCTACACACTCGACGTCGCCGGCATGACCCAGGTCGCGCCGCCGATCTCCCTGCCGCCCTTCGACCAGAGTCCCCCCGACCGGCACGGCAGCCACCTCAACATCGCCCAGGCCAGCATCACGCCCGGCGGGCGCTACCTCGTCACCAACCGCTGGCGCGTGCCGGAGCTCGGCGTCGCCGACCTGGTCGCCCGGCGCGCGTGGACCGTGCCGCTGGGGGCCGACCTGGTCACGATCGGCGGGGTCGCGATCAACCACGCCGCCTTGCACCACGGTCTCCTGGCCGTTCATGCGGGCGACGCGGTGTTGACCTATCGGTTCGAGCCGGACGCGCAGGCCGAGGACCCGCCGGGCGGGCCGGTCCTGGAGCGGCTGGCGCGGGCGGCGGTTCGCCCCCTGCCGGTCTACCCCGGTGCCGAATGGGGGCCGGCGCCGTCGATCGCCTGGAGCGGCGACGGGCGGCGCATCGTCGCCGCGACGAGCGAGGGAGCGGCCGAGTTCCAGGTGTTCGAGGTCGAGGCGGGCGGCACGGCGCTGCGTCCGTCGGCGCTCCTGGCGGCTTGTCCAGACGGAACCAACCGGCCCAACGACATCCTGACCACCAACTTGGGGCCGGTCCCGCCGACGCCGCCCTCGCCCACGACGATCCCCTCGGCCACATCCAGCCCGACCCCGACCCTGACGCCGGAGCACTCGCCGACCCCGTCCGACACTCCGACGATCACGCCGACGCCGACGATCACGCCAACACCTGGCGGCCGCCAGGTCTTCCTGCCGCTGGCCTTGCACGAGGTGCCGTGCCGGCCGGAGCGTTTGTCGGTGGACGTGGTGCTGGTGATCGACGCCTCCAACAGCATGGGCAGCGCCGGTCCGACCGGGCGCGCCAAGCTCGACGCGGCGCGCGACGCGTCACGGCAGCTCGTCGACCGCCTGGTGCGCGCGGGGGAGAACCAGGTGGCGATCGTCGCCTTCAATGCCAGCGCGACCCTCGTCCAACCGCTGACGATCGACCGCACCGCGCTCCAGCGCGGGCTGGACGCGATCCGCCTGGCGGAGCTGACCTGCATCGGCTGCGGGATCGAGGCGGCGCGCTGGGAGCTCGCAAGCCCCCGCCGCCGATCGACGAACGCCCCAGTGATGATCGTGCTCACCGACGGCCGTTCCAACGGCGAGGCGCCCGAGCTCGCTCTGGCCCAGGCCCATGCCGCCCATGCCAGCGGCGTGCGCCTGTTCGCGATCGGCATCGGCGGCGACCTGGACTTCAGCGTGCTGAGCCAGATCGCCAGCCAGCGCGACTACTTCTACCGGGCGCCGGACGCCGAGCAGCTTGCCCTGGTGTACCAGGACATCGTCGAGGAGATTCCCTGCCCGCCGAACGCCTATTGGGGGGGGCGGTAAGGGGGTTTGGACTGATGGCTGCTAGGGGATTGCGCGTGGCCAACCGACATTTGGAACAACTGCTCGGCTGAGCTTGATCCCTGTGGGCGGCCACAAGGGCCGTCTCTTCAGGGGACGATCACCACAGCCGCTCGGGATAAAGGCCCGCCTCGGTCAGGCGGCGCAGGCCGGCGACCAGCGCGGGCTTGTCCGCCGGATGGGTCACGCCGAGCCAGGCAGCGTCGGTGCGCAGCACGCTGGCCTCGACGGCGCCCGCGCGGATCAAGGCGTCGATCTCCGAGGGGAGGAGCAGCTCGGCCGAGGCGTCGTGGCCGGACTGGTCGAGGAAGCGCGCGAAGGCGCGTTCGAGATGTCCGAACAGGCTCGGCGTGAAGCCCCACATGTTGGTCGAGACTGGCGTGTCCAGCGGCAGGGCGCGCCAGGTGTCGCCATCGGGCCGGCGGGCCGCGCCGGCGTGCGGCTCGAGGCCCGTGCATTCGACGACGCGCGCGAGCTTGCCCTCGGCATCGATCTCGCACAGGCCGCGCGAGACCGGGCCATGCTCGGACAGGGTCTGCCCGAGCTGGAAGGCGACCAGGGCGTAGCGGTCGCGCGTGCCGGCCAGTGACGCCAGCGCCCGCGCCATCACGTCGAAGGCCGGGGGGCCATAGATGTCGTCGGCGTTGACCACCGCGAAAGGCTCGGCGACCACGTGGCGGCAGGCGAGGACGGCATGGGCGGTGCCCCAGGGCTTGGCGCGGCCGGGCGGGATGGTCCGCCCGGCGGGTAGATCGGCGAGCGATTGCAGGGCGTAGCCGATCGGCAAGCGGCCGGCAAGGCGCGGCTCGACGACCGCGCGGAACGCAGTCTCTATGTCGGGGCGGATGACGAAGACCACGCGCCCGAAGCCGGCGCGCAAGGCGTCGTGGACCGCGTAGTCCAGCACGATCTCGCCGTGCGGACCGACCGGATCGATTTGCTTCAGACCGCCGTAACGGCTGCCCATGCCGGCGGCGAGCACGACCAGGGTGGGAGGGCTGTCGGCTGTCGTCTCGGTTGGGCGGGGCATGGGCGAGACGGCCGGGTCGGGAGAGGTGGGCGGGTTGGGAGAGTCGAGCTGGCTGGGAGGGTCGAACCGGGCGGGCGGGTCGGGCACGTGGGTTGGTTCGGGCATGGGAACGTCCTTGGTCGGTGATCCGCGCGGACCGCGGCTGTTGCGGCTATAATGTGGCCCACGATCGGCTGGATGGCAACCTGGGGAGGTGCTCGGCATGACAAGCGACAACCATTCAAACGGCCCCCTGACGGCCGCGGTCTTCGAGACCGACGAGGCGCATTTCGACGCCGACGTCGTCGACCGCTCGTACGAGGTGCCGGTGCTGGTCGACTTCTGGGCCGAATGGTGCGGCCCCTGCCGCGTGCTCGGGCCGGTGCTGGCGCGCATGGCCGAAGCGTCCGGCGGCGCCTGGGTGCTGGCCAAGCTCGATGTCGACGCCAACCAAAACCTGTCGATGCAGTTCGGGATCCGCGGCATCCCCGCGGTCAAGGCCTTCATCGACGGCGAAGTGGTCGACGAGTTCGTCGGCGCCATCCCCGAGCGCCAGATCCAGGCCTTCCTCGACAACCTGCTGCCCAGCGAGGCGGACCGCCTGGCCGAGGCGGCGGAGGCCAGCGAAGCGTCGGACAACCTGGCCGCGGCGGAGTCCGGCTACCGCGCCGCCCTGGACCACGCGGCCGATCACCCGGTCGCACTCCTCGGTCTCGGCCGCGTCTTGTTCAACACCGGCCGTTACTCCGAGGCGGTCGACGTGCTGGATCGCGTGCCCTACGGCGGCCCGGAGCGTGGCAAGGCCGAGGCCTGGGCGACCAAGGCGCGCTTCCACCTCGAAAGCCAGGTCACCGGCGACGAGACTGCCGCGCGCCGGCGCGTCGCGAGCGATCCGAACGACCTGGATGCCCGGCTGGACCTGGCCGCGCAACTCGCGGCGCGCGAGCAGTACCGCGAGGCGCTCGAAGGGCTGCTGGACGTGATGCAGCGCGACCGCGATGCCTACCACGACCGGGCGCACGAGCGGATGCTGGCGATCTTCAAGGCGCTGGGCGACGACCACCCGCTCACTCAGGAGTATCGGCCCCAGCTCGCGGCGCTGATCTGGTGAGCGCGCTCTGCCAGATCACCCGGCCGATGAAAAACGGGCCGAGCCGTTCGAGGTACAGCGAGGTCTGCTGCGTGCCGCGCATCGTCTGGACGATCGCCGACAGCGGGTAGAGCTCGCGCCCCAAGAGCCCGACGACGAAGTCGTTGTCGTGCTTGTCCAGGCCATGGCAGGCCAGCCGGATGTCGTGGGCCAGGTCCGCCTGCCCGAAGGCCTTGCCGATGGCGCCGTGCTCGCGCAGGATCTCGCGCCGCTTCTCGTCGGGAAGCTGCTCGAAGGCGCCGCTCCGGCGCAAGGGATACCACACCGCCCAGCGCCAGTCGGGGTTCAGGACGTAACGCCGCGGCCGGTGCAGCAGCACGTCCTCCAGGTCCGGCTCGTAGCCCAGGGCGTAGGTCCGCCCGAGCAGGGTATGCTCGGACTTTTGGACGAGGTTGCCGAAGGGCGGCCGGCCGAGCACCGGCCGCACGGTGTCGATGAAGTACGCCGGATCCTCGTCGAAGGTCAGGAGCGCCAGGCCGCGCGGATCGTTGACCTCGGCGTAAAGCACCCCGCTGATCCCCGCCTCGGCCAGCGCCTCCGCCATCCAAGCGTGATCCGACTCCTGCTCGTCGGCGAAGGCGAGGAGCTGCATGAACAGGCGGCGGTCCGACGACTGGCGCCGGCCGTCCTTGATGCCGCCTTTCTCGCTGAGGTCGGGGGTTTCGAGGGGATGAGGTTCCATGGGGGAGCTGCTTCCTGATGCTGGTCCTGGCGCACCCGGGGCGAGGATCGGTGCAGGCTCCTAGCATAACCCAGGCATCCCGCGCTTGGCAAGCCTCACGCGAGCGCCAGCGCCCAGCACGCGACGACGGCGACCAGTGCCGCGATCGCCAGGCTCCACTGGATCGGCGCGCCCAGCGGGCGGCGCAGCGTCAGACGGGCGGCGGCGCCGAGCCCCAGCCCCGCGAGGAAGCCGAAGGCGTGCGCCAGCACGTCGGTCTCGGGGTTCGCGCCGAGGAGCAGCAGGAGACCCAGGCCGGCGGCCACCGGCACCAGCGCCCGCCCGCGTCCGATGCCCGGCCGGCGGTAGCGCGCGAGCTGGGACCCGGCGAGGATGCCCACCGCCCCGAACACCGCGGTCGAGGCGCCGACGCCGCTATAGCCCGGGCCGCGCAGCCAGGCGTTGACGAGGTTGCCGCCGGCGCCCGAGAGCAGGATCAGCCACAGCCCGACGCCCGGCCCGAACACCGCGCAGACCGCGCCGAAGAAGAACGCGCCGACCAGGGCATTGGCCAGGATGTGGCCGCCGTCCGCGTGCAGCGTCAGCGCCGTCACGCCGCGCCAGGCCTCGCCGCCCAGGATCGCGCCCGCGTCGGCCGCGCCGCGCTCGAACCAGGGGCGGTCGACCAGCGCGAAGCCCGGAGCGTCCCCGATCCGCGGCCCGGTGACGAGGAAGAACGCCGCGAGCAGGGCGGACACCACGAGGCCGGTGTAGCGGGCGCCGGGGACAGGTCCCGGCAGGCCGCGGCTATCCTCCGCCGTCTCGGTCGCCTCGGCCACCGCCACGTTCTCCGCCTGGTAGGCGTGCAGCGCCTCGGCGGTGCGCTCGGCGTCGCTGGGCGCCACCACCAGCGTCCAGCCGCCCTCGGGATCATGCGCGATATCGTACGGGATGCCCTCCGCATCCAGCACCAGCGCCCATTCGCGGATTTGTTGGAGGGTGATGGGGGGGCTCATGGTTTGGCCGCCAACTGTAGTCGAGGCGGCACGCGGGGCCAAGTCCTGGAGGCCCTTACCTCCGTCTTCAACGACGCGCCATTCTCCCCCAACCTCTCAAGGCCCCGGCGCAGGCTCTTCGGCACGGATTGCCTCGATGTTCGCCCGTGTCCAGCTTGTCGGAATGCCGAGCGTGTAGAGGCAGAGGAAGACGAAGACCCCCGCGAGCACCGGGTTCACGCGGCGTGGTTCGGGTGCGGGGGTTGCGACGGCCGGAGCTTCTCGCTGGAGCGCCCAGATGAGCAGCATGAGGCCGATCGCCGCCATTGCGAGGTTGAAGTACTGGCCTTGGCCGATGCCGAGCCAGCCGCCCTCGTAGTCGCGGAAGCTATCGACCAGGAAGCGGAGCCCGCCGTAGAGACAGAGGAAGGCGCCGCTGGCGACGCCGTGCCCCGCCGGCCAGCGCTTCAGCACGAGGATGAGGACTAGCGCGAGGATCAGGTTCTTCGCGCCGTCATACAGGGCCACCGGGTGGCGCGGCCCGTCGACACCGGAGAAGATCACGCCCCAGGGCATGGCGGTGACCGAGCCGATGACGCCGCCCTCGATGAAGTTGCCGATCCGCCCGACGCCCATCAGGAAAGCGGCCGGCACCGACAGCTCGTCCGTGGTTACCAGGAACGGCTTGCCGCGGAGCCGACAGAACAGGAGGACGCCGACCAGCCCGCCCAGCATCAGGCCATGCGAGGCCATACCGCCCGCCCAGAAGTTGGGGGCCCGAAGCGGGTGCGCCGCGTAGTAATCGAGCTCGTAGACCAGGATGTCGAAGGCGCGGCCACCGATCAGGATGCCGGCCGCCATAGCGCTGGGCAGTTGGCGATGGGCCAGCAGTGAAGCGTGGGGGCCGTCGAGCGCGTAGGCGTTGACGAAGATCCGCTGGCGATCGTCCTCGGTGGCCACGACCCGCACGGCGGTGGCGCATTCACCCCAGGCTACTGCTGTCCCGTCACCTCCGCTTTCCGCGACGGACGGGCCGGCGCCCCTTGGCTCGTGGGAACCGGATGCCGGCCTTCGATGCCCGGCGTGGCTCCGCGCCGGCCCCCGCCAGCTCGGCTTTGAACGCCGCATAGTGCCGTTTGAACCGCTCCCGATAGTCGCGGTCGCCAAGCATCCATTCGAACAGCTTTACCAGCGTGGGCGCGTGCTCCGACTGCTGGCCGAGGGGGTCGATGATCACCCCGGCCATGTTTTTCGCCAAGCGGCGACTGCCGATCCATGCCTCGTAGAAGGCGCGGTCCTCCCAACCGTAGTTGAGCGTGGCGACCGGGTGCGGGCCGAGCTCCTCGCACATGACGGTGATCAACACCCGGCGGCAGTCACAGCTTGGATCGTCGCAGTACGACTCCAGGAAGCCGTAATCGCCGTTCGGGAGTTTGGCATCTTCACGGACGTGGGCGACACGCGTCTCGCGCATCGCCAAGTCGGGCAGCCGGTGAACCAGCAGAACCATGTCGCCCATCGTGCTTGTCCTTCGGTTGATCCAGGGCCGCGCCGGTGGCGATCGTCAGGCCACCGGCATCGCAGGGCGCCCGGAGCGGATGGATGTGATTTTCGGTGTCCGACCACGGTTGGTCAAGCCCTGGCGCTCATGCGGCGTTTTGATCGATGCCTCAAGCGGCGCCTCCTCATCACGTAGCTGAACTCATCCCACACGACCACCGAGCGGCCCGGCAGGTCCGCCAGTGCTCCAGGCGCCGCCTCCCACGACGGGAACGTGAATCCGACCGGCACCTCGACGTGGGTGAAGCCCCAGATCGCCTGCGAAAACGACGCCAGTTGGTCCGCGTCGGCGCTGAGCGTCGCTACAGAGAATGTGTTCATTCCGACCACTCGGCGACCGGCGAGAAGTCATCTCCCCACCGGTCGCCGACGCGGGTGCGTGCCTTGCTGACGTGATGCCACCGTCAGGCGGCTTGACGTCACTCCACCGTCACGCTCTTCGCCAGGTTGCGCGGCTGGTCGACGTCCCGGCCCAGCGCCAGCGCGACGTGGTAGGCGAAGAGTTGGGTCGGGATCACGGTGACGAAGGGCGAGAGCTCGTCGCGGGCGGCCGGGACGGGCAGGACGTGCTCGGCGAGCGCGGCGATGCGGGCGTCGCCTTCCGTCGCGACGGCGATCACCGCGGCGCCGCGGGCGCGGACCTCTTCGATGTTGGAGATCACTTTGTCGTAGGTCGGGCTGGCGGTGGCGATGGCGAAGACCGGTACCCCGGGGTCGAGCATCGCGATCGGCCCGTGCTTGAGCTCGCCGGCGGCATAGCCCTCGGCGTGCAGGTAGCTGATCTCCTTGAGCTTGAGCGCGCCCTCCAGCGCGATCGGGTAGCCGAAGCCGCGGCCGACGAAGAACATCGAGCGCCGCTCCGCCAGCTCCCGCGCTACCTGCCGGACCTGCGGCTCGATCGCCAGCGCCCGGGTGACCAGCGCGGGCAGGCCCGCCAGGCCCTGTGCGATCCCGCCCACCTCCGCCGCCCCCAGCACGCCGCGCCGCTGGCCAAGCTCCGCCGCCAGGAGCGCGAGCAGCGCGAGCTGGCCGGTAAAGGTCTTGGTCGCGACCACGCCGATCTCCGGCCCCACCTGCAGGTAGAGCGCCCGGTTCACGCCGCGCGTCACCGTGCTGCCGACGACGTTGGTGATCGCCAGGG
>CAZCJG010000178.1:0-9625 GCA_964498575.1 uncultured Anaerolineales bacterium | reverse complement strand
GCCCGGTTGCCCCGCCCCTACGCCCTCGACGACGCGCGTGACGTTAGGGGCGGGGCAACCGGGCGAACAACCTGAACTCGCACCACGGAACCTCAATCCCGGTTGCCTCGCCCGGTGAACCGGCCCGCCGCTGGTCGATGGCTCCGCTCTGGCCAGTCCTGTGAAGATCAGTAGAATCCCCCCGCCGATGCCGCCCGTTCCACCCCGCTACCGCCCCCTGCTCGTCGCCGCCGGCCTGCTCGTGCTGTCGGTCGCCGTGCTCGGCCCCGGCCTCTTGCCCGGGCGGACCCTGCTGCCGCTGGGCATCCTCGGCCTGTTCGAGCCCTGGCGCGGCGAGCTGCCGCCGCCCGCCAATCCCGAGGTGGGCGACGCCGTCCTGCAGTTCGCCCAGCGCGAGGTCAAGGCCCGCGCGCTGGCGGGTGGCCAGGTGGCGCTGTGGCATGCCGGCATCATGGCCGGCCATCCGCTGGCCGGCGACACCCAGAGTGCGCCGTTCAACCCGATCGAGCTGGTCCTGGACGCCGGCTTGCCGGTCCAGCGCGCCTACTCGCTCCAGGTGCTGGTGCAGCTCTGGCTTGCCGGCCTGTTCATGGTACTGTGGATTCGCCAGCTCGGCGCGGGCTGGTTCCCGGCGCTGGCGGGCGGGCTGGTGTGGATGTTGGCGGGCTACCATCAGGTCTGGCGCAGCTATGTGTCGTTCGTCGCCACGCCGCTGTGGCTGCCGGCGGTCGCGGCCGCCTGGGAGCACGCGGCGCGGACCGGCGCGCGCCGGGGGGTCGTGCTCGGCGGACTGGCGGCCGGCATGGCGATCCTCGGCGGGCAGCTCCAGTTCGCGATCTTCGGCGCGCTCGTGTTGCTGGCCTACGCCTGCGGGCGCCTCGCCGGCTTCGACGCCGCGCGGCGCCGGCGCGGCGCCCGAGCCGGGATCGTCACCGGCGGGCTGGGGCTGGCCGTCGCGGCCGTGCACCTCCTGCCGACCATCGAGATGGCGCGCGACGGCATCCGCGTCCCGTTCTCGATCTCGGCGTTGATCGAGACCGCGGTGCCGCTCCGCCAGCTCGTCACCCTGATCGCCCCGCGCTTCCTCGGCGATCCGCGGACCGGCGACTACCACGGCGCCCAGAGCTTCTCCGAGATGGCGATGTACCTCGGCCTGATCCCCCTGCTGGTCGTGCTCACCGCCCCGCTGCTCGTCGCGCGCCCGGCGGCGCTGCGCCCATATCGCCGCGATGTCTGGTTGCTGGCCGGGATCGCCGCGCTGGTCGCGCTGGTCGTGCTCGGGTCGCCGCTGGCCTGGCCGCTGGCCTTCGTGCCCGGCTTGCAGTGGTTCGGCCTGATGCGCTGGCTCGCGGTCTGGCCGCTGCTCGCGGCGCCGCTGGTCGCGCTCGGGCTGGCCGCGGCAGCCGCGGCGCCGCGGCGCTTCGCGGGGCTCGTCGCCGGCGTGGCGGCCTGCCTCGCCCTGGCGCTGCTTGCCGCCGCCTGGGTCGATCCCGAGGGAGCGGGCACCGCCGTTCCCACCCTCGCCGGCCTGGCCCTGTCCACCGCCGTGCTCGTCTTCTGGTCCCGGCGTCCCGAGCGGCCGGCGCGCCAGGGCCTGGTGCTGGCGGTCATCGCGGCGGACCTGCTCTGGTTCGGTTGGGGATTCACGCCGGCCAGCCCGGTCGACGCCTTCCCGCCGGTGCCGCCGCTGGACCGGCTGGTCGAAGAACGCGCGGCCGAGGCGTTCCGCGTGGCGGTGCTCCAGCCGGATCAGATCGCGCTCGGGCCGGGGGTCGCCCCCAGCCTCGGGATCGACGAGATCGGCGGCTATACGTCGACGCCCCGCGCCAGCTTCCGCGCCTTCGTCGATCGGCTGAGCCGGCCGACCGGCAACCCCTTCCTGGCGGCGAACCGCAACATGATCGCCCCCGGCCGAGCCGACCCGCGCTTGCTCGCCTTGCTGAACGTGCGCTATCTGCTCTCCGCCACGCCGCTCGAACCCTTCGACCCGCCGCTCGACCTCGAAGCCGGCTGCCGCGAGACGGTGGCCCTCGCGCCGGGCGCGGCGCTCGGCACGGCCGTCCGCGCCTGGGCGAACGGCTTCAACCGCATCGACGTCGCCGTGCCGCGCGGCGGTCCGGTCGCGGTGCACCTGGTCCCGGCCCCCGGCGCAGCCGAGCACCTGGCCTACGGCGAGCTCGCTGCGGGCGACGGTCCGCTGCGGACGCTGTACTTCGAGCCGATCGCGGATAGCGCCGGCCGGAGCTTCTACGCCTACGTCGACCAGCCGGCCGGCGCGGCCGGCCCCCCGCCCGAAGTCTGCGCGAACGGCGGAGTGCTGGTCGCCGGGACGGCCGCGACCGAGCCGGCCTTCGCGCCGGTCTTCGACGCGAACGGCTTGCATGTCTATCGCGCTCCCGAGCCGCCGGGCCGGGCGTGGATCGTGCGGGCCGCGCGCGCCGCCGCGAGCCAGGCGGAAGCGTTGGACGCGGTGGCGGCCGCCGGCTTCGACCCGCGCGCCGAGGTCGTGGTGGAACCAGGTCCGAACGCCGTGCTCGCGGACCTAGTCCCCCCCGGGCAGGCGCCGCAACTGCCGCCGCAATCACCGCCGCAACCGCCCCGGGATCGTCCCAAGGTCGCCGTCGCGGACGACGGGCCGAACGCGCGGCGCATCGCGCTGGAGGCCCCGGCGGGCGGCTGGCTGGTGGTATCGGAAGCTTACGCGCCCGGCTGGCGGGCCACGGTTGATGGCCGGGCCGTGCCGGTGCTGCGGGCCGACGGCGGCATCCAGGCGTTACAGCTTCCGCCGGGCAGTCGGCGCGTGGACCTGAGCTACCGCCCGTGGTCTGTCGTGGCGGGGGTCTGGATCACGCTGGCCGGGCTGCTGGTAGCGCTTGGGATCGCGCTTTGGCCGGCGCGCTGGCGGCGCCGGGCGGAGCGGGCGGCGCACACTCTGTCGGCGAACCCGTGAAAGCCATCCGCCGCTCTGTGCATCTAACCGACGGTGGCGCGAATTGTTTAATTCATCTAACATCCTGTGCCGCCGGCACGTATCAGTAGCAATGCCGCCGCTTTGTGGCAGCCGACGCGCCGCCGCCCGATAGAAGCACCACGAGACTCCCGAACGCACCATGTTCCCCGATCCAATTCCGCGAGCAGCCACCCGCAGCTTATCGACCAACGGTCACCGGGCTGCGACGCCGCTTGACACGATGACAGCCGAAGACGTGTCGAGCGAGCCGATGCACGCCGCGATCGCGCAGTCGCCGGCCGCGCCTGCGGAAGTAGTGACGCGCTTCAAGCGGCGCGAGCTCAAGTTCGTCCTGGACGCCGCGCAGCGCGAGCGCCTGACGGCCGACCTGCTGGCCTTCATGTTGCCGGACCCGCACGGCGACGGCGACGGCCACTACCCCGTCGTCGACCTCTACTACGACAACCGTTTCCACGACCTCTACTGGGAGCACGCGCGCGGCATCCGGTCCCGCCAGAAGCTGCGCCTGCGGGTTTACGGCGCGGCGAGCGGGACGGAGCTGCCCTATTCCTTCCTCGAGCTCAAGCGCAAGCACAAGGGCCGGGTGTACAAGCAGCGCGTGGCGCTGCCGATCGACGAGGCGCTGGCCGTCGCCGCCGGCGCGGACCCGCGCAGCGTGACCGGCCGGGCGGGCTTGCGCGTGATCGAGCAGGTGCAGACCCTGACCCAGGTCCGCCAGCTCCACCCGAGCTGCGTGCTGCGCTACGATCGCCAGGCCCTGCGCGGCACGGGCGACGAGGCCGAGCTGCGGATCACCTTCGACACCGACATCCGCTTCCGGCTCGACGATCTCGTGCCCGTGCCCGACGACCTGCGCTGCGATCGCGAGCTCATGGCGACCGATCGGGCGGTGATGGAGGTCAAGGTCCCCGACCAGGTGCCACACTGGCTGGCCGGTTTGATCCACCGGCACGGCTGCGTGCGCCAGGGCCACAGCAAGTACTGCCGCAGCTTCGAATCGGTCTTTATGGCCAACGGCACCGGCGCCGAAGCACGGCGCCGGTGGACCGCCAACCTGGCCTGAGCGACGAGGACTGCCGATGGACACCCTCACCCAGATCCTGGGCGGCAGCCTTGCCGGCGACGCCTCCAAGGTCACCGCGACGGACGTGCTGGCCGCCCTCAGCCTGAGCTTCGCCTTGATGCTCATCATCGGCACCGTCTACCAGCGGACGCACAAGGGCGAGAAGTACTCGCAGGACTACGTGCACATGCTGATCATGCTCGGCCTCCTGGTCAGCGTGGTGATCATGGGCATCGCCGGCAACGCCGCGCGCGCCTTCGGCATCTTCGCCGCCTTCTCGATCGTGCGCTTCCGCCGCTCGGTGCCCGAGGCGCGCGACCTCGGGTTCATCTTCTTCGCCATGGCGGTCGGGCTGGCGGTGGGCGGCCGCGAGTACAGCCTGGCGGTGCTGACCACCCTGATCGTCTGCGCGGTCATCCTGCTGATCTCGCACCTGGACCTGTTCGCCCCGCAGCGGCACAGCCACCTGCTGCGCGTACGCGTGACCAACGAGATCGACCACACCACGGCGTTTAAGGATGTCTTCGACCGCCTGCTCGATCGCGCCCACCTGCTGTCGGTCGAATCGGTGCAAGCCGGGCTGATGACCGAGGTCAGCTACGCCGTGCAGCTCAAGAAGACCGCCGACCCGCTGACCCTGGTCTCCGACATCCAGGCCCGCAACGGCAACAACCGCGTGATCCTGCGCGCGCTCCTGCCCGACGAGGGTGACGACGACGACTAGGATCGCGGTGGGATCCCCCGCCCGCCCGATCCTCTCCCGCCCGGCTTCCCTGCCCTCCGGCTGACCGCCTACGTCGCGCCTTCCGGCCACAGCTCCGCCGCCACCCCATCCGTCCAGCCCGGGCCGAGCTCCGCGGCGAGGTCGGCGACCTCGGTCACCGGCTGCCGGCAGACCTGGCCGCGGCACACGTAGGCGGTAGCGCGACCGCCGACCCATGGCCTCTGGGCCAGGAGCGGCGGCTCCTCCGCCGCGCCGTCCCCTTCCGTCGTCGCCGCGACCACCGTCCCCGGCAGGAAGCGCGCGCGGACGGCGCCGAGCAGCGCCGCGTCGTCCGTCCCGTCCCAGCCGACGATCGCGATCTCCCGCATACCCGCCACGTGGTTGTCCAGCGCCGCCAGCAGCGCGCCGAAGGCCGACGGGCCGCGGTCGATCAAGGGCAGCGCCAGGTGGAACACGCCCTCCGCCCGCGCGACCAAGTCGCCGTCGCCCCACAGCGCCCCCAGGCGCAGCAGCAGGTCCGCCGCCAGCGCGTTGCCGCTGGGCACCGCGCCGTCGACCAGCTCCTTCTGGCGCGCGAGGAGCGCCTCGTGCCGCGGCCCGGCGCGGTAGAAGCCGAAGCCGTCGGGATCGGCGAGCTGGTCGATCATCGCCGCGGCCAGGTCGCGCGCCGCCCGTGCCCAGCGCGGGTCGAAGGTCGCCTCGTACAACGACAGGCAGGCACCGCCGAGCGCGGCGAAGTCCTCCAGGAAGGCCGGCACCGCCGCCCGGCCGCCAACCGGATCGCCGGCAAGCCCGCTGTCGGTCCAGACATGGGCGAGCCCACCGTCCGCCAGTCGGGCGCTGGTGAGCACATGCTCCGCCGCGCGCCGGGCGGCCGCGACGTAGTCCGACCGCCCCAGCACCGCGCCGGCGCGGGCAAGGGCGTCGATCGCCAGGCCGTTCCAGTCGGTCAGGATCTTTGCGTCGGTCGCCGGCCGCTGCCGCTGCTCGCGCGCGGCCAGGAGCACGCCGCGCGCCGTGCCCACCCGCGCCGCCAGGATCGCGACGTCGATGCCCAGCTCGGCCGCCACCGCCTCCGGCCGCCGGCGGGTCGCCAGCACCGTGGCGCCGTGCTCGAAGTTGCCTTCCGGCGTGATCCCGAACCAGGCCAAGGCCGCCGCCGCTTCGGGCGCCGGCAGCCGCGCCTGGACCTCACGCGGCGTCCACACGAAATACGCGCCCTCGCCATCCGCCGTGTCGGCGTCCTCCGCCGTGAAGAATCCGCCCGCCGGGTGGCGCAGCTCGCGCAGCAGGTAGTCCAAGGTCGCCTCGGCCACCCGCCGGAAGCCGGGCTCGCCGGTGAGCTGCCAGGCTTCGAGGTAGAGCCGGGCGAGCTGGGCGTTGTCGTAGAGCATCTTCTCGAAGTGCGGCACCGCCCAGCGCGCGTCGACGCTGTAGCGATGGAAGCCACCGCCCAAGTGGTCCCATATGCCGCCGCGCGCCATCGCGCCCAGGGTTACCGTGACGACGCGCAGCAGGTCCGCGTCCCGGCTCCGCGCGGCACGGCCGAGCAGGAAGGCCAGGCTGCTCGGCTGGGGGAACTTCGGGGCGCCGCCCAGGCCGCCCTCGCGCGGGTCGAAGCCGGCCGCGACGCGCGCGGCCGCGCGCGCGACGAGGTCCGCCGTCAGCGGGCCCCGTGACGCGGGCCAGCGGGTGGCCGCGCGCAGGGCCTCGGCCAGCGAGGCGGCGCTGCGTGCCACGTCGGAGCGCCGGTCGCGCCAGGCCTGGGCGAGTGCCGCGAGCAGCTCCGGGAAGCTGGCGATCCCATGCCGAGGCACCGGCGGGAAGTAGGTGCCGCCGTAGAAAGGCTCGCCCTCGGGCGTCAGGAACACCGTCAGCGGCCAGCCGCCGTGGCCGGTCATCGCCTGCACCGCTTCCATGTACAGCGCGTCGACGTCCGGCCGCTCCTCGCGATCGACCTTGATGCTGACGAAGTCCCGGTTGATCTGGGCCGCGATCGCCGGGCTCTCGAAGGACTCGTGCGCCATCACGTGGCACCAGTGGCAGGCGGAGTAGCCGATCGAGAGCAGGATCGGCTTGTCTTCGCGCCGCGCCTGCTCGAAGGCCTCGGTCGACCAGGGCTGCCAGTCGACCGGGTTGCCGGCGTGCTGCAAGAGATAGGGCGAGGTGGATTGGGCGAGGCGATTGGGCATGGGTCATCTCCTCATCGGTCTGCGGGAACCGCGCGGTCGGCTAGCGCGCCGCCGAGATCTCCAGATCGCCCCAGGCACTGACCTGGGCCAGCCAGCCGGGGGGGACGTAGGTCGTCGCGTCGAGCTGGGTCAGGATCGCCGGGCCCCGGAGCTGCTCGCCCGGCGCCAGGCTGAAGCGCGGTCGGATCGGCGCGTCGATCGCCGGCCCGGGGCCGGTGACCAGGCGTGCGGTGCCCAGGTCCGGCGCGACCAGCGGGGGCGGCGGCGGGAGCGGCGCCTGGCCGGGCGCGGCCAGGCGGACGCGCAAGGTGACGATTTCCACCGGCGCGTCCGGACGGGTATAGCCGTAGCGGCGCTGGTGCGCGGCCTCGAAGGCGGCGATCGGGTCCGCCCCCGCCGGCCAGGGGACGGTCAGCTCCCAGGACTGCCCGGCATAGCGCAGGTCGGCCAGCCGCAGGGCCGGTTCATCCTCGGGTAGCGGCAGGCCGCGCAGCATGGCGCGGGCTTCGGCTTCGAGCGCGCGGAAGGTCGGCTCGGCGCGCTCCTCCGTGCCGCCGGCGCGGGAGACCGTTCCCGCGTCCTGTTCGCCGGCGCCGGCGAGCCGGAGCACCGAGCGCGACGCGGTCGCCACCGGCGGCATGGTGGCCAGGCCCATGGCGGAGAGCGCGCCCGGGGTGGCCGGCACCAGCACGCGGCGGGCGCCGATCGCGGCCGCCAGCTCGCAGGCGTGCAGCGGCCCGGCCCCGCCGAAGGCCAGGAGCGTGAAGTCGCCCGGCGCATGGCCCTGCTCCACCGAGACCCGTCGCAGCGCGCGCTCCATCGTCGCGTTGGCCACCGCGATCGCGCCCAGCGCGAGCGCCTCGATCGACAGGCCCAGGGCCGCCGCCAGCGGGGCGAGCGCCACCCGCGCCGCCGCCGGGTCCAGGCGTAGCCCGCCGGCCAGCGGCAGCCCGGCCGGCAGGCGGCCGAGCACGACGTGGGCGTCGGTGACCGTCGGCAGGCGCCCCCCGCGGCCGTAGGCGGCCGGGCCCGGGTCGGCTCCCGCGCTCGCCGGGCCGACCTTGAGCGCGCCGCCGGCGTCGACCGCGATGATCGAGCCGCCGCCGGCGCCGACCGTGTGGACGTCCACCGCCGCGCGGTGGACCGGGAAGCCGCCGACCGTGGTCGCCGCGGTGAAGGGGACCTGGTCGTCGCACAGGGCCACGTCGGTCGACGTGCCGCCCATATCGAAGGTCAGAACGCGCGGGAAGCCGGCCCGGCGCGCCACGGCCAGCCCGCCGGCCACGCCGGCCGCGGGGCCCGACAGGATGGTGGTGACCGGCAGGCGGGCGGCCTCGGCGGCCGGCAGGGTGCCGGCATGCGAGCCCATGACGGAAAGCGGCCGGGGCGCGGCCGCCGCCGCCAGGCGGTCCAGGTAGCGCGTCACCCGCGGCGCGACGTAGGCGTTGACGGCGGTCGTGCTCGCCCGCTCGAACTCGCGAAACTCCGGCAGCACGTCGACTGAGAGCGAGACGTGATCCGGCCCGCCCGTCGCCCGCGCGAGGGCCGCGCCCAGCGCCCGCTCGTGATCGGGCCGGAGGTAGGAGAACAGCAGGCAGACCGCGACCGCTTCCGCGCCGGACGCGACGACCTGGCCGACGGTCCGGTCGAGCGCCGCCGCGTCGAGCGGGAGGATCGGCTGCCCATCGGCGCCGACGCGCTCGTCGAGCTCGAAGCACAGCTCCGCGGGGATCAGCGTCGGGCGCGGGCGCGGCGCCAGGGCGTAGAGATCGGCCCGCTCGCCGCGCCCCAGCGCCAGGAGGTCGCCGAAACCCGCGGTGGCGACCAGGGCCGTCCGCGCGCCCCGCCGCTCGAGCAGGGTGTTGGTGGCGACCGTGGTCCCGTGCACCACCGGGCTCGTCGCCGCCGGGTCGATCTCGGCCAGGCCGTCCAGCACCGCCCGCGCCGGGTCGTCCGGGGTCGACAACCGCTTCTCGACCCAGCAGCCGGCGGCCGACACCCATACGAAGTCGGTGAAGGTGCCGCCGACGTCGACGCCGATGCAGCGGGTGGGGGTCGTCACGCGCCTGCGCCGTGACGGAGGCGGCGGGGTCGAGCTCGGCCCGGGGTGGGGACAGCCGGCCGGGGGAGCGCCTCCCCCGGCTTCGGCCGCGCAGGCGGGCGGTTACTGATTGGCGAGCTCGTTGGTGATGTAGGTGACCGCGTCGCCGACGGTCTTGATGTTCATCGCGTCTTCCTCGTCGATGTCGCCGACGCCGAACTTGTCCTCGAAGTCCATGATCAGCTCAGCCAGGTCCAGCGAATCCGCCTCCAGGTCTTCCTTGAAGCTCATGTCCATCGTGATGCTGTCCGGATCGCGCCCCAGGTTGTCGCCGATGATCTCACGGACACGCGTGAAGACCTCGTCCTGTGTTGTCGCCATGCCTGCTTGCCTCCTATCCTTGATCAAGCTGTAGTGGGTGCCTAGGCCACCCGGTCGCGGCACCCCGGCCGGTTCCCTGCCTTGAGCCTTGCTCGGTGCACCGCGGGGGCAGCGAGGCCAGCACGCCCGGCCGGGACTGGCGGAGGAGTATACGCAGCCCCCCGAGCCTGGTCAATTGCGCCCAGGGCAAACGCATTCTCGCCCGCGGGAGCCAGGCGAATGGAATTCGCGGCTAAGGGCCTTCGGCCGAGCG
>CAZCJG010000177.1:0-9659 GCA_964498575.1 uncultured Anaerolineales bacterium | reverse complement strand
AGCGGGTGGTGGCCAGGGTGTAGATCGCCTCGATGAGGCTGGTCTTGCCCTGCGCGTTCCTGCCGGCGACGACGACCGTCCCGCAAGGCAGCGTCAGGTCCAGCCGGCGGTAGCAGCGGAAGTTGGTCAGCACGAGGCGGCGCACGAACACGGGCGGATTATAGCGGAAGGGTGATCACTCTGTCGCTCGCACAGGCCGGCGAATGGAATTCGCGCCTACCATCACGAAGCCGGCCGTCGCCGGCTATTCACGTGAGATTTCGGCGTCCAGCCCGCGCAGGCGGGCTTCGTAATGCTAGCAGCGAATTCCATTCGCCGGGCTCACTCCCCCCTCGTCGTAAACGGCAGGAAGATCGGCGCCGGTCCGCCCTCGAACCGATAGTAGCTCCCGCCGTTGGTGTCCACCGCCACGTTGCCCGCCGCGTCGACCGCCTGCGTGAAGAACGTTGCTCCCACAGCCATCGGAACCTCTCCTTGCCACTGGCCGGCGCCGAGCTCCCGCAGGTCGTAGCTGAGCCACGCGGTCGGACCTCTCGCGGGGATGGTCTCCACCGTCGCCACCACCCGCGTGACGGCCGAGTCCGCGTCGTCGACCCGCAGCGCGACCAGCCCTAACTTGGCCCCTTGCGGCGACCAAGGCGTGATGCGCGGCGGCTCGCGGTCGGCGGCGGCGGAATAGTAGACGGCGAAGCTCAGACTCTCGTACAGGCGCTGGGTGCCGTTGGCGGTCGAGCCGCTGTACTGACCCGGGTAGAGCAGCAGGCGCAGGCCGCGCTGCTCGGGATGCAGCGCCGGGCCGAGGCCGAAGGGCAGGTCGGGAGACCAGACGCCCGCCGACAGCACCGGCGGGGCCGGCGTCGGGGCCTGGGGATGGCTGGCCGCGGGCGCGACGAAGGGGCGGATGCGCAGCGTTTCGGTGTAGGTCGCGCCGGTGAGCAGCACGCCCCGCGGCGGCAGCCGGCCGTCGCCGGTATCGATCGGCGGCAGGGTCCAGCGCGCCTTGGGCTCTACCGGCTGGCCCCCCTCGGCGCGCGGCGGCTCGCCGGCGAGGGCCGCGTAGCGCCCGGCGCCGGTGTCGACCCAGCGCCGGGCGGCCGGGTCGAACGTGAAGCGCTGGTCGCCGAGGCGCCAGGTGCCGCCGCCGACCGGCACGGGGGTGGCCGGGGCGGGCGGGATGACCGGGGGCGGATCGTCCGCGGCACCGGGATCCGGCACGCCCGGCACGCGGACGCGGTACATCGGCAGGCCGTAGAGCGTGGTGCCGGCGACGGTCTGGGCGTGGAAGTGGTTGAGCTCGTGATCGCCGGCGTAGCGCTGCTTGGCGGCGACCAGCGCGTCGCCGATGCCCGCGCCCTCGCCTTCGACCAAGGCGCGGACCAGCTCGGCGGTCAGCACCTCCTGGTAGGCCATCGCCTTGGGATAGCCGTAGGCCCAGCCGGTGCTGCCGACAAGCATCCCGCCGCGCCGCAGCAGCGCCTCGGCGAAGTCGACCGGCCGGCCGTGGCCCGCCGCGCTGCCCCCCGGCACGTTCAGGCCGAGGTGGCAGGCCAGCCCGTAGGTCAGCCGGCCGGCCTCGCCCGGCTCCGGTGTGGCCGCCGCGCCGCTGGGGAGCGGCGGGCCCGGATCGAGGTCCGACGCGCCCACCACACCGCCGTTGGGCGTGTCGAAGTGCGAATGCGCCGCGTGCGCGCCGAGCACGGTCAGGCTGTGGCGCGCGTCGCGCAAGCCGCCCAGCCAGTCCGAGGCCTGGGACGCGCCGCCCAGCTCGGTCCGCCGCGCCGCCCCGATCCCCGACCGGCCGAGCAGGCGAGCGCTTTCGTCGGTCGCGTCGGCCATGAAGTCGTAGCCCGCCACCAGGGCGCGATCCACCTCCAGCACGCCGTCGCGGGCGAGGAAGGCGCGGATCACCGCGCTCATGTCCGCCGGATGCTCGACCAGGCGGCCGACCGCCAGCTCCGGCACGGTCAAGGTCTGCGCGGCGTCGGGGAGCTGCGGGCTGGACCAGGGCAGGTCGACGCCGTCGGCGTAGGCGTCGTCGGTCAGCAGGTTGTTGGCGGCCAGCGCCTGATAGAGCGGCGAGTCCGCCGCGATGCCGGCCCCGCCGCGCAGGTACTCCTTCTCGGGCACCCAGCCGTCGCGGTCCAGGGCGACGATCGCCAGGCGCTGGCTGGGGATGATCCGATCGTCGCCCACCAGCACCACGTAGCGCAGGTCCGGCAGCACCGCGTTCGGGCCGGACCGCTGCTCGGCGATCCATGCCCCGAGCGCGTGCGCGACACGGTTGGCCTTCTCGGGATCGGCCTTGGCGTTCAGCCAGTCGGCATAGCGGATTTCGACCTCCGGGCTGGTCTCGGTCTGCACGTCCCAGATCACCACCCCGCGCACGTCGCGATGCTCGGCCAGGGCGAGCAGGTCCGCCCGCCACGCGCTCATCGCCGCGCCGTCCAGGTCCAGCCCGTAGAGCGCCGACAGGCGCAGCTCGTCGGTCAGGATCAGGGTGCGCACCGCGCGCGGATCGATCGGCGCGATGCCGATGTGCAGGCTGTAGGGCAGCGGATAGCGGTGCTCGCCGGGCTTGGCGGCGACGACCACGTAGTAGTCGCCGGTTTGCAGCCCCACGTCCAGCACCAGCCGCGTCTCGCCGATGTGCCGGGCGCTGGCGATATGGCGGGCCGAGGCGATATGGCGCGCGCTGGCGATATGCCGCGCCGAGGCGAGCGCACTGCACGAGCGAACGAGGTAGATATCAAGGTCCTGGCCGGGATCGCGCAGCGCGAGCTCGATGCGGCCGTAGGGGCTGGCGACGTGGAAGCGGTAGGTGTCCAGGTCCGCCGGGCCGTCGATCTCGCCGGCGGCCCGCGCGCCCGGCGCCAGGGGCAGCGCGCCCTGGCAGTCCGCGCCCGCGTCCGCCGGCATCCGCCGCACCAGGCCGCCCGCGCCGGCGCCGCCATCCAGGCCGAACCACAGCTCGCCCCCGGGTCCCGGCGCGATCGCCGAGACGTCGTCCGATCCCAGGCCGTCCCCGGCCCGCAACCGTGTCACGCCGCCCCGCGCCGGGTCCAGCCGGGGCGAGATCCAGCCCGCGCCCGCGCCGTCCGAGCCGAACCAGGCATCGCCGGCGCCGTCCACCGCCAGCGCCGTGATCCGCGCCTGACCCAGCGCCGTGGCCAGGTCGACCACCGCCGGCTCCGGCCGGTCCGGCGCCCACGCGCTGACCTTGCCGTCGGCCTGGGCGAACCAGGCGCGCCCATCCGGCCCCGCGGCGACGGCGACCAGGTCGGCGGCGGATGGCAGGGGACCGAAGGCGATCGCCGGGCCGGCGCGCGAGAGCCGGGTGATCTCGGGGCCGCCACTCCTGTCCGCCTGCCCGCCACCGTGCCCGAGCCAGATATCCGCCGGACCGGGGGCGATCCACGGCGTATCGTCCGCCGCCAGACCGTCGAAGCGGGTCAGCGGGCGCTGCCAGATGCCGTCGAGCCATTGGACCACGCCGGCGGAGGTGCCGACCCACACCGCGGCGCCCGGCGCGTAGGGGTCCGCGACGACGGTGTAAACCGTGCCGGCCGGCAGCCCCTCAGCCCGGCCGAAGCCATGCCAGGTGCCGTCCGGCGCGCGGCGGACCACGCGGTCCTCGCCGGTGGCCGGATCGACCGCGAACCACAGGCCGCCGGCGCGGTCGCGGGCGATGGCGCGGAGCGTGCCATCGAGCAGGCCGCCCGCCTCGTCCGGAACCGACCAGGCCCCATCGGCCGCCAGGCGAAGCGCGCCGGGCCGTCCGGCCTGGGCCAGCCACACGGCGCCGCCCGCGTCCAGGGCCAGCGCGGAGATCGGGCCGTCCAGCGGCGGGCCGGCCAGGGCGAGGAAGCTCCCGCGCCCATCCCGCGGCAGGCGCGTCAGCCCCAGCGGGCGGCTCGCCGGCTTGGCCATGCCGAACCAGAGGTCTCCCGCAGCATCCGGCGCGATCGCGCGGATGTCCGGTGACCACAGCTCGGCCAGGCGGGCGTAGGGATCGAAACGGAGCCCGGCGGGGGGGCGGTAGGCGAGGTCGCCTTGGCTGGGCGGGGCTGGCGCGCGGGCCGGCCACCTCCCCGGCGGCGCTTCGCGCGCCAACCCTCCCCCGCTTTGCGGGAGAGGGGATTCATGCGCGGTTCGGGCTGGTGGCGAAGGAAGAACGTACGGGAGTTCGACCTCGTGATCCGGGTTCTCGAACGGGGTTCCGATTGCTGGTAACTTCCCGCCCCCGCGGCTCCACGACACCGGTTCGGCTTCTTGTGAATGCCCTCTCCCGCACAGCGGGGGAGGTGTGGGGTCCCCGACGTGCCTGCCGTTGGCGCGTTGGGGTGCAGGGCAGCCGTGCGCGCGCGGGAGTATCCCTGCAACGCCTGATGCAGATTGCGCGCGTACGGCGGGAGGGGGTTTCGCCCCCGCACGCGCCCAAACCCCGCCCGCCTGATCCACCGCCACCAGCCACACGTCGTCGCCCGGCAGGCCACCGTCCTGGGCGGTCCACGCCCGCCGCGGCTCGCCGCTCGCCGCGAACTGCAACAGGCCGGTCGCGGTGCCCACCCAGACATCGCCAAGCTCGCCCGATGGGTCGCCCGACTCGCCCGACTCAACCTCAGAGGGCCGCGCGGCGCCGATGTCGCGGACCGCGCCGGGGGTCCAGCCCTCCGGCAGCCGCGCCGCCGACCACGTGCCGTCCGGTGCCCGGCGATAGATTCCGCCCGGCGGGGATCCCGCCGATCCCGTGCCGACCCACAGGCTGCCGTCGGCGGCAAGCGCGAGCGCTTGAACGTCGACCAGCCGCGCGCCGTCGGCCGCGATGCCATGCTCCCACTCCCGGCCATCGAAGCGGCTGAGACCGCCGTCCGCGCGGCTCCCACCGTCGACGACATCCGCCGCCGTGGCGACCCACACCGCGCCATCCGGATCGACAGCGATGTCCGTCACACGGTCCGAAAGCAGACTGCCGGCGGTGGCGAGGGTCGCGCCGATTCGCCAGGAGCCGGCGGGATCGCCCGGGATCAGGCGCGCGAGGCCGCGCTCCGGCGTGCCGACCCACACCGTGTCGTCGGCCGGGTCCGCCGCGCCGGGGTCCAGCGCGATGGCGCTGATCCGGTCGCCGGGCAAGCCATCCACCGCGGTCAGCGTGCTGGCGCGACCATTCGGGCCGACGTGGGTCAGGCCGCCGCCGTCGGTGCCCACCCAGCGGCCGAAGGCGCGGGTCGCGCCCGATCCGGCGGCGATCACAGTCGGTGGGAAGTCCGCCAAGCCGTCATCCGCCGTGAACGTCGTCCAGCCCCCGTCCTCGCCCAGCCGGCCGACGCCGCCGGCCGGTCGGGTCGCGGGTGCCGCCGTCCCTACCCAGGCCTCGCCGGTTGCGCTAACGGCAATCGCGGTCACGCCCCGCCCGGCCAGGCCATTCGCCGCGGAATACGCCATCCACCGCTGCGCAGCGCCGATGGGCAAGCCGGGATCGAGGCGGAGGACGGTGTCCGCACGCTCCGGGCTGGCCGTACCGCCGAACCAAACCGACCCGTCGCCCCCTGACGCCAGCGCTGTGAGGCTGGTCAAGGGCATCGGAGTGTCACCGACGATCTCGAAGCCGCGCTCCGAGGACCAGCGTCGCAGGACCGGCGCGCAAGGGGTCCCATCGCCGCCCGGTGCTCCCGCCGCCGCGAACCACACGCCGCCGGCCGGCCCGGCCAGCACGTGCTCGATCCGCGCGCAGCCGAGATCATCGGTTAGCGGCAGTGGCTCCCAAACGGAGCGCCCGGGCGCCAGCCGCGCCAGCGCCGCCACCGCGTCATCGGCCCCGGCGGTGCCGGCCCAGACCGTCCCGTCGTCCGCCGCGGCGATCGCCAGCACGTGGTCGGATGGCAAGCCGTCAGACGTGGTGAAGGTGGATGCTGTGCCGTCGGGCGACCAGCGCGCGACCCCGCCGCCGTCAGTGGCCAGCCAGAGGGCGGCGAGCCGGCCACCGGCATCGTAAGCCGGGGCGATCGCGCGCACGCGGGCGCGGGGCGGCCGGTCAGCGCGAGGCGGCTGGTCGGCGCGGGGTGGCTGATCGCCGGAGAGGGCGACGGGCTGCCACGCGCTGTCCCCGCCCAGGCGGCTCAGGCCCGCATCCGTGCCGGCCCAAACGGTTCCCGCGCGATCGACGGCGATGGCGAGGACGGGTCCCGGCGCCAGGCCGTCGGCGGCGGTAAAGCGCGCAAAGGTGCCGGCGGCCCGATCCCAGCGCAGGACGCCGCCATCCGTGCCGGCCCATAAGTCCTGGCTCTCCGCGTCCACCGCCAGCGCCCGCACCGGCGCGGCGCCGGCGTGATGGACCCAGGTCACGCTCTCGGAGGGTGCGTTCAGCGCCACCGGCAGGAAGATGCACATGGCCCCGGCGGAGGGGCAGGCGCGCGGCGCCAGCAGCGTGTCCGCGGCGGTGGCCGGCCAGGGGCCGCGGAACCCACCGGCCAGAGCCGCCAGGGCCAGCGTCAACGCGATAGGTTTCAGGAAGCGCTTGGGCGTCATGATCCGCACCTCATGCCACTTGGTCGCAAGCTGCGCGGGGATTCTTGCGGGTGGGCCGGCAAGTTTAGCCGATGTGCGTGTCAGGAAGCGGGCGAAGCGTGCCGATCGTCAGCGGCAATCCCGCTCGCCGAAGGGCCCGATGCACAGGTCCAGCCGTGGCAGGTGTAGGTTGACCGCCGTGCGCCAATCCCCGTTCAGGTAGGCCCGCGCGCCGCGCTCCGTCCCCACCCACAGCGTGCCGTCCGGCGCGATCTCCAGGTCCGTGATCGCCGCGTCGATCGGGCTGTTGGCTGCAGTGAGCTGGTGGGGAGCGTCAAGGGGCCACCGGAGGATTGTTGAGCAACAAGCGCAACAGCCCGCGCTGAGCCTCCAGCAATCGTTGTTGCTCGTCGAGCAAGCCCGCTTGTTCGGTCAGAAGCCGTTCGAGGAGATCGGCGAGGGAATGGTACTGGCGTAACATCGCCAGCGCCTCAGTCTGTCGTCGCTTCGCCAGGCGGTGGGTCACGAGCGCCGGGCGGTTGAGCCGGATGCGACGGATCGTGAAGGCTGCCGTCGGCGACAGGGGATACAGCGTGCCATCCTCCAACTCGAGAAAGTGCTCGGCGCGGGAGTCGCGGCGCGGATTCCACAGCATCGGGTCGCTGGCCTGTTCCGGCCAGTAGCTTTGTTTGTACTGGTTGCAGCGCGAACAGCAGTACAGCAGATTATCAAGATCATCACGACCGCCGCGGCTGCGCGGCTGAAAGTGATCGATCGTCAGTTCGCCGCCCGCGTCCGTCTCGCTGACCCCACAGAACTCACAGGCGAAGCCAGCTCGCCGCCGCGCTGCGTCGCGCGCCGCCGGGTCAACCGTCACGCCGCACTGCTGGTCAAGCGCACCGTGAGTTGGTGCCGCAATGCCGCGTTGTCGCGTCGAATCGCGTCGTTCTGAGCCACGATCTCCTGGATTTGGGCGCTCACCGATGTGAGCCTCGCGAGCAACGCTTCGAGTTCACGTTGAGCTTCGCTGACCGATCCAGTGCTCTGCGCCGATCGCAGCGCCGCCAGCTCAGTGCGGTCTTGCTCGGCGTACCAGGCTTCGAGCGCAGCTTGCTCGACAGTCGAGAGCGCTTGACCACGCGTTGATCGGTTGTGCAGATCGAGGGCTTGATCATCGGATATCATGCAGTGCTCCTCATTGCTCGGCGCAGACCTCCGCCATGTCACTCTGAAGCCGTATGATAGGCGCATGCACCTCAGACGTCAACGCCCCATCCCGGCGCCAACCCCGCCCCACCCCCCTTCCCCAAAACGGCTGGGGGAGGGGGAACGACAAGTATCACAGCGGTGCTTGCGAGGCAGTGTGGCGTCAGGGGAGAACCATACACCCGTTCAAGCGCGGGTGTCAACCGGGCGGGTGGGCTGGCGGCGGTTCACGGGGGCGAGGCGGCTTCGTTCTACAAGCCGAGCGTTGACCGGAGCGCTGGATCGACCGTCGTCATCGATAGTTGGCCGATCACTCGATCGATCGCGGCTTCCTGGACCGTCGCCAAGTTATCCGTCATCACGACCGAGTCGGTGAGCAAGCCGGATTGCACTCCCTCGCTGGAAGCTCGCGTCACCAGAACCCGGCTGCGATGTCCGGCCCGTGAAAGCCGGCTGGTTATCATGGCAACGATGACCTGCGGAATGCCGGTCCCGAGCTGGTCTGCCTGCACCACAAGGGCCGGTCGTTGCTTGGCTGTTCGCAGATCGGAGTGGGGAAACAGCACCAGGACGACGTCGCCGCGTCTACAAGGCGGCTTTGGCGGCGTCATAGTCGTCGTAGATGTCCATTTCCGGACTCTCCCATTCCTCGGCGAAGCTCGCAAGGCGCTCGCGGAGGTCGACGGCTCCCGCCGTATCGATGCCGCGTGACGACAGATCGATCAGGCGCGGCGCCAGAAACGTCACGATGACATGGGTTTCGTCGGCCACATCGACTGGCGATTCCGCGAGCTCGACGTGGCCGTTCCGGTAGATGCCCTCGATGGTCTTGAACACGACGACTCCCTCCACACCCATGGTTATCCGACCTCACCGGGGTCTCACTCCAGTGCGCCAAGCACAAGCCGAGTCCCTTTGACCAACCGCCCATCGATCCGCGCACCGTCCGGCAAACCGGTGAGTATGTCGGGATCGGGCTCAATCCAGCGGGTTCTGATCAAAAAAGTTCCGCGGCCGCAGCTCGAAGCTCATCCACTCGACCGGCATGTAGGGCGCGTCCTCGGAGCGGACCTCGTGGTATTCGTGGATGACGTACCACAGGGTGATGTCCTGGCCGTTGACCGACTCGCCGTTGAGGTAGGTCGACAGGAGGTCCTGGGTGTCGGTCGCGACGAAGCGTTCGTTGGCGTGGGCGCGCGTGACCCACAGCTCGCCGCGGGTGTAGGCTTCGGCGCGCGAGGTGCGCAGGCTGCCACTGCCGGGCGAGGGCACCAGCTCGTAGCTCCACGGCTGGCCGGCGGCGTTGACCTGGCGGGTGTCGACCACGCGCCACTTGCGGAAGAGGAAGAGATCGTTGGGCCGGAAGGTCTCGCCCAGCAGGGTCGACCAGCCGTTGGCGCCCTTGGTGCCGTCGCTGGTGGCCGGGATCACGCGGTAGAACTCCTGGATGCTGTCGTTCTCCGCGTCGCCGATGTCCAGGTCCAGCCGCCAGTAGACGTTGTGGATGTGGGCGGTGGCGCCGAACTGCAGCACACCGGCCAGGCCGATCGCCGGCTCGATCGCGCCGTCGTCGTGGAACTCCCACTTTTGCAGGTAGTTGTAGGCGCCGGACTGGACGCTGGACCACAGGACCAGCGCCTTGCCGCGCCGCGTGGCGCAGTTGCCGCCGGCACAAAACTTCTCGGTCAGGCCGCGGTCCTCGATCTGCCGGCAGACCCGCCGATTGGCGAGCAGGGTCCCGTCCGGGCAGTCCAGCGTCGGCGACAGCGCCTGCATGCCGGGGCCCAGGCCGTAGGACACGTCGTGGTAGCGCGGCTGGCCGGGCTCGTAGGGCACGAAGATCTCGGCGACCGTCGCGTCCGACAGCACGCGGCGGTCGAAGCCGGGCTTGGTGTAGAAGGCGTGCGTGATCGCCAGCCCTTCGTTGGCGCGGATCTCCCAGCACACCG
>CAZCJG010000176.1:0-9679 GCA_964498575.1 uncultured Anaerolineales bacterium | reverse complement strand
AGCGGAGCTGTAGGGAGACGCAGGCTATGTGTGGCCGTGGCCATCGGCCTTGGCGGCGCGGCGTTGGGGATGCTGGGGAGTCTTGGGAGGTTGACATCCCCCGGAACGCAAGCACAGACCGAAGTGAGCGTGTGCACCGTCGAAGGGTATCGCAGCATCCAACCCGAGATCCTGCGGCCCGGCGAGACCGCCGAGGTCACGCTGTACGCGCGGGCCACCTGCCCGCGGACCGTCACGGTGATGCATGTCGTGCTGGTGCTGGACGGCTCCGACAGCCTCGACGACGCGGCGCGCCGGGAGCTGCGCGACCTGGTGCGGCGGACCGTCGAGCGCTATTCGGGCCGGCAGCGTGGCTATTGGAACATCTTCTCGATGGTGTCGTTCGACGCGGAGGCGCGCCTGCTGTGCGAGACCGAGACGGATCAGGCAAGGCTTCCGGCCTGCCTGGATCGCCTGACGTTCGGGCCGGGCAACCGGCTGGACCTCGGCCTCGCCGCCGCGCTGGATGCGCTGGAACGGGGCCGGCGCTACCGGCCGCCGCTCGATCCGGGCGAGATTCTCAATCCACGCCATCCGGAAGCTCGGGGCTGGCTCAACGAGGTCGTGATGATCTTCTCCGCGGGCCATGCCGGCGAGCACTGCGCTCCCGCGTTCGACCGCGCGCGCGACCTCCGGCGCGCGGGCGCAGTCACCCTTTCCGTCTGCCTCGGCGCCGACTGCGTTGCCGCGTGCATACGCCCGCTCGCCACGTCGGAGCGCTTGTTCTTCGCCACCCCCGAGCCCTTCAAGAGCTTCCTTGTCGAGCCGGGCTGCCAGGATTGCAGCCCTTCCGGTGTGTTCACCGTGAGACGCCTGGACATGGTGGCCGACCTCACGGGTGCCGCTGACTACGTCCCCGACAGTGCCGAGCCCCTGCCGGACGTCAGCGCGGATTCCCGGCGGCTCGCCTGGCGGCAGAACTTCGTGCCCCGCGAGGGCTTGACCATGACCTTCCACATCCGCCCGCGCGCGATCGGCGCGCTGGAGGTTCTTTCGCCGACCGTTGTCACGATGCAGGATGAGATGAACCGGACGCGGCGGATCGAGCTGCCCGCGGGATCGGTGGTGGTGCGGTGGCCGGCGGTGTATATCCCCCTGGCGTACACTGAAACTCCACGAATTTTGCCAAATTCAAGGACTTTGCAGCCATGAATTCTTGACAATCCATGGATCTTGGCTAAGCTTGCCGCATGTTCAACCGTTCCTACGAACCTCTAGCCAACCATCTTCATCCCAACAAGGTTCTTGTGATCTTCGGCCCGCGCCGGGTGGGCAAGACGACGCTGCTGGAACGGTTCCTCAATCAGACCGAGCTGCGCTGCAAGCTGGTCTCCGGCGCCGTCACGGCATAGCGCGCAGCCGGTGAACCAGCGCGTCGAAGGCCCCGCCCAGCGCCGCCTCGTCCGGCGCGTCGAATTGGGCGTCGGACATCCGGCGCAGCAGGTCGCGGTCGGGTGATGGCCCGAGCGGGACGGCGAAGATCGTGAAGCCGGAGTTGCCCGTGAAGAACGCCTCGGCGATCGCATCGGCGGCCGACCCTTCGTGCGGCGCGTCGGTCAGCACCACAACCACGCCGCGATTCTCCCAATTGCGGTTTCGCCCGTCGGGCAGGTCCAGCAGAACCTCCCGGGCCGCGCGCATACCACGGTCGTAGCGGCCGCCACGGCCTGGGCCGAGGGTGCGAATCCCCTCGGCGAGCCGGGCGCCGTCGCGGGTGAGCGGGACGACGACCCGCGCTTCGCCGTCGAACGAGACGAGCGCGGCCTGGTCGCGGTCGGCCGCCATCCGGCCGGCGAAGGTGGCGAGCGCGGCGCGGACGGTATCCAGCCGTGCACCGGCGAGGGTGGGGGACGTGTGGACGAGGAGCACGACGTCGGCGCGTAGCGGGGGCGGCTTGGGCGTTGCGGGCGGGCCCTGGTCAACGAGCGGGAGGGCGAGCACGGCGGCGGAGGTGGGTAGCGGCCTCGCCGGCTGGAAGGGCGGGTGCGCGGCGATGGCACCGGCCGAGGCCAGGGCGGCGGCACAAGTAGCCACGAATGCGAGCGTGCCGGCGGCGAGGCGGAGGCGGCGCGGAGTGAGCGAGAAGCGTTGCATGATGCGGGACCTTTCCATGTCTAGGATGGTGGATGCAGTTGGACTCGTACGAACGGGGAAGATGGTACAACGGGCGCTAGCCTGCTGCATGGTGCCTGTCCGCCGCGCGGCAAGCGATTCCTACGCGTTTGGCCGGCGCCCGGCCGCCGATGTGGGGTCGTACGTCGGCCAAGTCCAATTCGCTTCAACCGTCGCCCCGAATCACGAGCCCGTAACCATCGCCCGGCGGGGTCGCAACCACAGCCCTTGCCCGGCTGCCGCGGTTCTTGCGGGTGAAGAACGCGGCGACGTGGGGGTGTTCGGGGATAGGCGAATTGCAGTGTGCGCCAAAATGGCGTACAATGCTCTCGAAGCGGCGGAGGCAGTGGTCGCCGAGCAGGAGCAGCATGGGCTGAGCGACCAGGACTGGGAGGTGTTTCTCGGCGCGATCGAGGAGCCGCCGGAGCCGAATGTTGCCCTACGCGCGGCGGCCCGGGCCTACGTCGCGCGCGTCTTCGTGGCCAGATATGAAGGCTCGATGGAGGTGATCGGCTACTTCAGTTTGAGCGCCGCAAGCTTCGGCAAGCGCGATTTGCCGGCGGACCTCGCGCGCCGCTTGCCGCACTATCCGGTGCCCGCCGCGCTGCTCGGCCGCCTGGCGGTTGACCTGCGTCGGCGAGGTCGGGGCCTCGGGCAACACCTGATGATCGACGCGTTTTGGCGCGTCCTGCGCGCGAGTGAGGATCTGGCACTGCATGCGCTGGTCGTCGACGCCAAGGACGATGCCACGCGGGCCTTCTACCGCCATTGCGGTTTCGTCGAATTCCTCGAGACACCAGCGCGGTTGTTCCTGCCGCTTGAAACGATCCGGAGGGCGCTGTCAGGGTGACATCTTGCACCGGCAACTTCTGGTATAGTCCTCTAGGCGCAGGCAACCATCCGCCCCGCCCCCCGCGGCCACGCCCTCCTCAGCCGCGTCCTGTACAACCTCGGCGCGCTCCTGCCCGGCGTGTTGGCCGCCGATCGCCACACGGTCGCGCTGGCGGCGGGATCGGACCTGTGGACGGATGTGGCGACCTTCGATGCCCTCGCCACCCAAGCCACGCCCGAGTCGCTGGCCGCCGCCGCGGTGGACCAGGCATGGCGGGACGTCGGCCTTTGAGCCGGGCACGGTCGGCATGCAGGAGGCGCACGATGGACGTCTTGGAAGTACACGGACCTGCCGGCGGCCGTCGTGGCTTGCGTCAAGGACGAGCTGGTATAGCCGGAGCCGGCTCGGTAATGTGGTTGTTGAAGGAGTGAATTTATGACCGACCCAATCGACCCCGCCATCCGCGAATTCGTCATCGCCGCCCACGGCGATCTGCCGAAGGTCCAGGCGACCCTCGCCGAGCATCCGGATTGGCTCCTCGTGAACTACCAGTGGGGTGAGGGCAACTTCGAGACGCCGATCCAGGCCGCCGCCCACGTCGGCAACCGGCCGATGGCGGAGTACCTCCTGGCCCAGGGCGCCCCGCTGGAGATGTGCACGGCGGCGATGCTCGGCCGGCGCGACACGGTCGCCGATCTGCTGGCCGCCGACCCGGCCAGCGCCCAGGCCCGCGGCGGGCATGGCATCACGCTGCTCTTCCACACCGCGATGAGCGGCGACACCGAGCTGGCCCAGACGATCTACGACGCCGGCGCACGCGAGGGCATCAGCGGGGCGCTCTTCGGCGCCATCGCCTACGGCCACCTCCCGATGGTCCAGTGGCTGGTCGCCCACGACGCGACCGACTTCGCCCTCACCGACTTCCGCGGCCGGACGCCGCTGGAGGCCGCCGAGCAGGACGGCGAGCCGGACATCGCGGCATGGCTGCGGTCTGCGATGGACGCGCAGGCGGCGGGCGCATTGCTGATGGACGTGAGATGAATCGAGATGCCCATCGACGTCAGTGCGGTGGGCTGTGAAGCAATCGCCGACTATGCCCATATCCCAATCTCCTTCCAGGTCCGCACGGTTTTCGACGTCGAAGAAGAAGCTGGGAGCGATGAACCAGGGGGCCTTGTCCGCTTCAAGCTGTCCGAGCGCCGGCTCGCGCGGCCGTACATGAAGGACTACGACGTCCTGGGGGAGACGCCCGATCAATGGCCGCGGCACTTCGATGTCTCGCGGTGGGGCCTGCTGCTGGCCCGGTCCGAGCAGGGGCTGGTCGGCGGGGCGGCGGTGGCCTTCGACACGCCGGAGCTCGACATGCTGGAAGGCCGAACCGACCTGGCGGTGCTCTGGGACATTCGCATCGTTCCCGCCCATCGCCGCCACGGCGTTGGCTCCGCGCTGTTCGAGGCGGTCGAGACTTGGGCGCGCGAGCGCGGGTGCCGGCAGCTCAAGGTCGAGACGCAGAACAACAACGTCGCCGCATGCCGTTTCTACGCCCGCCAGGGCTGCGTGCTTCGGGCCGCCAACCGCGGCGTGTACGCGGAGCTCCCAGACGAGATTCAACTGCTATGGTACAAGGAGCTTTGGCACGCGGAGACCCCGATCCTGGACCTCAGCCCGGACGCGAAACGATCGTCACCCGGAAGGGCACCCGCGGATTGAATGGAGGCGGTAATGGAGAACCATGTCAAGGAACAACTGATCGTGATCCCGGTTACGTGTACCGAGCCGATCATCGGGCGCTGGCTGTGGTTGATCGAGGAAGCGCGTGAAAGGCTGTTGCGTGAGTTGAGCCAGGTCACCCCCGAGATGATCGATTGGCTGCCGCCCGGCTGCGAAAACAGCATCGGCACGTTGCTGTATCACATCGCCGATATCGAAGCGGACTGGGTGTATGTGGAAGTTCTCGAAAGTGGACTGCCGCCCGAGCTGGCGGACCTGTTCCCCTATCCGACGCGCGACGCCGACAACCGACTTACGCATGTGCCCGGAATCAGCCTGGATGACCATCTCAAACGGCTGGCGACGGTTCGCGGGCGGTTGCTCGACGCGTATCACCCCATGTCACTGGCCGAGTTCCGGCGACCGCGGTCTCTGCCCCAATATGATGTTTCCCCCGAATGGGTGTTGCACCATCTGGCGCAGCATGAGGCCGAGCATCGGGGACACATCGGGGCGCTGCGTGCCCGCGCGGAGCTGCAGCTCTCGTCATGATCTGTTGCGGCTGCGCCGAGCCGATAGTTCGCGGCCTGCGATGGCATACCCGCGATCCCCGCGAGGCGGCCCTGAGGCCGGTGAGCTGAGGAGGCAACATGGCCTGGATCATCACCAAGTATGTCCTGACGGCCGCCGTGGTCGTCCTGATATCCGAGCTGGCCAAGCGCAGTGACCGCCTCGGCGGCTTCGTCGCGGCGCTGCCGATGGTCACTGTGCTGGCGCTCGTCTGGCTCCACGTCGAGCGCCAGCCTGAGGCCAAGATCGCCAACCACGCCTGGTACACCTTCTGGTACGTCATCCCGACCCTGCCGATGTTCCTGGCCTTCCCTGCCCTCCTACCGCGCCTGGGCTTCTGGGCGACGCTGGGCGTGTGCGTCGTGCTCACCGTGCTGTGTTTCGGCGTGTTCGCGGCGGTGATGCGGCGGGTGGGGGTGGTGTTGGTGTGAGGCAGGGTCCGGGGTGTAGAAGTAGTCCGCAGGCGTGGTCGCGCACCGGCGCATCAGCGTGGCGTTGATGTCCCCCGGCGGGCCGATGCCCAATCGGTGACCTATAATACAGGCTAATGGACGGGCGAATGACCTCGCATCAGTGGGGCGCGCTGGCCTTCATGGCGGGCAGCGCGCTCTTTCTGGTGAACAAGCTCAACGAGATGAGCTACCACTTCCTCGCACGGCCGATCCCGGACGTCGTTTCCGGCGACAGCACCGCGGTCGTGGTCCTCGGCTCGATCGTCTTCGCGATCGGCTTCGTGGCCTATTATCGGTTCTACGCCCCGCGGGCAGGGCGGGTGGGGCGAGTCGCGCTGGGCATGTTCACGGGTGGCGGGATCCTGCTCATGCTGGGGCACGCCGCCTTCCTGAACGCGCTGTGGCGGATCGGCCCGCTCGCGCGAGTGGCCGAGCGCACCGGGTTCGACCCGTTTATCCTGGTGGTCCTCGGCGGCCTGTCGATGATCGCCGGCCTGTTCGTTTTCGGCGCCGTGAGCCTGCGCCGGCCCGTGCTCGCGCGCTGGCGCTGGCTGCCCCTGGCGACCGGCCTGGCCTTCGTCGGGTTCGCGCTGCTGGGCGGTGAGCGCATCACCCCGGCCTTCCTCTTCTTCCGAACCCTGTTCGCGCTGGGCCTCGCCGGGCTGGGCCTGGGCATGTTCCTGGACGGCGCCGCTCGGAGCACACGGAGTCCGGTCATGCCGGTGCTGGTCGATCCGGAAGCTTGACCTCGAAGCACGTGCAGCCCGGCCGGGAATGGACGGCGAGCTTGCCGTGATGTTTCTGCACGACGATGGAATGGCTGATGTTCAGGCCCAGCCCCATCCCCTGGCCGGGCGGTTTTGTCGTGAAGAAGGGATCGAAGACCTTGGGCTGCACCTCCGGTGGGATGCCCGGGCCGTCGTCCTCGATCTCGACGACGACCCAATCGACCTCCCGGCGCGTGCGCAGCGTGATCCGCCCCCGGCCGCCGAGGGCGCCGGCCGCGTTGTCGATGATGTGGGTCCACACCTGGTTGAGCTCGCTGGCATGGGCCTCGATCCGCGGCAGGTCCGGCGCGTAGTCGCGCTGGATGATGATGTCTTGCTTGAGCTGTCCGCGCAGCATGACGAGCGTGCTCTCCAAACCTTCGTGCACGTCGATGGATTGGATCGGCGCCTGGTCCATGTAGGTATAGGTCTTGAGCGCCCGGACGATTTCCGACATCCGCCCGATGCCCTGGCTGATCTCGGCGAGCAAGCTGTAGGCGGCGAAGGTGTAGCCGGCCCAGCCGATCGCCGCCGCGAGCAGGCCGTCCGCCAGGGCCTCGCCGAGCCTGTCCAACCCGGCCTCGTCCAGGCCGAAATCGACCAGAGCCGCGGCGAGCTCCGCGGCGTCCCCGATGCCGCGCCCGTCCAGCCATAGCTCCAGCGACTCCTCGCGGTCGCTCCGGGTCAGGGGATCGAGCGGCTCGTGGTGCCCGGCGCGGGCCTCGGCCAGGCGGTCGAGATCGAGCAGGAGCCTGTGCTGGGCGTCGGTCAGCCCCGCCGCCCCGAGCGCCACGCTGGCCTCGCGCAAGCGGGCGAGCACCTGCCCGAGCTGCGCCGCGCCGCGCTGGGCCGCCGCCGCGGGGTTGTTCAGCTCGTGCGCCAAACCGGCGGAGAGCCGGCCGAGTGTCGCGAGCTTCTCGCTCTGGACCAGCTCGAGAGTCCGCTGCTTCACCTCGGCCTCGAGGCTGCGGCGATAGTCCTCGGCCAGCTTCTCGGCCTGCTTGCGCTCGGTGATGTCGCGGAAGAAGGCATGCGTGGCGACCAGCTCGCCGCCGCGGAAGCGGCCGGTCGCGTTGCCTTCCATCGGGATCGACCGGCCGTCCGCCGTGACGAAGGTCACCTGGATGTCCTTGAACGACTCGCCGGCCAGCACCCGCTCGAACAACGCCAGGCAGTGCGAGAGGTCGTCCGCGTGAATCATGTCGAAGAGGTTGAGGCGTGCCATGTCCGCTTCGCCATGGCCCATGGTGCTCAGCCAGGCCTGGTTGACGAACTCGAAGCTCCCGTCCGGCCGAACGCTCTGGATCAAGTCGTGCGAGCCCTCGATCAGCGCGCGGTAGCGATCCTCGCCTTCCCGCGCGGCGAACTCCGCGCGCTTGTGGGCGGTGATGTCGCGGACCACGGCGTAAAAGCGCTGCTCGCCCGGCGCCGCGCTGGCGTTCCACAACAGCCAGTAGTCGGTCGCACCCTGGCATCGGCAGCGGTTCTCGAACGTGGTGCTGCCGCAGCCTTCGAGCAGTCGCCGCAGCTCGGCCAGGGTCGTGGCCCGGTCGTCGGGATGGACGATCTCGATCCAGGGCCGCGCCTTCATCTCCTCGATCGTGAAGCCCAGAGCCGTCTCCCAGACCGAGTTGAGCTGTTGAAAGTAACCGTCGAAGCCGGCAATGCACAGCATGTCCAGGGCGAGGTCGAAGAATCGGTCGCGCTCCTCGGAAGTGCAGGAGAAACGCGCGGGCTTGGGTGGAGCGGGGCCCGGCTCGGCGGGTGGAACGTCGGTCGCCCCATTCGGCGGGCGACGGCTGGGATCAGAGCTTGGGGGCTGCATGCGTTCCTCCCGTTGGATAGCGTACCGTGTCGAGGCCGTCATGACCGTCAGCCATACCGTCAGCTTAGTTGTGCGCTGACGATGTGTCAACCCCTGATACCCGAGCCCCCCTATCTACTGACCTTCTCGAAACTGGCCAAACCTGCAAGGCTGTGCCGGCGCAGGCCGATACGCCACCCCAACGCGCCAACGGCAGGCGCGTCGGGGACCCCGGCGGGCCGAAGGCCATCCAGCGGCGAATTCATTCGCTTGACGCCGTGCCGGCGCGCGACGAGCTACTTTTGAGAAGGTCGATAAGCCCGGACCCCGGTCCCCTCATGGTGGTACAATGGTGCCCACGCACTCGATGGCGCCATCCAAGGAGCAGCTCGATGACGGATTCCCCCTCGTCGCCCGCAACCGCCTGGCCCAGCCTGCCGCTCGAAGCTTGGTCCGACACCTACGCCGCGCTGCACATGTGGACCCAAATCGTCGGCAAGATCCGGCTGACCCTGAGCCCGTGGACCAACCATTCGTGGCACGTCACGCTCTACGTCACCGCCCGCGGGCTGACCACCTCGCCGATCCCCTATGGCACGCGGACCTTCCAGATCGACTTCGACTTCATCGACCACCAGCTTATCGTCCAGACTCATGACGGCGGCATCGCCGGCCTGGCGCTCGAGCCGCAGTCGATCGCGCGCTTCTACCACCGCCTGATGGACGCGCTGGCGGGGCTGGGCCTGCGGGTCGACATCCTCGCCCGGCCCTGCGAGATCCCCGACCCGACCACGCGCTTCGCCCAGGACGATGCCCCGCGCCCCTACGATCCCGACTACGCCAACCGCTTCTGGCGCATCCTGGTGCAGGCGGACCGGGTTCTCAAGATCTTCCGAGCGCGTTTCATCGGCAAGTGCAGCCCGGTGCACTTCTTCTGGGGCGCGGCGGACCTCGCGGTCACTCGCTTCTCCGGCCGCGTCGCGCCGGAGCATCCCGGCGGCATCCCCAACCTGGCGGACTGGGTGATGCGCGAAGCCTATTCGCACGAGGTGTCAAGCGCCGGCTTCTGGGCCGGCGGTGGTCCGGTGCCCTACCCGACCTTCTACGCCTATGCCTATCCCACGCCCGCGGGCTTCGCGGAGGCCGCCATCCAGCCCGCCGCGGCCTTCTACAGCCGCGACCTGGGGGAGTTCCTGCTGCCCTACGACGCTGTGCGCGAGTCCGCGTCGCCGGACGACACCCTGCTGGACTTCCTCCAGTCGAGCTACGAGGCGGTGGCAGACCTGGGGGGCTGGGACCGAAGCGTCTTGGAAAGGTGAAACGCGCTTAAGGGTTCAACCATACGGTCACAAGTTAAGGTCCGAGAGCAGAAGTCAAGAGATGAGGACGGGGA
>CAZCJG010000175.1:0-9681 GCA_964498575.1 uncultured Anaerolineales bacterium | reverse complement strand
CAGGCCAGCGCGATGTTGGTCGCGGCGCTGAGCAGCCAGCTCGTCTTGCCCATGCCCGGCCGGCCGGCGACGACGCACAAGTCCGAGGGCTGCAGGCCGCCGAGCAAGCGGTCCAGGTCGGTGAAGCCGGTGCTCACGCCGAGCATGGACGCGCGGTTGGCCTGGATCTCCTCGATGCGCTCGAAGTAGGCGTCGAGCAGGGCGTCCAGCGGCACCAGGTCGCGCCGGCGGCGGTCGCCGATCACCTGGAAGATCGCCGACTCGGCCTGGTCGATGGTCTCCTCGATGGTGTCGGCGCTGTCGTCGTAGGCGATCCGAGCGATCTGGCCGGCGGCGTCGATCAGCCGGCGCTGCATCGCCGTGCGCTCGACCAGGCTGGCGTAGTGCTCGACATGCGTGGCCAGCGGCGTGCGCTCGATCAGCGCGGCGAGGTAGGCCGGCCCGCCGGCCTCCTCCAGCGTGCCGTCGCGCTCCAGCTCGGTGACCAGGGTGACCAGGTCGATCGCCTGGCGGCGGCCGTAGAGGCCGCGCATCGCGGCGAAGATGCAGGCGTGGCCGGGCCGCGAGAAGTCCTCGGGCTGCAGGGTGGCGACGATGCGGATGATCGCCGCCGGGTCGATGAGGAGCGCGCCCAGGACGGCCAGCTCGGCCTCCACGTTGGCGGGCGCCAGCGCGTCGAAGGTGGACATGTCGGGGCTCAAGCGGCCGGCGGCGTGCCGGCCCGGCGGGTGGGATTGGAGCTGTGGCGCATCGGGCCGGCGGTCAAACCTCGCCGCCGACCTCGCCCAGGTCGAGCGAATCGAAGAAGTCGCGGAAGACCTCGAGGCTGTCGCCTTCCGGCGCGCGCGGCGCGGCCTGCTCCACGTACTCCGCCGCCGGCACCTGGCCGGCCTGGTCCATCACGTGCTCGCTGACGAAGATCGGCACGTCCAGCCGCACCGCCAGGGCGATCGCGTCGCTGGAGCGCGAGTCGATCTCGATCCGGCGGCCGCGTTGCTCGAGCACGATCTGGGCGTGGAAGGTGTCGTCGCGCAGGTCGCTGACACAGATGTGCTTGACGCTGGCGCCCAGCGAGCGAATCGCCAGGCTGAGGAGGTCGTGCGTCATCGGCCGGGGAACCTCGTCGCGGCGCAGGCCCATCGTGATCGCCTCGGCTTCGAAGTTGCCGATCCAGATCGGCAGGTAGCGCGGGCTGTCGGTCTCGCGCAGCACGACCAGACGATGGCTGTTGACTAGGCTGACGCGGATGCTTTCGACCGTCACCTCGATCATGATCCCTTACCCCCTTCGTCGCGACTCCGGCCCGGTTGCCGGGCCTGATTATAGCATGGGCCGGCAGCGGCCCAAAGAGGCACGTCGCGCAGGACCCGGCGTGAGGATCGGGACAAGAAGCCCATGCGCCCCCCGGCTCCAAGCAGCCATCAGCGATCGGCGGCCGGAAGGATAGCGACTGTTCCCGATGCTCGACCGGCCCGAGATCACGCGGATGGATTCAGTCTCCCGCTTTATCCGCGGTCGTGAAACAATCGCGCATCCGCCCGCGCCCGTTCCAGCCAGGCCTCATCCGGCAGCGGGTGCGACGTGCCGGGCCGGCGATCGTCGGGCGGCGGGGCAGGGCGGATAAGGCTGGACAGCGGGAGCGGGGCGTCATCGACATCGAAGGTCTCCAAGGTCCCGAAGGTACTGGTGGACGTTGGCGGGTGTCGGGCCGGCCGGGAGGCCGGCGGTCCCAGGATCAGCCGCGCCGCATGGGCCAGATTGCGCGCGATCAGGGTTCGCGGGTCCGCCAGCACGTCCGGCGGATCATTGCCCGCCGCCAGCGCGATCGTCCCGACATCGAGCAGCACCGGCCGCACCCCCGTGGCGAGGCCCGCGCCGACATCGCCCAGTGTGTCGCCGACGATCCATGACGCTTCAAGATTCAGGCCCCGCTCCGCCGCCGCGCGCAGCAGCATCCCCGGCGCCGGCTTGCGGCAGGCGCAGGCCACCGCGAAGCGCGGGATCGCCCCGCGCCTATGGTGTGGGCAGAAGTAGTAGCCGGACAGGCGGACTCCGTGGCGCGCGAGCAACGCGGCCACGCGGGCGGCGGTCGCGCGCGCTTCGCCGGCGGTGTAGTAGCCGCGCGCGACACCGGATTGGTTGCTGACGACGACCAGCCGGTAGCCGGCGCCCGCCAGCGCACCGAGCGCCTCGGGCACGCCGGGCAGCAGCTCGAAGGCGGCCGGATCGGCGCCGTGGGCGAAGTCGCGCACCAGGGTGCCGTCGCGGTCGAGGAAGACCGCGGGCCGATCGGCTAGGCAGTCGCGGCGCATCGCGTGCTTCGCTGGATCACCATCACGGCGCACAGTATAACCGATCGGCATGGCTGATCGCGGCACGGTCCGCGTTTGAACCCGGCCCCCACCGTGGTACAATCCCCGCTGGAACGCATCCCCCACCCGAGAGACCCGCCGCATGACCCGCGCCGCCACGGCTATCGCCCACGCCAACATCGCCTTCGTCAAGTACTGGGGCAACCTCGTCCCGGCCCTGCGCCTGCCCTACAACGACAGCCTGTCGATGAACCTCAGCGCGGCGACGACACGCACCACGGTGCGCTTCGATCCCGGCCTGCACGCCGACCACGTGATCATCGACGGCGAGGAGCGCATCGGCCCGGCCCGCGCGCGCGTCAGCCGGCACCTCGACCTGATCCGTGCCCGGGCAGGCGGCAGCGAGCGCGCCCTGGTCGAGTCCGAGAACAGCTTCCCGATGGGCACCGGCATCGCCTCCTCGGCCTCGGCCTTCGCCGCGCTGACCCTGGCCGCCGCGGCCGCCGCCGGCCTGAGCCTGGGCGAATGCGAGCTCTCGGCCCTCGCGCGGCGCGGCTCGGGCTCGGCCGCGCGCTCGATCCCCGGCGGCTTCGTCCTCTGGCACGCCGCGCCGGCAGACGCCGACTCCTACGCCAGCTCGATCGCCGCCGCCGAGCACTGGGACCTCCGCGACGTCGTCGCCGTCGTTAGCCGCGCGCACAAGCACACCGGCTCGACCGACGGGCACGCCGCCGCCACCGCCAGCCCCTTCTTCGCCACCCGCCTCGCCGCCCTGCAAACCGAGCTCCCGCGCGCGCTGCAAGCCCTCCACGAGCGCGACCTGCCGACCCTCGGCGCCACCATCGAAGCCGAAGCCTTCGCGCTGCACGCGATCGCCCTGACCGGCAACCCGCCCCTGCTCTACTGGACCCCCGAGACCGTCCGCCTCCTCCACCAGGTCCGCACCTGGCGCGACGAGGGCCTCGCGGTCTGGTTCACCCTGGACGCTGGTCCCAACGTCCACCTGATCTGCGAAGGCGACACCGCCGCCGAGCTCGAAACCCTGCTCGCCACCCACGACGACGTCGAATCCACCCTCCACAACCACGCCGCCGGCCCCGCCCACCTGATCCCCTCCCCTCCCCCAACCTGACGCTCCCCACCCACCCACGTCCATCTCGACCCATCCACACTCACCCACGCTACCCCAATCTGTCCCATCCGCTCAATCCGCGTATCCGCTTAGCAATCCGTTGTGTGGACCATGCATATCGCGATCGACCCCGCCCAAATCCCCCCCGCCGCCTGCCACAAGCTGACCATCGGCACAATCGTCCCGCGCCCGATCGCCTGGACGACCAGCGTCGACGCCGAGGGCCGGCCCAACCTGGCGCCCTTCAGCTACTTCATGGGCTGCCACTCCTACGTCCCGGCCCTGGCCGTCAGCATCGGCAGCCGCGAGGGCCGCCCGAAGGACAGCCGCGCCAACATCGAGGCCGGCGGCGAGTTCGTGGTCAATCTGGCGACCGAGGAGCTGATCGACAAGGTGGTGCTCAGCGCGGCGGACTTCCCGCCGGGGGTCAGCGAGATCGAGGTCGCCGGCCTGACCGCGCTGCCCTCGACCCTGGTCAAGCCGCCGCGCATCGCCGAGTCGCCGATCCACATCGAATGCCGCGTCCTGCACACCCTGCACCTCGGCGAGCCGCCGCGCGTCAGCGCGCTCTTCGTCGGCCAGATCGTGATGTGGCACATCCGAGAAGACCTGGTCGACGCCGACTACAAGGTCGATCAGGCCGCGCTGCACGCCATCAGCCGCATGGGCGGGCCGCTGTACGTCCGCGCGCGCGATCCCTTCGCGCTGCACATCCCGGACTGGCGGGCGGCGATGGAGGACAAGGAGCAGGCCGGGACGGGCTGATTTCTTGCCCTCCGGCCATACTTCCCCTACGATGAGAGCCGACATGTCGCGCTCGGAAGCCTCGACTCCCTTCCCCAGCGAGCAGATCGTCATCCTGGTGTGCCTGGTCTTGACCGGCATCGTGATGCTGTCGCTCGGGGTCTATCCCGGCCGCTACGTGGAGTTCGACGTCCTCGGCTCGCCGCTGGGGATCAACCTGAACGGCCAGTGGCTGGTCGCCGGCTTGCTGTTCGCGGTGGTCGCGGTGGGGATGCACACGCTGGTGCGGGTGCTGTCGGGCCGCACGCACGTCGAGCTGTGGTACTCGGCCACGTTTTGGATTCTGCCCGGCCTGGTGACGCTGGCGGCGGCCGGCTCGGTACCGCGCCAGTTCGGCAACACCGGGCCCTGGCTGGGCAGCTTGATCTTCCTCGGCACGCTGCTGGCCATCGTGGTGGTCGCCGAGTGCGGCACGGTACGCCTGAGCGCCCCGTACTACCGCACGGCCCGGCTCAGCCTGAACATCGCGACCTACAGCGCCGCGCTGGCGCTGTTCGTGTCGATCCAGGCCTTCCAGGTGCGCAGCCTGCTGTCGGCGACGGCGGTCATCCTGGTCACCTTCCCGCTGGCGCTGGACCTCTTGCGCGGCTCCGAGGAGCAGCTCAAGACGACCTGGCTCTATGCCGCGATCATCGCCCTGGTCACCGGCGAGGTGACCTGGGCGATCAACGCGCTGGGCCTGCGCGCGCTGTTCGGCGGCGCCTTGATCCTGCTGACCTTTTACACCTTGACGGGCGTGACCCAGCAATACCTGGCGGGCCGCCTGACCCGCTCGGTCGGGATGGAGTTCGGCACGATCGCCGTGGTGGCGATCGCGCTGATCATGCTGGGCCTGCGCATCGCGCCCAGCGCGCCGCTCTCGATCGCCGAGCCGCCGCAAGAAGGTCCCTTCCCCGTCGAGGGCACCGACGCGATGGAGTTCGTGGCGCCGATCCCCGAGATGCCGGTCGTCCTGGATCCGCCCGCGCCGCTGATCCCGGTGGACCCCTGGATGGGCACCGACGTGCGCACGCCGCAGCACATGGCGCCCCATACCGCGGATTGGCCCTTGATCCTGGAGCGGCCATCCCCGCTGCACCCGGCCGCCGGCGCCCCTTGACGGTGCGGGGCAGGCGAGCTGCGCTTGGCGCGTCAACGCGCGGTCCCGCGATCCCAGGGCGCGCGAGCTGGCTCGCCTGCCCCGCAAGCCTTGCGGCGGCCTGTGCGCCCGCCTATAATTGCCCGGCCGCCCCGGCAACGCCACGCGTGACGCCCGCCCCGCACGCGATACCCGTCAAAAACTTGTTCTTGTGAGGAAGGTAGCCCATGGCCAACAAGCGTCCGACCAAGCGGTCCCGCAGCGAGAAGATCATGATCGTCGTCGGGATCCTGGTCGCCATCAGCATGGTGATCAGCGGCTTCGCGGTGTTCTTCCGGTAGGCGCCGGCCTGGCGTCACCCGGACACCGAGTACCCTGATCCCCCGTTTATCGTGATCCCCCCTCGCCGATCGTGGACATCCTGATCATCGGCGGCACGGTCTTCCTCGGCCGGCACCTCGTCCCCGCCGCCCTGGCGCGCGGCCACCGCGTCACGCTCTTCAACCGCGGCCAGCACAACGCGGACCTGTTCCCCGAGGTCGAGAAGCTGCGCGGTGACCGCAATCGGGATCTCGCCGTGCTTGCCGGCCGCCGCTGGGACGCCTGCGTCGACACCTGCGGCTACCTCCCGCGCCAGGTGCGCGCCTCGGCCGAAGCGCTGGCGGGCGCGGTCGATCACTACACCTTCGTCTCGTCGATCTCGGTCTACGCCGACAGCGCCGAGCCGAGCCTGGACGAGTCCGCCCCGGTCGGCCGGCTGGACGATCCCGGTGTCGAGACCATCGACGGCCACACCTACGGTCCGCTCAAGGCGCTGTGCGAGGAGGCCGCCGAGGCGGCGCTGCCCGGCCGGGTCCTGAACGTCCGCCCCGGCCTGATCGTCGGCCCGCACGATCCTTCGGACCGCTTCACCTACTGGCCGGTGCGCGTCGCCCGCGGCGGGGCCTTCGCCGCGCCGGCGGAGCCGGACTTCCCGGTGCAGGTGATCGACGCGCGCGACCTGGCGGAATGGATCGTGCGCATGATCGAGTCCGGCGGCACCGGCGTGTACAACGCGACCGGGCCGGCCTACCCGTTGACGATGGGCGAGGTGATCGAGACCTGCCGGGCGGCGGCCGCCGGCGACGCGCGCCCGGTGTGGATCGGCGAGGACCTGCTCGCGGCCCATCAGGTCGGCGCCTACGTCGAGATGCCGCTGTGGATCCCCGCCGCGTTCGGCGGCCTGACGGCGGTCGACATCGGCAAGGCGCGCGCGGCCGGGCTTGCTTTCCGCCCCCTGGCCGAGACGGTCCGCGACACCCTGGCGTGGGCGACCGCCCGTCAGGCGGACTACGCGATGCGGGCGGGGCTGTCGGCGGAGCGGGAGGCGGAGCTGCTGGAGGCGGCGGGCGCCGGCGCGTAGCCTGGCGCCAACCGGCCATCGATTCTTGCGCTGGATGGATCAAAGTCATACGATGTCCCCCGGCGCTGCACCGCGGCACGCCGTCGTTCTCCTACCGCCCGGGAGCATCCCATGAACAACCTCAGCCTGCCCATGCTGATCCTCGTCTTCACGCTCGGCGCCGCCTTCACCTGGGGCGCCGGTATCATCCTATCCAAGACCACCGACGTGCTCGACGAACGGCTCGGCCTCGGGCAGGCGCTGGGCGGCATGATCCTGCTCGCGCTGGCGGGCAGCCTGCCGGAGCTGGCGATCACCGTCTCGGCCGCCCTGAACGACAACCTGGGCATGGCCGCGGGCAACCTGATCGGCGGCATCGCCGTCCAGACCCTGGTGCTCGCGATCTGCGACGCCGCGGTGCGCGGCAAACGCCCGCTCAGCGCGATGGTCTCGTCGCTGCTGCCCGTGCTCGAAGCCCTGCTGGTGATCCAGGTCGTCGGGCTGGTCATCCTCGGCGCGATCCTGCCTTCGTCCGTGTCCTTGGGCAGCGTCAGCCCGGCCTCGATCGCGATCGTCGGGGTCTGGGCCCTGGGCCTGGTCGTGCTGAACCGCTCGCGGCGGCGCGAGGCCTGGCGGCTGGACGAGCCGGGCGCGGAGACGGAAGAGGGCGCAGCGGGCAGCGCCGAAGCGCCCTCCGCCTACGCCGAAGCCTCCACCGCGCGGATCGTGGCGGTGTTCGCCGGCGCCAGCGCGGTGACCCTGGTCGCCGGCGTGGTCCTGGAGCGCAGCGGCGATGCGCTGGCCGCGGGCCTCGGCCTGGACGGCGTGGTCTTCGGCGCGACCGTGCTGGCCGCGGCGAGCGCGCTGCCCGAGATCAGCACCGGCATCGCCGCCGTGCGCCTGGGCGACTACGGGCTGGTGATGAGCGACATCTTCGGCGGCAACGCCTTCCAGGTCTGCCTATTCCTGCTGGCCGACCTGATCGCCGGCTCGCCGACCCTGCCCTCCGCCGGCGCCTCCAACATCTGGCTCGCCGGCGCCGGCATTCTGCTGACGGTGGTGTACGGCATGTCGATCATCCTGCGCCCCCAGCGGCGCTACGCGCGGCTCGGGCTGGACTCCTGGACGGCGATCGCGGCCTATGCCGTGTGCCTGGTCGGGCTATGGGTGCTGGCGGGTTAGGTTCCCACAACGTGGGGATCATGTGCCGCGTGAGGTGTGCGCCCGATCTGGGCCCCCGTGGTCGTGCTGACGGGCCGGCGGGTGGTTGGGTTTTCTTTTTCGATGGGTAGGCGATCTCGCCCCAAGGCGTTCGTCGCGCACCTGGTCGAGGTGAACGGCGAACTCGGCGGCGTCGAGCGGCTTGCCGCTGCGCCGATCCTCGCGGGGGGTGACGACTTTGTACCACGGTTTGAGGGCCACGGCGGCCTCCGATGGATGGGTGCTGGACGCGAGGTTGGCCGCACAGGTGACAGGTGCCGGAGCATCACGGGATGAACAGCCGACCGGCACCGAGATAGCTCTCCAGGTAGATTACGACTTCCACGATGCGCGTGGCACACAGAATACGGTAGTCCGATTCCACCATTCGACTGAGGTCGCGAATCGTGAAAACCGGAAGCGAGGTCGATTGATTCTCCTCGCGAATGGTTTGCTCAAGCGAATCCTCACCCTGCATATTGCGATTGGCGGTCAGCAGCAAGAGCCGCTGGGCTTGTGCGACGCGCCATACCGTGCGATCGGGAGCATCAGGCGCGAGACCGACATCCGAAAAGGATAGGAGCCGACTGGACAATAGGTCCAGCCAGCCTTCCTTGCGCAGTGTGGCCCACAGCAGTGCCGCGTGCCCTTCGACATTGTGGTCAACCAGCAGATCGATCACCGCATGCCCAGCTCCGCCTTGCGAGCCCGGAGTCGGGCGAGGAGATCGTCCTTGCCAGGCGGCGGCGGAAGGGTGGCAACGCAGGCATCGAGCTCTCGATTGCGCTCGTCCCAATAGGCGCGGGCCTTCTCGGCCTGCGCGAGCACGAGCTGATACTCCGCCTCCACTTCGTTGCGATGTACGGCGAGATAGTCCATCACGTCGGCCATTTGCTCCTCGGAGAGGTTGAGCCACTGGCCGACGAGCTTGGGCGGCCAGCCTTCTTTAAAGTAGCCGACGATGTCGTAAAGCGTGATGCGCGTCCCGGCGACGGTCAGGCCGCGGCCGGTTCGCACGACGGTAGACTGGATTTCGCTTGTGATCATGGCGCGCTTCTTTCTCCCTGATCCGGACCCGGATAGCTTGTGCAATCGTAGCCCTCGTAGTCGACGAGCGCATCGACGTCGTGGTGATCACCGTACTGCCATCCCTTCGCGTTCACCCAACGGCACCATAGCGAGACAGGGCTGTCCACTACGGCAGATTGTATGCCACACCGGCTCATCCGGCAAACAGCCTCTCAGCCGTTCCTTGATCAAGAGACCTGCCATGACCATCTTCTCGGCTCCGGGAACAGCGGGCCGCGGAGGATGGTGTCGGGCTTGATCTGCTTAGCTTGGTCAGGTTGAACGATCATCACGGGGCACCGGAGATAGCTAGAGCGGCTGAGGCAACCACCCATTGTCCTACCGACCAGGAAATCGAGCGAGCTGCCCGCGGCACACCGCATCACTCGCGATCGATGCTGATGAACTGCGCATCCGCGCCCACGTCGAAGCGGTACTTCCCCTCCGCGGGCGCGACGCTGGCTTGGCCGCAGCACTTGCCGGACATCAGCATGTCCTTCGGAAAGGTCGTCACCGTCGCCGGCCGATTCGAGCGTGCTTCGACCTCGAGGCGCGCCGGCTGGCCGTCGCGCGACCAGGCGATGATCGTCTGACCGGCGGCGCGCGGCTGGAGGAAGCGGAAGGCGATCACACGGTCGGTGGAGATGTCCGCGGCATGGCCCTGGGTGTAGTCGATTACGTAGGGCATGACCGGGTAGTCCGGCTT